>JAPOKK010000002.1 GCA_029977665.1 Pseudomonadota bacterium | reverse complement strand
GCCGTATCGTAGGGATAGGTCAGGACGGTCGCGATCCGCTGCCGGTTCTGCTCGTCCATCGACAGCAGGATCTCGTCGGCGACGTCCTCCGGCAGGTCCTGCAGGATGTCCGCGACATCGTCGGAATCGAGTCCGCTGGTCGCCTCGGCGACCTGCGCCGGTTCCATCCCCTCGAGCAGGCTGTTACGTACCGCGGTCGTCGCGTGCGAGAGCACCTCGCCTTCGATCGCCGAGTCGATATGGACCCACAGCTCGGCGCGCACCGGGGCCGGCAGTGATTCGAGCAGATCGCTGATCTCGTAGGGTTCGAGTTCCGCAAGGAACTCGCGCACGCGACGGATCTCGTTCGCCTCCAGGGCCTCCTGGATGGCCTGAACGAACTCCTGGGTGCGAATGATCTGCTCTGCCATCTGTCGCTTCAGTGCGTGAGGGGGCCCGGGCCGCGATCGCCGTCCACGATCGGCCGGAGCAGTTTAGCAGGCTTCAAAAGACCCTCGGCAGAGCTTCACGGCGCCGCGCGCCGGCGCCATCAGGTGCCGTGCGTGTTCAGTTCTTCGAGAAGCGCCCGGCGCCGCGCGCCGTCACCGACGTCGAGCAGTTGGCGTGCGATGGCACGCGCGTTCTCCGCGGACGTGTTGTTGACGATGTGCTTGATCTCGAGCAGTGCGGCCGGGTGCACGCTGAACTCGGTCAGACCGAGCCCGACCAGGAGGCGGGTGTAGGCGCGATCGCCAGCCATCTCACCGCACATCGCGACCGGGATACCGGCCCGTGAACCGGCGTCCAGGATAGTCGCGATCAGGCGCAGCACGCCGGGGTGGAAGGGATCGTAGAGGTAGTTCACCTCGTCGTTCACGCGGTCGATGGCGAGCGTGTACTGGATGAGGTCGTTGGTGCCGATGGACAGGAAATCGAGTTCGGCGGCGAACAGGTCCGCGCTGATGGCGGCTGCCGGCACCTCGATCATGCCGCCGATGGCCATGTGCGGATCGAACTCGACCCCGCGGCTCGAGAACTCGTTGCGGATGGTGCGCACGATATCGAGGACCTGGCGGACTTCGTCGATGTTCGACAGCATCGGGATCATCATGCGTACCGGGCCGAATGCCGAGACCCGGATGATGGCGCGTAGCTGGGGCCAGAACAGCGATGGCTCGCGCAGGCACAGGCGCACCGCGCGCAGCCCGAGTGCCGGGTTGGCCGCCTGCTGGTCCGCCTCTTCACCCTGCCTGAGCGGCTTGTCCGCACCGAGATCGGCGGTGCGGATGGTCAGGGGCGCGCCGTCCAGCGCCGTGACCATCTGCAGGTAGGTGTTGAAGTGCTCGTCTTCGTCCGGCACGTCCGCGTGGTTCATGAACAGGAACTCGGTGCGGTACAGGCCGACGCCGCTCGCACCCACGGCCCGGACGTTCTCGAAGTCGCTGGCCAGCTCGACATTGGCCTGCAGCGTGATGGCGACGCCATCGAGGGTCACTGCGGGTGCTTCGCGCAGCACCTGCAGGCCGGCGACGTAGCGAGTACGCTCGGCCTGGCGCTGGCGGTACTCGTTGAGGATCCGCTCGTTGGCGCTGCCGATGACGACGCCGTCCTCGCCGTCGAGAATGATGGTCTCGTCCTCGGTCACGTAGCGGCGCGCATGATGCAGGCCGACGATGCCCGGAATGCCCAGGCTGCGTGCCAGGATCGACATGTGAGAGGTCGGTCCACCGTACTCGGTGATGATGCCCGCGACGCCGTGGTGCTGCAGCAGCACGAGGTCGGCGGGCGAGAGGTCGCGCGCCACGACAATCATGCCCTGCAGCTTGCGGTCGGGGACCTCGTGCCGCAGCGGTTTGTGGCGCTGCAGGTTGCGGATGATGCGATCGATGACGTGGTCGACGTCGTCGCGGCGCGTGCGCAGGTAGGCGTCGTCCATCTCGTCGAACACCGCGACCAGCTTGTCGCGCTGCAGCTTGACCGCCCATTCGGCATTGCACTGGTGTTGCCGGATGAGCCGTGCGGGTTCCTCGTTGAACGAGGCGTCGTCGAGCATCAGTAGGTGCGTATCGATGAACGCCGCGATCTCGTTCGGCGTGCCGCTCGGAATGTTGTCGCGAATCTCGCGCAGGTGATGGCGTGCGCGGCTGACGGCATTGCCGAGCCGTTCGACTTCGCTCTCGACTTCGTGGGCGGCGAGTCTTATCTCGTCGATCTGCAGCTGGTTGCGCTCGACGACGTGCACGCGGCCGATCGCGATGCCGCGCGAGACGGCGACGCCGTGCAGCGTGAAGGTCACGCCGGCTCTCCGAACTTGTCGGCGACGAGGTCGACCAGCGCGGTCAGCGCGGCATCGGCATCCTCGCCATCGGTTGTGATGGTCAGTTCGCAGCCTTGCGCCGCGGCCAGCGTCATCACGCCCATGATGCTCTTGCCGTTGACCGACTTCTCGTCGCGCGTCACGGTGACGTTGCTCGCGAAGCGCGCCGCTGTCTGCACGAACTTCGCGGCCGCCCGGGCATGCAGACCGAGGCGGTTGATGATGGTCACGTTGCTCGCCGGCATCGGCGCTGCTCTCCCCGCACGCAGGCCGCGGCCCGCTCAGATGTCGCGATGGCTGATTACGGCCTTCTTGTCCCTGGCCGCGAAATACTGCGCCAGCCGCTCGGCCATGTAAACGGAGCGATGGCGTCCGCCGGTGCAGCCGAATGCGACGGTCAGGTAACTGCGGTTGACGTCCTCGAAGCGCGAGATCCAGCGCTCGAGGAACTGCTCGATGTCCGTCGCCATCTCGACCACGGTCGGCATGCTCTCGAGGTAGGCGCGCACCGCTTCGTCGCGGCCGGTCAGCTCGCGCAGGCCGAGTTCCCAGTAGGGGTTGGGCAGGCAGCGTACGTCGAACACGAAATCGGCATCGCTCGGCACGCCGCGCTTGAAGCCGAAGGAGCGGAACTGCAGGGCGAGTATGCCGGCCTGCTTACCGGTCACCAGTTCTCGGATGCTGGTGCGCAGCTGGTGGACATTGCTGCGCGTGGTGTCCAGGCGCATGTCCGCGCGCAGCGCGATGCGGTCGAGCAGTGCGCGCTCGCGTTCGATCGCTTCGGCCAGCGAGAAAACGTCGGACGACAGCGGGTGCTTGCGCCGCGTCTCACTGAAACGTTGCAGCAGGGTGTCATCGCTGGCGTCGATGAACACGAGTTCCGCCTTGATACCCTGAATGCGCAGGGCATCGATCGTGGCCGGCAGCTCGGCGATGGCCTCGGGGTGGTTGCGCGCGTCGATACCGACCGCGACGCGCTCGAAGTGCGGCAGGTCATGCTCGGCGAGATAGCTCGCGAACATCGGCAGAATGCCGACGGGAAGGTTGTCTACGCAGTAATACCCGGCATCTTCCAGCGCGTGCAGCGCAACCGTCTTGCCGGCGCCGGACAGGCCCGAGATGATGAGGAAGCGGGTGCCATCGCTCATCGCGCCGACCGCACTCAGTCCGTGGCGCCGTTCGCAGCGGTCAGCGCGGTGAACACGTCGTCGACCTTGGCGGCGTCACGCAGGCTGTCGACGAAGTGCTTGTCGCTGAAGCGGGAAGCCAGGGCAGAGAGCAGGTCCAGGTGCTCCTGGCAGGCCTCTTCGGGCACGCACAGCGCGAAGAACAAATCGACCGGCGCATTGTCCACCGCGTCGAAATTGATCGGCTTGTCGGTGCGCAGAAATGCGCCGATCGACTGCTTGCCGGTGGACACCCGGCCATGCGGGATCGCGATGCCGGCCCCGAGGCCGGTGGTGCCGAGGCGTTCGCGCGCCAGCAGGCTGTCGAACACTTCCTTCGACTTCAACTGCGGGTCGGCGCTCGAAAGCATGCCGGCGAGCTTTTCGAGCACGGCCTTCTTGCTGGCCAGGTCGAGATCGACCGCGACGCGGTCCGGCGAGAGTATTTCGGTGATTTTCATCATGTGTGGCGAGTTTTGCGGGCACGCGGCGAGGTGCGTGCGCGCCGCATCAGGCGCGGTGGTTGGTCAGCTTCTCCTTGTGCTTCTTGACCTGCCGATCGAGCTTGTCGAGGAGAAAATCGATGGCCGCGTACATGTCGTCGTTCTCACTGTGCGCATGGATCGTGTTGCCGGCAACGTGAATCGTCGCTTCGGCCTTGTGCCGCTGCTTCTCCACGCTGAGCACCACGTGCACGTCGACGACCTGGTCGAAGTGCCGTTCGATACGGTCCATCTTGGTGCGGATGTAGTCCTGCATGGACTCGGTCACGTCGACGTGATGACCATCGATACTGATTTGCATTGAGGATCTCCTGTTGATTGGCGGCGTCGAAGGCGGCGCGCGGGGCGCGTCCGGAGCGTCGGGGGCTTGCCATGCGGCGTCTCAGCATGGAAGAAGGACAGGCCCTAGGCAAGACGCTTCCTCTCGTTCGACGGCGGTATGGACATGGCTTCGCGATACTTCGCGACCGTGCGCCGGGCGACCTGGACGCCCTGCTCCGAAAGAATCGAGGCTATCTTGTTGTCGCTGAGTGGTTTGGCATTGTTCTCCGCCGCAATGAGCTTCTTGATCACGGCGCGGATGGCGACCGAGGACGCCTCGCCGCCGAGTGTCGTGCTGACGTGGCTCGAGAAGAAGTACTTGAGTTCGAAGATGCCCCGGGGCGTGTGCATGTACTTGCGCGTGGTCACGCGGGAGATGGTCGATTCGTGCATCTCCAGCACTTCGGCAATGTCGTGCAGCACCAGCGGCCGCATGGCTTCCTCGCCGTGCTCGAGGAAGGCGCGCTGGCGCTCGACGATCGCCGAGGCGACCTTGAGCAGCGTCTCGCTGCGACTTTGCAGACTCTTGATGAACCAGCGTGCCTCCTGCAGGTGGGCGCGCATGGAGGTGTTCTCCTCGCTCGCGTCGGCGCGCTTGATCAGGCTTGCGTAGTACGGATTGACGCGCAGCGCGGGCATCGTGTCCGGGTTGAGTTCCACGCGCCAGCGATCGCGATGCTTGTAGACGAACACGTCCGGCACGACATACTCGGGCTGCTCGTCGCTGTACTGCGCACCGGGGCGCGGGTTCAGCGTCTGGATCAGGCCGAGGACCTGTGCCAGCTCTTCCTTGCTCAGCTTGAGCTTGCGCACGAGCTGGTTGTAGTCGCGGTTGCCGAGCAGGTCCATGAACTCGTCGCAGCAGCGCCGCGCCTCGCCCAGCCAGCGGGTCTCCGCCGGTAGCTGCGCGAGTTGCAGCAGCAGGCACTCGCGCAGGTCGCGCCCGGCAATGCCGACCGGGTCGAGCCCCTGTACGAGCTTGAGCACGGCCTCGACCTCGTCTTCCTCCGGGCCCTCGCCGTCGTCTGCGGCGAGCGTCGCGCACAGGTCCGGCACGCTGATGGCGAGATAGCCGTCGCGGTCCAGCGCATCGACGATGGCCAGGGCAATCGTGCGATCGGCGTCGCTCAGGGGCGTCAGGTTGAGCTGCCACAGGAGGTGCTCGGCGAGCGACTCGTCGGCGCTGCCGGCGCGCTCGTAGTCGCTGCTGTCGAGTTCGCGTGTAGCCACCGAGCTGCCCGAGCTGAGCATGGTGTCGTAGATCTCGTCCCACTCGGTGTCGACCGGCAGGTCTTCGGGGATATCGGGGGAAGCAACGGGCGCTTCCTCATCGGATGGATCCCCGCCGCCGACCTCGTGTGGCGCTTCGAATTCGGCGTCACCCGAGTCATCGCGCTTGTCGTAGGTCTCGTTGTCGTTGAACGTGTCCTCGCCGTCGGCAACTTCCAACATCATGTTGGACTCGAGCGCTTCCTGGATCTCCGTGGAGAGCTCCATTGCCGACAATTGCAGCAGGCGGATGGCCTGCTGCAGCTGCGGCGTCATCGTCAGATGCTGCCCGAGCTTGAGTTGTAGGGACTGTTTCATGTCCTCCGCAAAGGCGGTCGGCAATTCGGTTCAAGGGCGTAGTTTAGCGCAAGGCGCGCGGCGCGGGATCGCGCGGCGGACCGCCGGCGTGCCCGGCTTCTCAGGCACTTAGCGACCCGTACGGGGGTGTCTTGAGTGGCTCCGGCATGGCCCCGGGGTCAGAGCTTGAAGGCATCCCCGAGGTAGACGCGGCGCACTTTCTCGTCGCGCAGAATCGCTTCGGCGTCGCCCTCGGCGATGATCGTACCTTCGTTGACGATGTAGGCACGGTCGCAGATGCGCAGCGTCTCCTGCACGTTGTGATCGGTGATGAGGACCCCGATCCCGATCTGCTTGAGATGGCGGATGATGCGCTGGATGTCACCGACCGAGATCGGATCGACGCCGGCGAACGGCTCGTCGAGCAGTATGAAACGCGGTTCGGTGGCGAGCGCACGCGCGATCTCGACGCGGCGCCGCTCACCGCCCGACAGCGACATGCCGAGATTCTCGCGGATGTGCTCGATGTGGAACTCGCGCAGCAGGGCATCGAGCCGGCGCCGCCGCTGGTGCTCATTGAGGTCGGGCAGGATCTCGAGCACACCCATGATGTTCTGCTCGACAGTCAGCTTGCGGAAAACCGAAGCTTCCTGGGGCAGGTAGCCGAGCCCCTTGCGTGCGCGCACGTCCATCGGCAGGCGCGTGAGGTCTTCGCCGTCGAGATCGATCGAACCGCCCTCGCTGGGCACGAGGCCGACGATCATGTAGAAGCTGGTCGTCTTGCCTGCGCCGTTGGGGCCGAGCAGGCCGATGACTTCGCCGCCGCGCACCGACAGGCTGACATCCTTGACCACTTGGCGCGAGCGATAGGTCTTGGCGAGGTGGCGCACCGCGAGCACGCTCGCCTTCGCGCCGCGAGCGGCACTGCCGGCGGTGCTGTCGGGGGCGGCGATGTCGGTTCGGGCCATGCTGACGGACTGCTCAGGGGGCATCGTCGACCGCGTCCCCGGTCCCGGGTACCGGTTCCTTCTTCTTCGGCGGGATGATGATGCGCACGCGCCCGGAAGTCTCTTTCGGCTGACTGTCCTTGTCCGCGCTGGTGGCGCGGGCCGAGCGCACGGTGACGATGCTGCGCTCGGTGTCGTAATTGATTCGATGACCCTGCGTGAGGCGTTCGCCCTGGGTGACCTTGGCTTTCTCGATCAGGTAGATCATGTTCTCGAGGGCGTGGTACTCGATGTTTATCGCTTCACCCTCGACGTCTTCCTTGCCTTCGTCCGGAGTCTGCTTGAAGGTTGCCAGGCGGCCTTCGAGGTAGGCGTCCTTGAGCTCGCGCTCGGGCGTGAAATTGACCCGCAGGCGGTCCCCGGTCATGCGAATCGAGCCCTGTACCACGACCACGTTGCCGATGTAGACCGTGGTGCCTTCCTCGTCGTCGAGTTCAGCGAAATCGGCCTCGATCTCGATCGGCTGCTCGCGGTCCGTCGACAGCGCCCGGGCCCCGTCCGGTACGCTCAGCAGTGCGAGGAGCAACAGGGCTGCCGCGGATACGCGGACTGCCCACTCGTGCAGGATGGATCTAGCTGCGCGGCTTGCTTTCATACCTGCTTCTTACCCGGTTGATCAGCTCGAGACGGTCGTGGGCGAAATTGGCACGCATGCCGATGGCATGCGTCACCGTGGCGGGCGTGACGATGATGGTTGGATTGTCGGTCTCGGCGTATTGTTCCCCGGGCAGCACGCGCAGTTCCGTCGTCAGGACCTGGTACTCGCGCTCGCCGCCGGCGCCGTAACGCCAGATTTCCACTTCACCGTGAAGCAGCACGACATCGTTGCCGGAACTGATCCAGCCGTGTTCGGCGATGACGTGCCACGGTTCGGACGGGCCATTGTAAATCTCGAGGTGGGGGCTGGCCAATTCGGTCGAATCGTCGTCCGGGAAGTGCTCGACGCGCGTCGCGCGCAGCACGTTGCGCAACGATCCGTCGACGCCGAGGGTGCGCCGGACCATGTTGTCGACATAATAATCGGGCTCGTGCGGCGCCGCCCGTCGTGGCGCGACTTCCGACTCCTCGAGTTCCTGCACCAGCCAGAAGCTGAACACGGCGAAGGCGAGGACGGCTAAGGTGGTGAGCCAGGCGTTCATGGTGGGACGCTGCATCCGCTCGGGCCGCGTCCAGCGCGCGCGGCGAGGATGAGCTCGCACAGTTCGCGGGCCGCGCCGCGTCCGCCACGGGCCTGCGTCGTCCATGCCACGCGGTGTCGTACCTCGGTACAGGCGTCCGCCACCGCGACGGCGAACCCGCTTACCTCCATCGCCGGCAGGTCCGGCAGGTCGTCGCCGAGATAACAGGTCCGTTCGACGCCGATGCCGAGCTTCGACTGCAGCGCCAGCAGGGCCGCACGCTTGTCCTGCACGCCCTGGTAGACGTGGTCGATGGCGAGTTCGCGCATGCGCGTCGCGACTACCGTGGAGCTGCGCCCGGTGATGATGGCGAGCGTCACCCCCGCCTCGCGCAGGCGTACCATGCCGAGCCCGTCGCGCACGTCGAAAGCCTTGTACTCGCTACCGTCGGCGCCGAGGATGATCCGCCCGTCGGTGAGCACGCCGTCGACGTCGAACACGACCAGTTCGATTCGTGCCGCCAGCGCGCGTACCGCGACGGGGGCGGTCACAGCACGCGCGCCCGCAGCAGGTCGTGCATGTTGAGCACGCCTTCGAGACAGTTGTCGGCATCGACCACGAGCAGGGCGTTGATCTTGTGCTCCTGCATGACACGCAGGGCCTCGGCCGCGAGCAGGTCGCGGCCGACCGTCTTGCAGCTGCGCGTCATGACTTCGCCGATGCGCGCATCGCGCACGTCGTGATCGTGTTCGAACACGCGGCGCAGGTCACCGTCGGTGAATATGCCGAGTACGCGGCGCCCGGCGTCGACCACCGCGGTCAGGCCGAGCCCGGAGCGCGTCATCTCGACCAGTGCCTCGGCCACGCTGGCATCCGGTCCCACGGTCGGCATGTCGTCGCCGTGGTGCATGAGGTCGTCGATCTTGAGCAACAGGCGCCGGCCGAGCGAGCCGCCGGGATGAGCGCGGGCGAAGTCGCGTTCGGTGAAACCGCGCGCCTGCAGCAGCGCGATCGCGAGTGCGTCGCCCATGGCCAGCGCGGCGGTCGTGCTGGACGTCGGGGCGAGGCCGAGCGGGCAGGCTTCCTCGCTGGCCTCGACGTGGATCGCGACGCTGGCCGCGCGCGCGAGGGTCGAGTCGGGGCGGCCCGTGAGTACCACCAGCGGCACGCCGAGCCGCTTGATCAGGGGCAGCAGCACGGTCAGCTCGTCGGTCTCGCCCGAGTTCGACAGCGCCAGCACGACATCCCGCGGCGTGATCATCCCCATGTCGCCGTGGCTCGCTTCGCCGGGGTGGACGAAGAACGCGGGTGTGCCGGTGCTGGCCAGGGTCGCGGCGATCTTGCCGCCGACATGGCCGGATTTGCCCATGCCGAGCACCACCACGCGGCCGTCGCAATCGAGCATGAGCCGGGCGGCCTCGACGAACGCGGCATCGATACGGCTGACCAGTTGCGCCAGCGTGCGGGCCTCGATCTCGAGGACCGCGCGGCCGATGTCGGCTAGCGCGCGCGCGTCCGGATCGCTGAGCAGTTCGGGGTAGTCACTGGCTGTCGTCATGGGTTTGGGTCCGTGGTGGTGCCGGGGCCGTCCGCGCGGCCCTGGACAGGCTGAGCAAAAACCGCGGCGGGCGCAATCGGCCATCGCGCGCCGCCGGCCGGGGCTGCCGTGTGCCGCATGGGCATCGCTGGTCCTCTCCGTCCGCTCGGCATCGTGTTATCGAGGTCGATCCGGGTTAGTGGTCGAAAAAAAGCATCAACTGGTAGACGACGAACGCGCCCAACAGGATAGCGCCGTCGACGCGCCCGATGCGCTGCTGCCCGCCGCGCGGGCGGCACATCAGGAACAGCAGCGCGGTAAGCAGGACCATGCTCGGCACATCGCGCTGCATGACCTCGGGCTCGAAGGGGCTCGGCGCGAGCACGGCCGGAATGCCGAGCACGCCGAGGCTGTTGAACATGTTCGAGCCGAGCACGTTGCCGAGCGCGATGTCGTGTTCGTTCTTCCACGCGCTCGCGATCGAGGCGGCCAGTTCCGGCAGACTGGTGCCGACGGCGACCACCGTGAGGCCGATGACGACGTCGCTGATGCCGAGGCGTGCGGCGATGTCGACCGCCCCGCTGACGACGAAACGCGATCCCAGCAGCAGCAGGGCGAGACCCAGGACCAGCCACACGGTGGCCCGGACGCCGGACATGCGCGGCGGCAGTTCCTGGTCGATTTCGGCCACGATGGGATCGCCGCGCTGGACGTGGAGCGCGAGCCACACGGTTATCCCGATCATGATGAGCATCCCGCCGAGTAGCAGCAGGCCCTCGGTGCGGCTGAGGGCGTCGTCCCACAGCGTCGCCGTGGCCACGGCGAGGACCACGAACAGCAGCGGGAACTCGCGCGCGAGAATGCCCGAGCGCACCGTCATCGGTATCAGCAGGGCGGTTGCGCCGAGCACCAGGCCGACATTGGTGATGTTCGAGCCGATCGCGTTGCCGATACCGAGCGCGGGCCGGCCTTCCCAGGCCGCGATGCCCGAGACCAGCATCTCCGGCGCGCTGGTGGCGAAGCCGACGATGACCAGCCCGACCAGGATCGCGGGCACGCCGAGGTTGGTCGCGGTGGCGGCCGCACCCTCGACGAAGCGGTCAGCGCCGTAGGTGAGGATGACGAGTCCGCCGCACATCACGGCGAAGGCGATCAGCATGATGTGGCGGCAGCTTGCGGGTGGTCGACGGTCTGTCGGAGGCGGCGCGACGGCGAGGAGCTTGAGCGAGCGGCGGTTCCGGGCATCGGCCGCATGATGCCAGAACGCCCGGTGAGGTGACACGCCCGGCAGCGCCCAGCGGGCTCGTCTCGCGGCGGGTCGGCGGGTCCGGCTCGAATCCGCGGGCGCGAAGGATGGATAATGGCACGACCGATCGTGACGAGTGCCGAGACTGTGAAAGCGATGATTCTCGCGGCGGGACGCGGCGAGCGCATGCGACCGCTGACCGACACGACCCCCAAGCCCCTGCTCGAAGTGGCGGGCGAGACGCTGATTGAGCGTCACCTCGCACGGCTCGCCGCGGCCGGTTTCCGCGAGGTCGTGATCAATGTCAGCCATCTCGGACACCTGATCGAGGCCCGCCTGGGCGATGGGCGTGCCTGGCATGTCGACATTCGCTATTCGCGCGAACCGGGCGCGCCACTCGAGACGGCCGGCGGCATCGTGCGCGCGCTGCCCCTGCTCGGCGCGGAACCGTTCCTGGTCGTCAACGCCGACATCTGGACGGATTACCCGTTCGCCGCGCTCGCCGGCTGCCGTGCCGCGGCGCACCTGGTGCTCGTGGCGAACGCGGCGCACCATCGCGCCGGCGATTTCGACCTCGAGGGCGCGACCGTGCGGCGCCGCCCGCAGGGCGGAGCGTGGACCTATGCCGGCATCGGCGTCTACGCGCCGGACTTCTTCGCCGGGCTTGACGACGGCCCCGCGCCGCTCGCACCGCTGCTGTTCGCCGCCTGCGCGCGCGGCGAAGTGAGCGGTGAAGTCCATGCCGGCCGCTGGCTGGATATCGGCACCCCGGAGCGCCTGGCCGCGGCACGTGCCGAAATCGGCGCCGAGCGCCAACAACTGTGAACCCGGCCGCACTTCGCTTGACCCTGGCGCCTGCCGGGGCCATGATGCCGCCGCGCTCAGACAAGAACAGCCCCCACGGCGACGTACGCCTGCGTATGCCGCCCGATGCGAGCGCTGCCCAATCCTCATTCTGATCATACGGCCGCAATGCGATGAGCCTCGTGCAACAGCATTGCCGGCAGGCCTTGAGTCGCCGGCGACGAACGCGTCTGTCCCGTGTCCTGACGGGCCTGGCCGCCGTGGCGTTGAGCGCGCTGCTGCCTCCGGCGTCCACAGCGGCCGCCGGAGACGAGGTGCTGCGCGTGCTCAAGCTGCGCCACCAGGACGTCAATCATCCGCACCGTGACACCGCCGCCGAGTACCGCCTGCTGGCCGATTTCGCGCGCCGCGAGGGCCTGCGCATCGAGTGGCTGGACGGCGTCGAACCGGCCGAACTCGCCAGGCGTCTGCGCCGCGGCGAGGCCGACCTGCTGATCGCCGACCTCGCACCCGACGTTGCGGCCGGCAGCGGTCTGGCGGCCGGACTGGCCATGGGCAGCTACCGCCACGTTGTCTACGGGCGTGGTGACATCGCGGCGCACGATCCGCGCGACCTCGAAGGGCTCCGCGTGGCGGTGAACCTGTCTTCGCCCTTGTGGCCTTACCTGAACGAGCTCGCCGCGGTGCGGCCGATGAGCGTCGTCGTGCTGCCCGACAACACCTCGCGCGAGGCGCTGCTCGCCGGTATCGGCACCGATGCCTGGGACGCCGCGGTGGTCAGTGCGCGGGCCGGGGAGAACCCGGCGGCGGCGATGCCGCGCGTGCATCCCCTGTTCGAGCTGTCGGCAGGCAATCTGGCGCGCTGGCGCTTCGCGCCGCAGCACACCGCGCTGCGCGCGCGGCTCGACGCCTACCTGCTGCGCTCGCATGCCGGCGTCACTGCCCCGCCCCAGGTCGCCCTGGGCGATCTCGATGCGATCGGCAAGCGTCACGTCCTGCGCGTGATCACGCGGGTCGATCCGCACAATTACTTCGTACGGAACGGCCGTCCCGCAGGGTTCGAATATGAATTGATACGCCTGTATGCGCGCCGCCACGGACTGAGCGTCGAATTCCTCGTTGGCGAGTCCGACCAGCAGATCCTCGAATGGCTGCGGCGCGGCATGGGCGACATCGTCGCCACGCGCGTCAACGCCGATGCCGTGCGTGTCGACCCCGCGCTGGCGCAGTCGCGCAGCTATTTCCACAGCGCCTCGGTGGTCCTGCATCGAAGCGGCCCGCGTCTGCTCGGCATCGACGATCTCTCCGGCCGGCGCGTGGCCGTGCTCGGCAACAGCGTGCAGCATCGCACGCTCGGCGACCTCGTCGCCGCGGGCCTCGCCGTCGAGACAGTGGTTTTTGCCCCGGATACGCCGCTGCCCGCACTCGCGCGGCGCCTCGAACAGGGAGAACTCGACGCCGTCGTCGTCGACGCCCACGCGGTCAACGCGCTGCGCGAGGATTTCCCGGGGATCAGCGCCGGCGCGTCGCTACCGGGCAGCTATCGCTACGCCTGGACCGTGCGTACCGCGAACACCCGTTTGCGCGCGTCGATCGACGGCTTTCTCGAGCGCCAGTTCCGCAAGGAGTCCTACAACGTCCTCGCGGCGCGCTACTTCGACAAGCCGGGGAGCGCGCGTTTCACGCGCTTCGAACGCATCTCGCCCTACGACAACCTGATCCGTCGCTACGCCGAGGCGAGCGACTTCGACTGGCGCCTGATCGCGGCGCAGATGTACTACGAGAGCAGGTTCAATCCGCGTGCCGAGTCGGTCACCGGGGCGCGCGGGCTGATGCAGCTCCAGCCACGCACCGCGGTGGCGATGGGCGTGGCCAACCCGTTCGACCCCGAGGCCGGTATCCGCGGCGGGATCGGCTATCTGAAGCGGATGCGTCAGCGCTTCCCGGGCAACATCGCGCCGCGCGACCGCACGTGGTTCGCACTTGCCGCCTACAACATCGGTTACCAGCGCGTCGAACGCGCGCGACGCCGCGCCGCGGCGCAGGGGCTGGACCCGACCCGCTGGTTCGGGCATGTCGAGCAGGTGATGCGCCAGCTCGCGCGCGAGGATCGGCGCGTCAAATGGGGCCAGACGGTCGCCTACGTACGTGCCATCCGCTCCCTGTACAGCACTTACAACCGCCTCCAGGATACGCTCACCGCGGGACTCGAACCGCGCGACGTCGTGCGCGTCGATCGCGGCCATTCCTGAACCCGCTCGCGCGCCCTCCGAACCGATTCGGCGTGCCTCAGTCGCGCGCCTGGTAGACGGTCGGATCGACGATCCCGCCGGCGGCGAAGCCGTCGCGGCGCAGCCGGCAGGCATCGCACACGCCACAGGCGCGCGCCGCGGCGTCCGGCGCATAGCAGCTCACCGTGGCGCCGTAGTCGACGCCGAGGGCACTGCCGCGCCGGATGATCTCGGCTTTGCTGAGATCGATCAGCGGCGCGACGATGCGCACGGGGTGGCCCTCCACGCCGGCCCGTGTCGCGAGTGCGGCGAGACGCTCGAACGCGGCGACGAACGCCGGCCGGCAATCGGGATAGCCCGAATAGTCGACCGCGTTGACGCCGATATGGATCTCGTCGGCCTCGACGACTTCGGCGAAGCCGAGCGCGAGCGCGAGCATGACGGTGTTGCGCGCGGGCACGTAGGTGACCGGAATACCGGTGCCCGGGGTGTCCGGCACCGCGATGGCCGGGTCGGTCAGCGCCGAGCCGCCGAGCTGGCCGTAGTCGAGCGTGATCACGCGATGCTCGCAGGCGCCGAGCCGGGTGGCGACGCGCGCGGCGGCTTCGAGTTCGCAGCGGTGGCGCTGGCCGTAATCGACGCTGAGCGCATGGCACTGCCGTCCCGACGCACGTGCCATGGCGAGCACCGTCGCCGAGTCGAGGCCGCCGGAGAGCAGCACCACCGCGCGCGGCGCGGCCGCTCCGGTCGACGGTGTCGTCGAAGCGCTCATCGTCCCGGCTCGTCGCCCCACAGCAGCTTGTGCAGTTGCAGCTGAAAACGTACGGGCAGGCGATCGGCGACGATCCAGTCGGCCAGCCGGCGCGCCGGCAGCGTCCCCTGCACGGGTGAGAACAACACGTCGACCCCGGTCGGAAGACGCCCGAGCTGTGCCACGCTCCAGTCGTAATCCTCACGATCGGCGATGACGAACTTGATTTCGTCACCCGCGACGAGGTGGTCGAGATTGCTCCACAGGTTGCGCGCCGACTCGCCCGAGCCGGGTGGCTTAATGTCGACCACCCGTACCACGCGTGGATCGATCCCGGAGACGTCGAGGGCCCCGCTGGTCTCGAGCGAGACGCGATGGCCGGCGTCGCACAGCGCACTGAGCAGCTGCGGCGTCGCCGGTTGCGCCAGTGGCTCGCCGCCGGTGACGGTGACGTGGCGCACGCCGTGAGCGGCGACCTCGGCGAGGATGTCGGCGAGCGTCATCACGTGTCCGCCGCTGAATGCGTAGGCCGTGTCGCACCAGGTGCAGCGCAGCGGGCAGCCGGTCGTGCGCACGAATACCGTCGGCCAGCCGACGCTGGAAGATTCGCCCTGCAACGAGACGAAGATCTCGGTGATCCGCAGGGTGTGTCCGGCAGTTTCCGCGTGCCCGTCACGAGCCGCGCGGGTCGCGGCGTGTCCGCTCACCGCCGCTCAGGGCGCCTGCGCGCGCAGGCGCTGGATGCGCTCGTCGGCGAGGCGCGCCGCGGCCGAGCCGGGGAAGCGGGTCTTCAAGGTGCCGAGGACCTGCAGCGCCTGTTCGGGCAGACCGAGTTCGGAGTAGCTGTAGGCAATCTTGAGCAGCGCGTGCGACTGTTTCTGGCTGTCCGGGTAGTTGGCGACGAGCTTCTGGTATTGCTCGATGGCCGGTTCGAACTGGCGCAGCACGTAGTACGCTTCGCCGAGCCAGTATTGCGCGTTGTCCGCGTACTGGCTGTACGGGTACTGCTGCAGGTAGGCATTGAAGGCGGCGATGGAGTCTTCGTACTGACCCGCCTTGAGCATGCCGAACGCGGCGCTGTAGGCCGCCTGCGAAGCGGCGTTGTCGGTGCTGGCTCCCGGGCTGGCACCCTGGCCAGGACCCTGGCTAGGAGCCTGGCCAAGATCCTGGGCCGGGGGCACCGCAACGGCACTGCTCGCGTCGTCCCCGGGCTGGGCCGGGCGTGCGGGCGGCGTGGTGTCGGTGACGTCGATGCCGGGCAGTGCTGCGGCGGGCGCGACGGCAATGCTCTGCTCCGCCGGTGCGCCGGCGACGTCCACATCGCCCGGCGCCGCGAGCGTCGACAACGGCGGATCGGTCGCGATCGCCATGCCCGTGTCGTCCGTCATGCCGGTGACCGGCAGCTCGGCCGGGCCGGCCTGCTCGAGTGCGACGATGCGTTGGTCGAGATTGGTGTAGACGTCGCGCTGGCCCTTGCGCAGCTGCTCGAGCGCGAAGTTCTGGTTCTCCAGTTCTCCGCGCAGCTGGCGTACTTCCTGCTGCAGCATCTCGACCTGGCGCACCAGCTCGAGCAGGCCCTTGTTATCGAGCAGCTGCTCGATGCGATCGAGGCGGTTCCCGGTGGTGTCGCTCTGCGCCCAGGTGTTTCCACCCGGCAGCGCGCCGGCACCGCACATGATGGCGGCGCCGATCAGCGCCGCGGCGCCGCGCGGCAGACGTCGCGCGCGGGCCATCAATAGACCAGCTCCACGCGGCGGTTGAGCGAGTAGGACTCGTCGTCGTGGCCGTCGACTGCGGGACGCTCTTCGCCGTAGCTGACGCTGCGAACCTGGCCGGCGGATGCGCCGAGCAGGACCAGTTGGCGGCGCACCGCCAGCGCGCGGCGCTCGCCGAGCGCAAGGTTGTATTCGCGCGAGCCGCGTTCGTCGGCATGACCTTCCAGCGTCACGCTGAGCGTCGGGTTCGCGGCCAGGAAGGCGGCGTGGGCGGCCAGCGTGTCGCTGGAGTCGCTGCGGATGTTGGCGCTGTCGTAGTCGAAGTAGATGATGCGGACCGCCAGCGGGCTGGCCGGATCGTTCAGCGCTGATGCCGACAGGTCGGTGCCGCCGGGCAGGGCGCTGCTCTGTGCGCCGCTGTCGGCATCGGAGCCGGTCTGGCCCATGCTGCGATCTTCGACCGTCGCGCGCCCCTGCGCGTCGTCGCTGCGGGTCGAGCGCGAGCTGCAACCGGTCACGAGCAATGCGGCCAACAGAACAACCAAGAGTTTCTGGCCAGCCCCTTTCATGTCCATCTCCTTCACAGAGGTAGTAGTGTCGTCAGGAAATCGAGTCGGTGATGCGTCGTGACCACGGCCGGCCGTCGCTCGTCGTGGTGGTTCAGTCCCGGAACGGGCCCCAGGCGGGTTCGCGGACTTCGCCGCGCTGCGTGGCGAGACGCTGCTTGAGACGACCATCGGTGGAGGTCGCCGCGAGCTCGGTCCCGCCGGGCCCCATTGTCGCATAAATTATCATACTGCCGTTGGGTGCGAAGCTCGGCGATTCGTCGAGTCGGGCGTTGGTCAGCACTTGGAAATCGTTGCTCGCAAGGTCGACCACGGCGATGTGATAGCCGCCCTTGTCGCCGTGCACGACGGCCAGTCGCCGCCCGTCGGGCGAGTGGCGCGCGCGGGCGTTGTAATTGCCCATGTTGAACGTCACCCGCTCGGCCTTGCCGCCGTCGACGTCGACGCGATAGATCTGCGGACCGCCGCCGCGATCGGACGTGAACACGATGCTGCGGCCGTCCGGCGCCCAGTTCGCCTCGGTGTCGATCGCCGGGTGGTTGGTCAGGCGGCGCAGGTTGCCGTTGCCGAGGTGGTAGAGGTAGATCTCCGGATTACCGTCGCGCGAGAGCGTGACGGCGAGGCGCTGGCCGTCCGGGGCGAAGGCGGGCGCGCTGTTGATGCCCTCGCCGGCGATGATCTTCTTGCGCTCGCCGGTGCGCAGGTCCTGCAGCCAGATGGCCGAGTTGCGATCCTCGAACGAGACGTAGGCGAGGCGGCTGCCATCGGGTGCCCAGGTCGGCGACATCAGCGGCTGCGTCGACTCGAGTATCGTGTGCGGATCGTAACCGTCGGCATCGGCGATCTGCAGCCGGTACAGTGACGTACCCGGCGCCTTCTTTTCCACCGTGATGTAGGCGATGCGCGTGGAGAACGCGCCGCGTTCGCCGAGCAGGCGTTCGTAGACGAGATCGCTGACGTGGTGCGCGGTCAGGCGCAGGTTCGCCGCCGTGGTCGGCACGCGGTAGCCCATCAGCTGCTTGCCCTTGTAGACATCGACGACGCGGAACTCGACCACGTAGCCGCCTTCGGGTGCGCGCAGCAGCTTGCCGATGACGAGGTTCTCCATGCCGAGCACGCGCCAGTCCTTGAAATTGATCGCACTGAACGTGGCCGGCTGCGACGGCATGCCCTCCGGCGGCATGGTCGCGAACTGACCGGAGCGGGCGAGGTCCGCGCGTACGATCGCGGCGATGTCGAGCGGCGTCTCGGCGTCGCCGACGGTGGCGAAAGGCACGACCGCGATGGGCAGCGCGGATGCCACGCCTTCCTCGATGCGGATGGTCAGCTCCTCGGCGGCGCCTGCGGTCGCTGCCGCGGACAGGACGAGGGCGAGCGCCGCACGGACGACGCGCCGGGCAATTTCACGACTGCGGATCGAAAACAAGCTGAATGCTCCTCATCTTTTGAAACAGCGCCGGTTCCGACGGCACCGGCAGGGGGGCCGCCTTGCGCACGGCGTTTTCTGCCTGCCGGTCGAAAGTTGCGTTGCCGCTGGATTTGACCACCTGGACCCCCGCTACGTCACCATTTGGCATCAGCGTGATGCGCATCGTGCAACTCAAGCCTTCGAGGCCCGGCAGGATCGTGAACGACTGCTCGATGCGCCGCGTGATGAGCGCGGCATAACGTTGGATTTCACTAGCCTCGGCCGCGGCGCGTGCCGCCGCCTCTTCGGCCGCGAGTTCCGCCTGCAGCGCCTCTTCGAGGCGCTTGCGCTCGGCGGCCTCGGCAGCCTGACGTTTCGCTTCCTCTTCGGCCTTGCGGCGGGCCTCTTCCTCGGCCTTGGCTTTCGCTTCTTCTTCGGCTTTGCGCCGTGCTGCTTCCTCCGCCTTGCGTTTGGCTGCCTCTTCGGCCTGGCGTTTCGCCTCCTCGGCTTTGCGGCGGGCTTCTGCCTCGGCCTGGCGTTTCGCCTCTTGTTCCGCCTCGCGCTTGGCCTCCGCGGCCTTGCGCTTCGCTGCCGCCGCTTGCTGCTCGGCGCGCTCGGCCTCCCGGCGTGCCGTCTCTGCTGCCCGCTCGGCGGCCGCCTTGGCTGCCGCGGCCGCCTCCTTTTCCTGCTTGAGACGTTCGCGCTCGGCTTCGAGTTCCTTTGTTCGCGCCTGTTCGGCGGCGCGCCGCGCGGCTTCGGCGGCCTCGAGGCGCTCGGCCTCTGCGCGCAGGGCGCGCTTGTCGACGACGGTTGCCTCCACGATCTCGCGCTCGATGGCCGGCTTGACCAGCTTGTCGGGCGCGAAATCGAGGCTCACGGTGAGCAGCACGACGATTACCGCGTGCAGTAGCAGCGACAGCAGCAGGGCGCGTTTGGACGGCATCGGTGGGCGCTCGCGCTTACTCGGGCGGCTCCGTGATGAGACCGACACCGTCCACGCCGGCGTTCTTGAGCAGCGTCATCACCTGCACGACGCGACCGTAGTCGACGTTGCGATCGCCTTCCACCAGCACCTCGGTCTGCGGCTTGAACTGCATCACCGCGGCGATGCGCGTCATGAGCGCTTCGTCGTCGATCGCCTGCTCGGGGTTCTCGCCGATGTCGACGAAGACCCGGCCGTCGGCGGCGACCGTGACCACGACCGGCTCCTGGTCGCTGGGCGGCAGTACTTCCGACGGCGCTTGCGGCAGCTCGATGCGCACGCCCTGGGTGATCAGCGGCGCGGTGACCATGAAGATGATCAGCAGTACCAGCATGACGTCGATGTAGGGCACGACGTTGATCTCGGCCATCATGCGACGGCGGCCGTGGCGGGAATTGACCGGGGCTCCCATGGGCGCGGCCTAGTCGTTGGCCTGCCGGCGCAGGATGGCGAGGAATTCCTCGACGAAGATGTCGTAACGGCCGAGGATGAGATCGATACGGCTCGCGTAGCGGTTGTAGCCGATCACCGCGGGAATCGCCGCGAACAGGCCCATCGCGGTCGCGACCAGGGCTTCAGAGATGCCCGGGGCGACCATGGCGAGCGTCGCCTGGTGCACGTTGCCCAGTGCCTGGAAGGAATTCATGATGCCCCAGACCGTGCCGAACAGGCCGATGTAGGGACTCACCGAGCCGACGGTCGCGAGCGTCGGCAGGCTCGCTTCGAGCAGTTCGAGTTCGCGGCTGACGGCGACCTTCATCGCCCGCTGCGCGCCGTCCAGGATGTCGGCGACGTCGAGCCCGCCGCGCTTGCGCAGCCGCGCGAACTCGCGGAAGCCGGCTTCGAAGATGCGCTCCATGCCGGTGGTGTCGTCGCCGTGGCTGGCGATGCGGTTGTACAGGCGGGTGAGGTCCTCGGTCGACCAGAACTCGTCCTCGAAGGCTTCCATCTCGGCGCGCGCGCGGCCGATCTGGCGACGCTTGGTGAAAATCAGCGCCCAGGAGATGAGCGATGCGGCGAGCAGGATCAGCATGATCAGCTTGACCAGCAGGCTCGCACCGAGCACGAGGCCCGCGATGGAGAGATCATTGTGCACGTTCGAAAGCTCCCAGCATGGGCGCCGGAATCCGGCGCGGTGTCATCGTCTCGGCATCGACGCAGGCAATCGCGTTGAGCGCGCTGGCGATGGTGCGGCCGTCGCGGTCGGCGATGCGTTGCGTGAAAGTCAGGCTGGCGCGCCGCAGGCGTTCGAGCACGCTGGTGACGAGGAGTTCCTGATTGAAGCGTGCCGGCGCGTGGTAGGTGACGTCGGAATGCGTGATCACGAATACCACGCCGTCGCGCCGGCGCACCTCGTCCTGTTCGAAACCGAGCGCGCGCAGCCACTCGGTGCGCGCGCGCTCCATGAAGCGCAGGTAGTTGGCGTGGTAGACGATGCCCGCCGCGTCGGTGTCCTCGAAGTAGACGCGTACCGGCCAGGTGAACGATTGCATCGCCATCGCGGTATCAGCCGCGCCGCGGCACGCGGCCGTCCGCGCGTGACCGTTCGCGGCGCCCGTGACACCCGCACGGGCACGGCCATGAGCAGGCCGGGCCGCCCGCGGTGCGGCGTGCGTCCGCGGCGGTGGCCATGCCGTCCGCCAGGCGTGCTGCGCGTTCCACGGACGTTCAGTCGCCCTCCGCGAACAGGTCGGGCGCGGGACGGCTTGCGGCCGGCGCCTCGAGGCCGAAATGCAGCCAGGCCGAGCGCGTCGCCATGCGCCCGCGCGGGGTGCGCATGAGGAAGCCCTGCTGGATGAGGTAGGGTTCGAGCACGTCCTCGATGGTTCCGCGCTCCTCGCCGATGGCGGCGGCGAGGCTGTCGATGCCGACCGGTCCGCCGTCGAACTTCTGCATCACCGCGAGCAACAGCTTGCGGTCCATCACGTCGAAGCCGTGCTGGTCGACGTTGAGCAGGTCGAGCGCCCGCGCGGTGACCGCCTCGTCGAGTACACCGTCAGCCTTGATCTCGGCAAAGTCGCGCGCCCGTCGCAGCAGGCGGTTGGCGATGCGTGGCGTACCGCGCGAGCGGCGCGCCAGCTCGCGCGCGCCGCCGGCGTCGATGGTGACGCCGAGGATGCCGGCGGCGCGGCGCACGATGTGCGCGAGATCATCGATGGAGTAGAACTCGAGGCGCTGGGTGATGCCGAAGCGGTCGCGCAGCGGTGAGGTCAGCAGGCCGGCGCGGGTGGTTGCGCCGACGAGCGTGAAGCGCGGCAGGTCGAGCTTGATCGCGCGCGCCGCGGGGCCTTCGCCGATCATGATGTCGAGCTGGTAGTCCTCCATCGCGGGGTAGAGGATTTCCTCCACGACCGGACTCAGGCGATGGATCTCGTCGATGAACAGCACGTCGTGCGGTTCGAGGTTGGTGAGCAGCGCGGCGAGGTCGCCCGGGCGCTCGAGTACCGGGCCCGAGGTCTGCCGCAGGCTGACCCCCATCTCGTTGGCGATGATGTGCGCGAGCGTCGTCTTGCCGAGTCCGGGCGGGCCGAAGATCAGCACGTGATCGAGCGCATCGCCACGCTTGCGCGCCGCGCCGATGAAGATTTCCATTTGCTCGGCGACCTGCGGCTGCCCGATGTAATCGGCCAGCAGGCGCGGTCGGATGGTGTTGTCGGCAAGTTCGTCGTCGCGCGAAGCCTGGGCGGAGATGACGCGGTCCGGATCACTCATGACGGTAAGGGTGTGCTGCCGCTCAGCGCGGCAACAGGCTCTTGAGAACCTCGCGGATGATCGCCTCGCTGGTCATGCCGTCGCAGTCGAGCGCATGCACGTAGCGGCTCGCGTCCTGCGGCTTGTAGCCGAGCGCGATGAGGCCGCTGACCGCGTCGGCCGCGGCGTCGCCGGGCACGGTGCCGGGCGCGGCGGGCTGCCCGGCCGGCGGCGCCACGCCGGCGAAATGATCGACCCGGTCACGCAGCTCTACGACCAGGCGTTCGGCGGTCTTTTTGCCGACGCCCGGCAAGGCGGTCAGCCGCGCGGTGTCATTGGCGTGTACGCAGGCGGCGAACTCGTCGGCGGTCATGCCGGAGAGGATCACCAGCGCCATCTTGGTGCCGACGCCGTTGACCTTGAGCAGGGCACGGAACAGGGCGCGCTCGGATTCGCTGGCGAAACCGTACAGCAGGTGGGCGTCGTCGCGCACCGCGAGGTGGGTGTAGAGCGCGACCGGGTGGTCGATCTCGGGCAAGGCCCAGATGGTCGTCATCGGCGCTTCGATCTCGTAGCCGACGCCGTGGCAGTCGATCACCAGCAGGGGCGGCTTCTTTTCGATCAGGGTGCCGCTGATGCGTCCGATCACGAGCGGCCTCCGGCGATCGCGAGCTGGGCGAGGCCCTCGCGCATATGAGCGTGGCAGATGGCCGTGGCGAGGGCATCCGCGGCGTCCGCCTGCGGCGCTTGCTCGAGGTCGAGCAGGGCCCGCACCATGTGTTGTACCTGGCCCTTGGCGGCGTGTCCGCGTCCGACCACCGCCTGCTTGATGCGGGTTGCGCTGTACTCGGTGACGCCGAGTCCGGCCTTGCTCGCCGCGAGCATGGCGACGCCGCGGGCATGGCCGAGCTTCAAGGCGGAATCGGCGTTGCGTTGCATGAATACCTTCTCGATCGCCGCTTCGTCTGGGCGATGCTCGGTGATGATAGCCGAGAGCGTATCGAAGATCGTGACGAGCCGATCGGCGATCGCGCCATCGCCGAGACGGATGCAGCCGTTGGCAAGATGACTGACGCGGTGGCGCTCGACGCCGACCACGCCGTATCCCATCACGCGAGAACCCGGGTCGATGCCGAGGATCACGATCATCGACGTCGCGCCCGCGCCGCGCGGGCCGGCATGGGCCCGGGCCGGGGCGTCAACTGCCGAGCCCGGCCAGGATCTCGTCGGAGATGCTGGCGTTCGAGTAGACCTTCTGCACGTCGTCGAGATCCTCGAGCATGTCGAGCAGGCGCATCATTTTCTGCGCGTCCTCCTCGGCGAGTTCGGTGCTGGTGTCCGCGCGCATCGTCACCTCGGCGTTCTCGGGCGTGAAGCCGGCGGCGATCATCTGTTCGCGGACGTCGGAGAACTCGTCGGCGTTCGTGAGCACCTCGATGGAGCCGTCTTCGCCCACGATGACGTCCTCGGCGCCGGCTTCGAGCGCGGCTTCCATCAGCGCGTCTTCGTCGACGCCGGCGTCGTAGGCGAGCAGGCCGACCTTGTTGAACAGGTAGGCCACCGAGCCGTCGGTGCCGAGATTGCCGCCGCACTTGGAGAACGCGTGGCGCACCTCGGCCACGGTGCGATTGCGGTTGTCGGTCATGCAGTCGACCATCACCGCGGTGCCGCCGGCGCCGTAGCCCTCGTAGCGGATCTCGTCGTAGTTGTCCGAATCGTTGGCACCGGCGCCGCGCGCGATGGCCCGCTCGATGGTGTCCTTGGGCATGTTGGCCGCGAGCGCGGCATCGACGCCCGCGCGCAGGCGCGGGTTGGCCGACGCATCGCCCCCGCCCATGCGCGCGGCGACCGTGATCTCACGGATGAGTCGGGTGAAGAGCTTGCCTCGCTTGGCGTCCTGACGATTCTTGCGATGGCGGATGTTGGCCCATTTACTGTGTCCGGCCATGATCGATTTCGCGCTGCCTCCGGCGGGTGGATACCGGGGCGCGATTGTCGCAAATCGCGCGCCGTGTTGCAGCGTGCCGAACGCGCCGCGGGGGGGCCGGATGCGCCCGGGATACGCCCCGGATGCGCGCCCGCTGCCTCAGGCGTCGTTGTTGCCGTAGATTTCCTGTTTGCGCGCGGCAGCGAACTCGAGCAGGCGGGCGATGGGCCGGCGCGCGCGCTCGGCGATGTCGGCCGGCACGCGGATCTCGTGGCGCTCGCCGACGAGCAAGGCTTCGCGCAGCTTGCGCAGGCCGTTCATCGCCATCCAGGGGCAGGCCGCGCAGCTGCGGCAGGTCGCGCTGCGGCCCGCGGTCGGCGCCTCGATCAGTGTCTTGCCGGGCGCGGCTTCGCGCATCTTGTGGAAGATGCCGCTGTCGGTGGCGACGATGAAGGTGTCGTTGGGCGCGCTACGGACTTCGTTGATCAGGCCCGAGGTCGAGCCGACGTAGTCGGCCAGCGCAACCACCGGCGCCGGCGATTCCGGATGCACCAGTACGCGCGCCTCCGGGTGGGCACGCTTGAGCTCGGCGAGTTCTTCGCCCTTGAACTCCTCGTGCACCACGCACGCGCCGTTCCACAGCAGCATGTCGGCGCCGGTCGCGGTCTGCACGTATTCGCCGAGGTAGCGGTCGGGGGCCCACAGGATCTTCTCGCCGCGGGCGTCGAGATGGCGCACCACGTCGAGCGCGCTGCCCGAGGTCACCATCCAGTCGGCACGGGCTTTCACCGCGGCGCTGGTGTTGGCGTAGACCACCACGGTGCGATCGGGGTGGGCGTCGCAGAAGGCGCTGAACTCGTCCGGCGGGCAGCCGAGGTCGAGCGAGCACTCGGCGGCGAGGTCCGGCATCAGCACGCGCTTCTCGGGATTGAGGATCTTGGCCGTCTCGCCCATGAAGCGCACGCCGGCGACGACCAGCGTCGCGGCCGGGTGTTCGTGGCCGAAGCGCGCCATGTCGAGCGAATCGGACACGTAACCGCCGGTATCGTCGGCCAGTTCCTGGATTTCCGGCGCGGTGTAGTAGTGCGCGACGAGCACCGCGTCATTGGCGCGCAGCAGCTCGCGGCATTGTTCGCGCAGCGCCGCGCGTTCGTCCGGGGCGAGGGTCTCGCGCACGGTAGGCGGCACGTCGATACGGGGGCGGGGATTGAGAGTCGCGCTCACGGGGTATCACCTCGGCTCGGGCGCATCACCCGGCAGCATGCCGGCGCGGCTGCCGTGGTGGCGCCCTGCAGAACGTTACATGGCGCCGGGGGCGCCCGAATGCAAGGGGCCCGGGCCTACTCGGTGCCGGCGCCCTTGCGCAGCCGAATCGAGAGTTCGCGCAGCTGGCGCTCGCTCACCGCGCTCGGCGCCGCGGTCAGCGGGCAGCTCGCGGTCTGGGTCTTGGGGAAGGCGATGACGTCGCGAATCGAGTGCTCGCCGGCCATCAGCATGACCAGGCGGTCGAGGCCGAAGGCGATGCCGCCGTGCGGCGGGCACCCGTACTGCAGTGCCTCGGTGAGGAAGCCGAATTTCTCCTCGGCCTCTTCCGCGCCGATGCCGAGCAGGCCGAAGATGGCCCGCTGCATCTCGGGGCGATGGATACGAATCGAGCCGCCGCCGATCTCCGAGCCGTTCAGTACCATGTCGTAGGCGCGTGAAATAGCCGCCCCCGGGTCCGCGTTGACGCTTTCGAGCCTCCCACTCGGCGCGGTGAAGGGGTGATGCAGCGCGGCCCAGCGTTTTTCTTCCGCGTCCCACTCGAACATCGGGAAATCAACCACCCACAGCGGACGCCAGGCATCCTCGACGAGGCCGAGGTCCTGGGCAAGCTTGTCGCGCAGCGCGCCGAGCGCGGCATTGACGATGCTCGCCTCGTCGGCGCCGAAGAAGACCACGTCGCCGTTCCTGCAGCCGGTGCGTGCGAGCACTTCGGCGACGACTTCGGCGGGCAGGAACTTCAGGATCGGCGACTGCAGCCCCTCGATGCCGGCGTCGATGTCGTTGACCTTGATATAGGCGAGGCCCTTGGCGCCGTAAATCTTGACGAAATCCGTGTAGTCGTCGATTTGCTTGCGCGTCAGCGCACCGCCGCCCGGTGCGCGCAGCGCCGCGACGCGGCCGCTCTCGCTCGCCGCGGGGGCGGCGAAGACCTTGAATTCGACGCCCTGCATGAGATCGCTGATGCCGACCAGCTCGAGCGGGTTGCGCAGGTCGGGGCGGTCGGAACCGTAGCGATCCATGGCTTCCGCCCAGCTCAGGCGCGGGAAGGGGTCAGGGAGGCTGACGCCGAGTACGGACTCGAACAGCGCACGTACCATCGCTTCCATCAGGCCCGTGACGCCTTCTTCGTCGACGAACGACATCTCGACGTCGAGCTGGGTGAACTCGGGTTGCCGGTCGGCGCGCAGGTCCTCGTCGCGGAAGCAGCGTACGATCTGGTAGTAGCGGTCCAGCCCCGACATCATCAACAGCTGCTTGAACAGCTGCGGCGACTGCGGCAGGGCGAAGAAGCGGCCGGGGTGGGTGCGGCTCGGCACGAGGTAGTCGCGCGCGCCCTCGGGTGTCGCCTTGGTCAGCATCGGCGTCTCGATCTCGAGAAAGCCCTGGGCGTCGAGGAAGCCGCGCAGTTCGCGCGCGACGCGCGCGCGCAGGCGGATGTTCTCGCGCATGCGGTCGGTGCGCAGGTCGATGTAGCGGAACTTGAGCCGCGTGTCGTCGTGGACGTGGCTCTCGTCGAGCTGGAACGGCGGCGTGCGCGCGTCGTTGAGGATCTCGAGTTCCTTGACCAGGACCTCGACCGCACCGGTCGGCATGTCCGGATTGACCGTACCTTCGGGCCGCGCGCGGACCCGGCCGCGGATGCGCAGCACGTACTCGCTGCGCACGCGCTCGGCGAGGGCGAACGCCTCGGGCGTGTCCGGATCGATGACCACCTGGGCGACGCCTTCGCGGTCACGCAGGTCGATGAAGATGACGCCGCCGTGATCACGGCGGTGGTGGACCCAGCCGCACAGGGCGACATCCTGGTCGATCAGGGGCTCGGTCAGCTCACCACAGTAATGGCTTCTCATGGGCAGGCAGGCACGCGGCAGGACGCCGCAGGGGCGCGGCAAAGGGCGGCATCATACGGATTGCCGCCCATGCCCGCAACGCCGCGCCGGCCGCCGTCGCACCGCGCTCAGTCGGCGCCCGTCGCGGCGCTCGTCGTGCTCGGTTTCGTCTCGCTCTTGGCGCTGCCCTTGTCGTCCGAGGCAGTGGATTTGCTGCTGCTTTCGCCGTCACCGGACTTGCTTGCGGGCTTCTTGCCCTTGTCGCGGAAATCGGTCACGTACCAGCCGGTGCCCTTGAGCTGGAAGCCCGCGGCCGAGACCAGCTTGCGGAGCGCGTCGTGGCTGCACGACGGGCAGGTCTTGAGCGGGTCGTCGCTCATGCGTTGCAGGATTTCGAGCTTATGCCCGCAATCGTCGCATTGATATTCGTAGATAGGCATGACTGGGCCCTGACTGAAACGAACGAAGTCCGTGAATCATGGGGGCAGGCGGAGATTTTTCAAGCGCTTTGTGCAGCCACGCCTGCAGGGTGCGATGTACAGCCCCGGTCGGATTCGCTAGGATCGCGGCCCGATTCGCACCGCCAGGCGGCATCCTGCCCACGGCGCCGGCCGAATCGCCCGCCCGAGGGCCGTTAGCTCAGCTGGTAGAGCACCGGACTTTTAATCCGATGGTCGTAGGTTCGATCCCTACACGGCCCATCACCTCGCCCCGCCGTCCCGCCCGCCACCGAAAGCGCTTGCAACATACTGTCGCGAGGCCGGTTTCGGCGCCCGCCGAGTATCGATAAACCGGGCAAAGCCGGTTATAGTGCGCGGATCCCGCGAACACATAAGAAATACACACCGGGACCAGGGACTCCGAGCCCCGCGACTCCTCAGCACTTTCCTCGTAACTAGACGGAGACAGACCTACGATGGCGGTTACTATCATTCTGGCCTTGTCGCTATTCGGCCTGGCCACGGCTTTCTATTACTCCTCTTCCATCAAGAAGGTGCCCATCGACATGGGCGTCGAGGATGCGGATACGAAGGGGCGCCTGGCGAAGATTTCCGCCGCCATCGCCAGCGGCGCGATGGCCTTCCTCAAGCAGGAATACAAGTTCATGGCCATCTTCATGGTCGTGTTCGCCGCCATCATTGCCGCGCTGATCGACGATCACCATACCGACTACGTCAACGAGGGCATCTATACCGCCGTCGCCTTCCTGCTCGGCGCCATCATTTCCATCGTCTCCGGCTTCATCGGCATGCGCATTGCCACCGTGGGTAACGTGCGCACGACGGTTTCGGCCAACAAGTCGCTTTCCGACGCCTTCAATGTCGCCTTGCACTCGGGCTCGGTGATGGGCTTCGGCCTGGTCAGCCTGGCCGCGCTCGGCCTGCTCGTGGTCTACCTGCTGCTCAAGGCCCTTATGCCCGAGCAGCTGCCCGAGCACATCCTGATGGAGGTGATTGCCGGCTTCGGTCTCGGCGGTTCCTCGATTGCGCTGTTCGCGCGTGTCGGCGGCGGTATCTTCACCAAGGCCGCCGACGTCGGCGCCGACCTCGTCGGCAAGGTCGAGGCGGGCATTCCGGAAGACGACCCGCGCAACCCGGCCGTCATTGCCGACAACGTCGGTGACAACGTCGGTGACGTCGCGGGCATGGGCGCCGACCTGTTCGGTTCGTGCGCCGAGAGCACCTGCGCGGCCATGGTCATCTCGGCCATCGCCTTTGCCGGCAACGTCGATGCCCTGCTCTACCCCATCCTGATCTCCGCCATCGGTATTCCGGTCAGCCTGGTCACGCTGCTCATGGTCCGCGTGAACTCCGAAGAGCAGGTCGGCCCGGCGCTGAAGAAGATGCTCATCATCTCGAGCGTACTGATGGCGATCGTGATGTATTTCGTCACCATGGCCTTCGTGCCCGAGAGCTTCGTCATCAACGGTCTCGACTGTTCGGCGCTCGACGTCTACTTCTGCTTCCTGACGGGTCTGGTCGCGGGCCTCGTCGTCGGTCTGCTGCCCGAGTACTACACGGCGCACGAGTACAGCCCGGTGCGCGAAGTCGCGCAGTCCTGCGAAACCGGTTCGGCAACGAACATCATTTTCGGTCTCGCGCTCGGCTACAAGAGTGCGGTCGGTCCCTACATCGCCATCGGCCTCGCGATCTACATCCCGTGGATCCTGGCCGGCATGTACGGCGTGGCCATCGCTTCGCTCGGCATGCTCGGTACCCTGGTGATCGCGCTGACCATCGACGCCTACGGCCCGGTCGCCGACAACGCCGGCGGCATCGCCGAGATGTCGGGTATGCCGGAGCACGTGCGTGAGCGCACCGACATTCTCGACGCGGCCGGCAACACCACCGCGGCGATGGGCAAGGGCTTCGCCATCGGCGCCGCCATTCTCACCTCGCTGGCCCTGTTCGCTGCCTTCCTCACGCGCGCCGACCTGCTGCTCAAGGAGCAGCACGGACCGGAGTACGACCTGCTTGGTTCGATCAACCTGCTCGACCCGATGGTCTATACCGGCCTGTTCATCGGCGCCGTGCTGCCGGCGTACTTCTCGGCCATGACGATGAAGTCGGTGGGCGCCGCTGCCTACAAGATGATCGAGGAAGTGCGCCGCCAGTTCCGCGAGATTACCGGCATCATGGAAGGCAAGGGTGACCCCGACTACGAGCAGTGCGTGGCCATCTCGACGCAGGCTGCGCTCAAGGAGATGATTGCTCCGGGCGTGCTGATCATGGGCGCGCCGTTGGTGACCGGCTTCCTGTTCGGCATCGAGGCGACGGCGGGTCTGCTCGCCGGTTCGCTGGTGTGCGGCGGCGTGCTGGCCATCTCCAGCTCGAACAGCGGTGGTGCGTGGGACAACGCCAAGAAGTACATCGAGAAGGGCAACCACGGCGGCAAGGGCACCGAGGCGCACAAGGCTGCCGTCGTCGGTGATACCGTCGGCGATCCGCTCAAGGATACGTCGGGTCCCTCGCTCAACATCCTGATCAAGCTGTCGGCCATTCTGTCGCTCGTGTTCGTGCCGTTCTTCGTGCAGTACGGCGGCATCCTGATGGGCTGAGCGGGCCCTGACAGCCACGACCTGGCAAGAGGCCGGCACGAAAGTGCCGGCCTTTTTTTTTGTTGATGGACGCGTCGGGCTGCCGACGACGGGGACGAACGATGTCGCCGAGCTCGCAGTGGACCGCGCGCAGTGGATCCCGCATTAAAGCTCAGCCGGGCGGCTAGCAGGCGGCGGGCGGGGCCTCGGAGGGCCGGGTGTCGGAGATGGGTGTTGCGGGTCGTAACCAGGTACACGCAAGCGAGGTCACGCCGCGGGAGGGCGCGCGAGGAAACTTCGTGCTGAGAGAGTCCAGGGCACCCGTGTCGGGGTGCCCTGGTCGGTGCGGGTCAGGCGGCGCGCGGCAGGTCGTCGCGTCGCGGCAGGTTCTCGACGTTGTCGAGGTTGCTGCCGAGCGGGGTCGGCGTCGGTTGATGATGTCGCAGCACGTGCGTCACCTCGCAGGTACGCGCTGCCAGCAGCGCTGCCACCGCACCTCCCAGGCAGTACTGGAAGGCGCCTAGCATGCCCGCTTCGCCGGCGGTGCCGTTCAGCCAGTAGGCGCCGGCGAGGCTGGCGGCGGCACCGACGAGGGCCGCGATGCCAAGGAAATCAAGTGTGTAGCAATACCAAGGGCGATTTTTCATGGCGTTTTAATCCGTTTTTTTTGTGCCGGTTTGAACACCGGTCTGTGCCGCTTTCCTGGCTCGCTACTATAGAGAGAATAGGTTGCCGATCTGTTAAGCAGTCGACAAAGTGCCCGGCTGGGAGAGGAATTAACAGTCTGTAAACGTTCCGCCGCGGCGGCGGGAATCAGCGGCCGCGGCGTTGCTCGCGCTCGAGGTCGATGATCGTCTGCTCGACTTCGTCGAGGCGGGCGACGATCTTCTGCCGCTGGTAGTTGGACAGCCCGGGCGTTTCGCGCGCAATGCGCAGCTGCTCCGCGGCATGGGGATACTCGCCGACGCTGAGGTAGTACTCGGCCAGCGAATGGTGGGCGTTGGCGGTCTGGCCAAGCTGTGTTTCCGACTCCGCCAGCAGCTTGTAGAACTTCGGATCGCGGCGATCGGAGAGGCCGTAATCGCGCAGCACCTGCTTGGCCTCGGCGCTCTGCCCGACCAGCAGCAGCGCGTTGGTATAGCCATACACCGCGGCGCGATTCTCCGGTTCGAGCGCGAACGCACGCTCGTAATGGTCGAGCGAGGCGGCGTAGTTGCGTGCCTGGCGCTCGAGCTGCCCGGCGGCGATGCGGAACGATACCAGCGTCGGGTAGTCGGCGATGAGCTTGGCCAGCTCGATGCGTGCCTGCGTGAAATCGCCGGTCTCGATCAGCGCGAGTGCGTAGCCGTAGCGTGCGACTTCCTCGTAGGGGCCGCTGCCCTGCTCGAGGCGCGTCTGGAACAGGTGGCGGGCATCCATCGGGTTCTGCGTCGCACGCACCCGCAGCTTGGCCTTGATCAGGTGGTACTGGTAGCTGTCCTCGCGGATCGTCGCCGGTCGGATCGACTCGGCACGGGAGCGGGCCTCGGCGATACGGTTGACGTTGATCGGGTGCGTGCGCAGGTACTCCGGAATGAAGGCCGGGTCGCTGTAGCGATTCGCGCGCTGCATGCGCTCGAAGAAGACCGCCATGTCCGCCGTATCGAAGCCGGCATCGCTCATCAGGCGCAAACCGAGCGAGTCGGCCTCCTTCTCGTTCGCGCGGGTGAAGTTGATCTGGGCCTGCGCCGCCGCCGCCTGGGTACCCATCAGCGCGGCGGTGCCGGCTTCGGGGTTCGCCACGGCGAGCAACAGGGCGCCGATGGTCGCGGCGATCATCGGCAGGTTCATCTGCGAGGCGGCCTCGATCATGCGCGCGCCGTGGCGCTGGGTGACGTGGGAGATTTCGTGGCCGACGACCGAGGCGAGTTCGGATTCGGTCTGCGTCTCGAGGATCAGGCCGGTGTGGAAGAAGATGAATCCGCCGGGCACCGCGAACGCGTTGATGACCGGGCTGTCGATGACGAAGAAGCTGAAGTCCCCGTAGTAATCGCTGTTGTCGCCGAGGCTGTCGCCGAGTTGCTGGATGTAGTCCTCGACTTCTTCGTCGTAGACGATCGGCGCCTGGCGGCGCATCTCGCGCATGAAGTTCTCACCGAGCTTGCGTTCCTGCTCGGGCGAGATGAGCGCGCCGGCGGAATCGCCCAGTGTGGGCAGCTCGATGCGCTCCTGCGCCGGCAGCGGCGGCACGATGAACGCCGCGGCGACGGCGAGGCTGACGAGAGCGCGCTTGGCCTTCATGGATTGCGGGTCTGCGAGGGATTCCTGGTAACGATTCGCTTGCGGCTGAGCGGCATCGACTGCGATGCTGCCCGTGGGCCCTGTATTGTAAAGTAAGACCGGCGCGCCCGCGCCGAGTTCTACGGCGGCGGGGCCCATCGCGGCACCGGGCCGACTTTTGCATCCTGACGCGGAATCGAGCAATGACTGTGGAGAAACGCAACGCCTTCTACGCCCAATCCGGTGGCGTCACGGCCGTCATCAACGCTTCGGCCTGCGGTGTCATCGAGACGGCGCGACGCCATCCCGAACGCATCGGACGGGTGTTCGCGGGCCGCAATGGCATCATCGGCGCGCTCACCGAGGACCTCATCGACACCTCGCAGGAATCCGATGCGGATATCGCCGCGCTGCGGCACACGCCGTCGGGTGCGTTCGGCTCGTGCCGCTACAAGCTCAAGAGCTTCAGCGATAACCGTGCCGAGTACGAACGTCTCGTCGAGGTTTTCCGTGCCCACGACATCGGCTACTTCTTCTACAACGGCGGCGGCGATTCGCAGGACACCTCGAACAAGGTCGCCGAGTTCGCCGCGGCCCACGGCTACCCCTTGACCGCAATCGGCATCCCGAAGACGGTCGACAACGATCTGCCGGTGACCGACAACTGTCCCGGTTTCGGTTCGGTCGCCAAGTATGTCGCGGTATCGATTCGCGAAGCCGGGTTCGACGTCGCGTCCATGGCCAAGACATCGACCAAGGTGTTCGTCATGGAGGTCATGGGGCGCCACGCCGGCTGGATCGCGGCGGCCGGCGGGCTCGCCAGCGAAGCGCCGGGGCAGGCCCCGCAGCTGATCCTGTTTCCCGAGATCGTTTTCGACGAGGCGGATTTCCTCGCCCGCGTCCGTGAATGCGTCGAAGCCTACGGATACTGCGCCATCGTCGTCTCCGAGGGTCTGCGCAACGCCGCCGGCAAGTTCGTCGCCGAGGCGGGCACGAGGGATGCGTTCGGCCATGCGCAGCTGGGCGGCGTCGCGCCCGTCGTCGCCGAATTGATCAAGCGCGAACTTGGCTACAAGTACCACTGGGCAGTCGCCGACTACCTGCAGCGTGCGGCGCGCCACATCGCCTCGAAGACCGATGTCGAGCAGGCCTACGCGCTCGGCCGCGCGGCGGTCGAGATGGCGCTTGCCGGCGAGAACGCGGTGATGCCTACCATCGTGCGCACCTCCGACGACCCCTATACCTGGGAGATCGGCAAGGCGCGCCTGGCCGAAGTGGCAAACGTCGAGAAGAAGATGCCGCGTGAGTACATCACCGAGGACGGCTACGGCATTACCGCCGCATGTCGCCGCTACCTCGCCCCGCTCATCGCCGGCGAGGACTATCCGCCCTATGTCAACGGCCTGCCGCAGTACGTGACGCTGCGCAACGTTGCCGTGCCGCGACGCCTGCCCGGCGAGTTCGTGCCCGGCTGAGCGGCGCGCGCACCGACCGACCGTTACCGGGTTTACCGGCGCATTCGCGCTGCGCTTCCTCAGGTCCGGGGGCCGCCGAGCGCGTGGGCGATGCCGGCGCGCGCGAGCAGCTCCGCGCTCTCGGCGAGCGGCAGTCCGACGACCGCGGAGTAACTGCCCTCGATGCGCCGCACCAGCGTGCCACCGAGTCCCTGGATGCCGTATGCGCCGGCCTTGTCGGCCGGCTCGCCGCTCGCCCAGTAGGCCTCGATCACGGCATCGTCGAAGGTGACGAACTCGACCCGCGTGGTCACCAGGGCCTCGAGGGGGTCGCCGTCGGGCGGGCTGACGATGAGTGCCGTGTGGACATCGTGCCAGCGCCCCGCGAGCCTGCGCAGCATGCGTGCGCAGTCCGCGCGGTCGAGTGGCTTGCCGAAGATGTCGCCGTCGATGCTGACGCAGGTATCGGCGGCCAGCAGCACGTGGCCGTCGCTGTCGGCAGCGTGCGCGGCGGCAGCCTTGAGGCGGGTCACGCGGCGCACGTAAGCGGCCGGCGGTTCGCCGACCAGTACGCGTTCGTCGGCGTCGGCCGGGATGATGTCGAACTCGACGCCGAGCAGGCGCAGCAGTGCGGCGCGGCGGGGTGAGCGCGAGGCGAGCGCGAGCGTCGGGCGATTGCTCACGTCGAGTGCTCGTCAGGCGCGGTGATAGGGGTGTCCATCGAGAATCGACCAGGCACGATAGAGTTGTTCGGCAACGAGTACCTGCACCAGCAGGTGCGGCAGGGTCAGGCGCGAGAGCGACCAGCGGCCTCGGGCGGTCGCGAGCAGGTCCGCGTCGAGGCCGTCGGCACCGCCGATCAGAAGGGCCAGGCGCGCATGCTCGGCGCGCCAGTTTTCGAGCCAGCCGGCGAGCCCCGCGCTATCGACTTCCCGGCCGCCGCCGTCGAGCGCGATCACGGCGCTGTCGGCGGCGATCCGCTTGCCGAGACGTCGGGCCTCGTCGCGCTTGCGCTCGGCGCTCGACAGGCTGTCCCCGGCCGGTGCGACGAACGTGAACTCGAGGCGCAGATCGCGCGGCAGGCGCCGCGCGTAGTCGGCAGTGACTTCGCTGACCCAGCGCGGCGGGCGGCGGCACACGCACAGGACCTCGATCAGCATTGCGGCAAGATGCACGGCCGTGACGGGCCGGGGCCGCCGCCGCGTCTGCTCAGGGCGCGTCTGCCTGCGCCCGGGGACGCTCTTCCCACAGCTTCTCGAGCTGGTAGAACTCCCGGGCCTCGGGTTGCATGATGTGCACGATGACGTCGCCGAGGTCGAGCAGCACCCACTCGCCCTGGGCCTCGCCCTCGCTGCCAATCACGCTCACGCCTTCGTGCTTGTGCTTTGCCACCGCTTCGCGCACACGGTCCGACAAGGCCTTGACCTGCCGCGCGGAGCGTCCGGTGACGATGATCATGTAATCGGTGATGACCGTCATCGCGCCGACGTCGAGCACGCGGATGTCGACACCCTTGCCGTCGTCGAGCGCGGCATGCACCAGTTCGGCCAGCCGTGCGGCATCCATCGGGGCGGGGGCGTTCATGCGCGGTAGAGCCGGCGCTGCGTGATCAGCGCATCGACCGCTTCGGGCACGAGATGGCGCACCGAACGCCCGCTGCGGCAGCGCGCGCGCAGATCGCTCGAGGCGATGGGCAGCAGGGGGATATCGAGGAAGTGGACCGTGCCGGCCACGTTGTCATGCAGATCGGACACGCGCTCAGACTGCGCATTCCCGACCAATTCGTCAAGTCCGGGCAGCGGCGGATGGGCGACGTCGGGGCGCGCGGCGACGATCACGTGGGCCAGCGTCAGCAGCGCCTCGCAGCGGTGCCAGGTCGGCAGCGTATTGTAGGAATCGAGCCCGATGATGAGGCACAGCGGGCGCCGCGGGAAACGTTCGCGCAGGTGCTCGAGTGTCTCCACGGTATAACTGGTGCCGCCGCGTTCGAGTTCGCAGCAGTCGACGACCAGTGGCGTGCGGGCCGCGGCGCGCAGCATCTCGGTGCGCAGTGCCGCATCGGCGACGGGCGGCGGCCGGTGGCCGGGCGTATTGAGCGGCAGCAGGCGGACTTCGGCCAGGTCGAGCAGTTCGTAGGCTTCGAGCGCGACCCGCAGGTGGCCGTTGTGGACCGGGTCGAAGGTGCCGCCGAGCAGGCCGATCGGGCGCTCGCTCGCCGTGCTCATGCCGGCGACGACCCGGTCAAGTGCGTACTTGCCCGTCGCCGAGCACGATCCATTTCTGCGACGTCAGGCCTTCGAGCCCGACGGGTCCGCGCGCGTGGAACTTGTCCGTGCTGATCCCGATCTCGGCGCCGAGTCCGTACTCGAAACCATCGGCGAAGCGTGTCGACGCGTTGACCATCACCGAGCTCGAGTCGACCTCGGCGAGGAAGCGGCGCGCGCGCGAGTAATCCTCGGTGACGATGGCATCGGTGTGTTGCGAACCGTATTGGCGGATGTGCGCGATGGCGGCATCGAGGTCGTCGACGATGCGCACCGCCAGCACGGGAGCGAGGTATTCCGCGTACCAGTCGTCCTCGGTCGCAGCGATCACCGCCTCGTCGAGCGCCCGGGTGCGTGCGCATCCGCGCAGCTCGACGCCCGCATCCCGGTAGGCGGCGAAAAGGCGCGGGAAGACGCGCCGCGCGGCGTCGGCCGTGGCCAGCAGCGTCTCCATGGTGTTGCAGGTGCCATAGCGCTGGGTTTTGGCGTTGAGCGCGATGGCGTAGGCCTTGTCGTCGTCGGCATGGTCGTCGAGAAAGACGTGGCAGACGCCGTCGAGGTGCTTGATCACCGGCATGCGGGCCTCGCGGCTGACACGTTCGATGAGGCCCTTGCCGCCACGCGGTACGATGACGTCGATGCAGTCGTCCTGCGCGAGCATGACGCCGACCGCCGCGCGGTCGGTGGTGGCGAGCACCTGCACGCCGTCGCCGGGCAGTCCGGCCTGCTCGAGTCCCGCGGTGACGCAGCGCGCGATCGCCTGGTTCGAGCGCCGCGCCTCGGAGCCGCCGCGCAGAATCGCGGCGTTGCCCGATTTCAGACACAGCGCCGCGGCGTCGGCGGTGACGTTGGGACGCGACTCGTAAATGATGCCGACCACGCCGAGCGGGACCCGCATGCGCCCGACCTGGATGCCGCTCGGACGATAATCGAGATCGCTTACCGCGCCGATCGGATCGGGCAGGTCGGCGACCTCGAGCACGCCCGCGGCCATGCTCTCGACGCGCGCGTCGGTGAGCTCGAGACGATCGAGCAGTGCGCTGTCCAGGCCCGCGCGGTGCGCGTCGGCGAGATCGTCCGCGTTGGCGGCGAGGATGCTCGCACGCGCGCCGCGCAGTTCTGCGGCGATCGCGACCAGGGCCCGGTTCTTGGCCGCGGTGGTGGCGCGGGCCATCGCGCTGCTGGCTGCGCGTGCTGCGCGCGCCGTGGCGATGACATAGGCGGTGACGTCGTCGACGTCGCTTTCGTGTACGGACTGTTGCATGGTGATTCGGTCGGTGACGTAGCGGGTGGCGCGGTGCCGTCGGCCGGCCGGCGCCGTGGCGCGCAGTTTACACCCTGCGCGTTGTCGCGGCTGCGCCGGGCGACCTTTCGCGGGTCCCGATGCGCCTCAGGGCGGGACGAGGTAGGCGCCGGCGTCGCGACGCCCGCACAGGCGCAGCGCGAGCAGCTCGAGTTCGTCCCACGGTGCGCCGCGGCGCGCGCCCTTGGCCGCCGCGTCGATGGCGTTCGCGCACATCAGCAGTTCGAGCAGGGTCGCCGCATCGAGACGCTCGAGCAGCCGCCGTACCATGCCCTTGCGGTTGCTCCACACGCGGTATTCGTCGAGCACCTGGTCGACGCGTTTGCCGCGCTCGATGGCGGCGGCCATGGCAGCGAGCTGGCGCAGTTCACGGCCGAGCGCCCAGGTCAGCAGCGGTGGCTCGCTGCCCTCCTCGCGCAGGCCGCGCAACACGCGCAGGCCACGACCGAGATCGCCGGCGACGAGGGCGTCGACGAGCTGGTAGACGTCGAAGCGTGCACTGTCGGTGACGGCGTGGATGACGTCGGTGTCCTCGATGGTCTCGGCATCGACCAGCAGGCAGAGCTTCTCGACTTCCTGCGCGGCGGCGAGCAGGTTGCCCTCGACGCGTTCGGCGACCAGCGCGGCCGCCGCGCCGGAGAGGCGCTTGCGGTGACGCGCCGCGCGACGGTTGAGCCAGGCCGGCAGCTGCTCCGGGCGCGGGTCGCGCGAGGCGCCCGTGACGGCACCGCTTTCGAGCAGCTTGAACCAGCGCGCGCGCCGCGCGCGGCTGTCGAGGGCGCCGCCCAGCACCAGGTAGACATCGTCACCGCCCGGGGCGGCCAGGAGGCGTTCGAGGACTTCCGTGCCGCGCTTGTCGGGGCTGCGCGTGCCGAGACGAATCTCGATCAGGCGGCGCGCCGCGAACAGGGACAGCGCATTCGCTTCGCCGGCGATGGCATCCCAGTCGCCGCCGCTGTCGGCGTCGAACACGCAGCGCTCGGTGATGCCGTCGGCCTGGGCCCGCGCGCGCAGGGCGTCGGCGCACTCGGTGAGCTGCAGGGGTTCGTCGCCGTAGAGGAAATAGACCGGGTCGAGCGCGCCGTCGCGGCCGAGTCGTTCGAGCAGGCGTTCGCAGCTCAGCTGCATGGCCCGGTCGTCACTGCGCCGCCGCCGCGTTGACCGCCGCGACCGGTTCCTCGTCGGGCTCCTCGTCCGGTAGCTCGAGCACCTGCAGGCGCAACGCGATCGCGGTCGCCGCGATCTCGGCGAGATCGCGCCGGATGACCTGGTCCTGCTCGACGGTGCCGAGCACCGCACCCTCGTCGAAGACGTAGTCGAGCTGCCAGGAAATGTCCTCCCGCGGTACCACCAGGGTGCCAGACTGCGTGCGTACGGCGAACGACGTTGTCAGTTGGAGCTGGACCTCGCGCACCTTGCCGGTGTCCGGATCGACCGACAAGGTCTGGCGCTCGAAGCGCTCGCCGTTGATGTCGACGACCAGGTCCGCCGCCTGGCGGGTATTCGTGAGCCGCCCGCCGCGATTGACGATCTGCGTGCGCAGTGCGCGGCCGACGTCGTTCGCGCCACCCGCCGAGACGTAGACGATGTGGTCGAGCGAACCGCCGGGACCGGCACCGCGCAAGTGCCAGCCACCGCAGCCGGCGAGCATGGCGAGCACGACGGCGAGGCCGAGGCGGGTGAGGTGCGTCAGCACGAGTGCATCACTCCTGTACCACGATATTCACGAGTTTACCGGGTACGACGATGATCTTGCGCACCGTCTTGCCCTCGGTGAACCGCGCGACGTTGTCGTCGGCCAGCGCGGCCTGCTCGCACGCGGCCTTGTCGGCGTCCGCGGCGACCTGCACGACCGCGCGCTTGCGACCGTTGACCTGCACCACCAGCTCGATCGCCTCGCGTACCAGCGCGTTCTCGTCGGCGACCGGCCAGCGTGCGTCGGTGAGCGCTTCGTCGTGGCCGAGCGCCTGCCACAGCACGTGCGCGGCGTGCGGCACGATCGGCGCGAGCAGCAGCACGACGGTATCCAGGCCTTCCTGGCGCACGGCCCGGGCGGCGGCATTGTCGGCCGGTGTGCGTGACAGGTGGTTGACCAGTTCCATTACCGCCGCGATGGCGGTGTTGAACTTGTAGCGTCGGCTGACGTCGTCGGAGACCTTGACGATGGTCTCGTGGATGTGGCGGCGCAGGTCCTTCAGTGCATCGTCGAGCGCGGTGACGTCCAGCGCATCGACCGGGCCGACGCTGACGTGTTCGTGGGTCAGGCGCCACAGCGACTTGAGGAAGCGGAAGGCGCCTTCGACAGCCGAGTCCGACCATTCGAGACTCTGGTCGGGCGGCGCGGCGAACATGGTGTACAGGCGCACCGTGTCGGCGCCGTAGCGATCGATGAGCGCCTGCGGGTCGACGCCGTTGTTCTTCGACTTCGACATCTTTTCGACCGGACCGATGGTCACGGGCTGGCCGTCGCTGCGTGCCCGCGCGGCGATGACGCGGCCCTTGTCGTCGGTCTCGACGTCGACCTCGGCGGGGTTGAAGTACTGTTTGCGGCCCTGGGCGGTCTCGCGGAAGTAGGTTTCCTTGCACACCATGCCCTGGGTCAGCAGCCGCTTGAACGGTTCGTCGGACTTGACCAGGCCGGCATCGCGCATTGCCTTGTGGAAGAAGCGGGCGTATAGCAGGTGCAGCACGGCGTGCTCGATACCGCCGATGTAGATGTCGACCGGCATCCAGTAGTCGACGCGCTCGTCGACCATGCCATCGGCGTTGTCGGCACAGCAGAAGCGCGAGAAATACCAGGAGGACTCGAAGAACGTGTCGAAGGTGTCGGTTTCGCGGCGCGCCGGGCTGCCGTCGGCGAGCGTGGTCGCGGTGAAGTCCGGCATGCTGCGCAGCGGCGAGGCGACACCTTCCCAGGCGACGTCTTCGGGCAGCGTCACCGGCAGGCGGTCCGCGGCCTCCGGCTGCATGTTGCCCTCGTTATCGTAGACGACCGGGATCGGGCAGCCCCAGTAGCGTTGGCGCGAAACGAGCCAGTCGCGCAGGCGATACTGCACGCGGCGTTCAGCGCGGCCCTCGCGTTCCAAGGCGGTGGCAATCGCATCGAACGCGGCGGCGAAGTCCAGTCCATCGAATTTGCCGCTGTTGATGGTCCGGCCGCGCTCGGTGTGTGCGCCGCTCGTTACGTCAGGCGCGTTGCCCTCGGCATCGGCGATGACCGGTACGATGGCGAGGTCGTACTTGCGTGCGAACTCCCAGTCGCGCTGGTCGTGTGCCGGCACCGACATCACCGCGCCCGTGCCGTAGCTCATCAGTACGAAGTTGGCCACCCACACCGGCAGCGCCTCGCTGGTCAGCGGATGGCGCACCGTCACCGGCAGCGCCATGCCGCGTTTCTCGAGCTTCTCGATGACGGCCTCGGAGGTCGACTGGTGGCGGCATTCCTCGACGAAGGCGCCAAGCGCCGTGTCGTTCTCGGCGCAGGCGAGTGCGAGCGGATGTTCCGGCGCCACGGCCATGTAGGTCGCACCGAGCAGGGTGTCGGGGCGCGTGGTAAAGACCTCGAGTTCTTCGAGACCGCCGACCGACGCATCGTTCAGTGCAAAGCGGATGGACAGGCCTTCCGAACGCCCGATCCAGTTGCGCTGCATGGTTCGTACCGCGTCCGGCCAGTCGTCCATGCGATCGAGCTCGTCGAGGAGCTCGTCGGCGTAGGCGGTGATGCGCAGGAACCACTGTGGGATCTCGCGCCGCTCGACGGGTGCACCCGAACGCCAGCCGCAGCCGTCGATGACCTGCTCGTTGGCCAGCACGGTCTGGTCGACCGGGTCCCAGTTGACCACCGCCGTGGCGCGGTAGACCAGGCCTTTTTCGTAGAGGCGACCGAAGAACCACTGTTCCCAGCGGTAGTAGTCGGGGTCACAGGTGGCCAGTTCGCGGTCCCAGTCGTAGGCGAAGCCGAGCCGCTTGAGCTGTCCGCGCATGTACTCGATGTTCGAGCGCGTCCATTGCGCCGGCGGCACGTTGTTCTCGATCGCGGCGTTCTCGGCGGGCAGGCCGAAGGCGTCCCAGCCCATCGGCTGCAGCACGTTCTTGCCCTGCATGCGCTGGTAGCGCGCGATCACGTCGCCGATGGTGTAGTTGCGCACGTGCCCCATGTGCAGGCGCCCCGACGGGTAGGGGAACATGCACAGGCAATAGAATTTCTCGCGCTCCGGGTCCTCGCGGACCTTGAAGACCTTGTCGTCGTCCCAGTGCGCCTGCACAACGGGCTCGATCGCGCCCGGCTCGTAACGCTCGCTCAGCGGTTCCTGCATGGATATTGTCGCGCCGTCGGCGCCCTTGTCGGTTGAAGATGGCCCTGTGCCGGTCGACGCACCATCCACTCGCAGCGCCCGGCGGGGTGCCGCGCCCGGCGCCCGTCCCCGATGGACCGTTGGAAGTGACGGTCGTCGCCGGGTGATGCCCGCGCCCGCCGTCGGGCGGGTTGGCGGACCCGGCGGGCGCCTGCCGTGAACCGGTGGGGCAGTGGGATAGGCTCGCGGGCGCGCCACGCAACGTGGCGCACGCGTGCCGCAGCGCACACCCCGCCGCGAACCCGGGCGCTCATCTTGCCGGCTACCCGGCCTGCCGCCCGTGGTCGCCGGCCGGGTGCGAAAATCGGCCTGGATGCGGATGCCTGCTGCGCCGCGAAGCATACCGTAGCGCACGCGGCGCGCGCAAAAAGAAAGCCGGCTCGGGGGAGCCGGCCGGGCCAGACGGCCGAGGAGGGTCGGGGGTGGGACTCAGGGTGTGGCCGCGGTCAGGCGGTCGCGATTGCGATCCAGCGTGGCCTGGCCGATACCGCGGACCAGCAACAGGTCATCGACGGTCTTGAACGGACCGTGCTCGGCCCGGTAGGCGACGATCGCCGCCGCCTTGGCCGGTCCGATGCCGTCGATGCCGGCGGCGAGGGCCGCGGCGTCCGCCGCGTTCAGATTGATACGTTCCCCGGCACCGGCGGTCAGGCTGGTGACGAGCAGGCAGAGGGCGAACAGGGGCTTGATGATGGACATTCCTTGTCTCCTGCGGCCGGCGCCACCGGGCGCGGGCCGTTGTTGGGGGTTGGCAGGACGGGGCCGCAAGGCGGCCCCGGGCCGGGACGGTGCACTTCCTGTGCCGTGTCCCGACCAGTACCGAACTTTACCGGGGCAGGGGTTCGTCCGCGAGCCGGATCTTCGCCGTCGTCGCGGCCAGGGGCGGGATTTTTTCCTGCCTTTGCCGCCCCGGCGGTCGGCGACGCGGTGTTCGTCGCCCATTCATTAACCTGTAACAATGCCGACATTAAATGCCGGGCGTGAACTACGGCCACGATTCCGCACTGTGAGCGAGATGATCCCCAAAGTACTCATCGTCGAGGACGAACCTGCCATCCGGCAGATGCTCGGCTTCGCGCTCGCCGCCGAAGGCTACAACTTCCTCGAAGCGGGTGATGTCGAGGCCGCGCAGAACGCGATGAAATACCTCATGCCGGACGTCATCCTGCTCGACTGGATGCTGCCGGGACTGTCGGGCGTCGACTTCGCGCGGCGGCTCAAGCGCGATCCGGACACCGCCGACATCCCGATCATCATGCTCACCGCGCGCGGCGAGGAGAACGACAAGGTGCGCGGCCTCGACAGCGGCGCCGACGACTACATCACCAAGCCGTTCTCGACCCGCGAGCTGCTGGCCCGCGTGCGCGCCGTGATGCGCCGCACCCAGCAGCCGCCGAACCCCGAAATCTTCACCGAGGGGCCGTTGACGGTCGATCTGCAGAGCAGCCGCGTGACCTGTTCCGGCACGCCGATCAACCTCAGCCCGACCGAGTTCCGCCTGCTGCACTTCTTCGTCACCCACGCCGAGCGCGTCTATAGCCGCAGCCAGCTGCTCGATGCCGTGTGGGGCGCCAATGCCTACATTGAGGAGCGCACGGTCGACGTGCATATCCGCCGCCTGCGCAAGCTGTTCGAGCCGTATGACTGTGACGTCTACATCCAGACCGTGCGCGGCATGGGCTATCGCTTTTCGACCATCGTCGACTGACCCCGGTCAGATCCGTGCACGCGGCTAGCGCGCGACGTTCCCAAGCCCGGCCGAAAGGCCGCATAATGCGCGGCGACAGCCATTCCCGCTGAGAATGTCGATGCAACATCAGGATATCTGGCGTCTGCTCGGCCTGTTGCTGCTGGCCCTGGTCGTCGGCCTCGTCACCGGGCTCACCGGCTGGGCCCTGTTCCTCGCCGCCGCCCTGTACATCGCCTGGACCCAGCGCGAGCTGGCGCGCCTGTTGCGCTGGCTGCGCAACCGCAAGGCCTGCGAGCCACCCGAGCACGCCGGCGTGTTCGAGGAGATCACGCTCGAAATCGATTACCTGCGCGAGCGCCACAAGAAGCGCAAGAAGAAACTCGGTAATTACCTCAAGCAGTTCCAGCAGGCGACGCGCGCCCTGCCCGACGCGACCGTGGTGCTCGATACCGATGACGAAGTGCGCTGGGCGAACGGCGCCGCGCGGCGCGATCTCGGCGTGTGCTGGCCAGAGGACGTCGGTCAGCGCATCACCAACATCGTGCGCAATCCCGAACTGCGCACCTATATCGAGACGACCCGCGACGAGGAGGGACGCTCGCTGGAGGTGGTGTGTCCGACGGATGCCGAACGGCACCTGAGCATCCTGACCGCCCCGTACGGCAACGAGCAGCGCATCCTGGTCGCGCGCGATATCACCGATCTGCACCGCGCCAACCTGATTCGCTCGGATTTCGTAGCCAATGTCTCGCACGAGCTGCGCACGCCGATCACGGTTTTCCGTGGTTACCTCGAGACGCTGCTCGCGCAGGCCGACGATGCGCCCCCCGCCTGGCGCAACGCGTTCGAACAGATGTCCGGCCATGCCAACCGGATGCAGAACCTCGTACAGGAACTGCTCCTGCTGTCCAGCCTGGAGGCGGAGAACCGCGTCAAGCAGCCGCAGACCGTCGACGTGCCGGCACTGATTGGCGAGCTGCACGACCGCGCTCGCGAGCTGAGCGGCGACCTCGCCCATCTGTTCTCGCTCGAGATCGACGGCGAGTTGTGCGTCAGCGGCTCGCGCGACGAGCTCTACAGCGCGTTCTCCAACCTGCTGTTCAATGCCGTGCAGTACACGCCGGCGCGCGGCATCATCCGCGTGCGCTGGTACCGTGACGCGGCCGGCGCGCATTTCGCGGTCGAGGACAACGGTATCGGTATCGCTCCCGAGCACCTGCCGCGCCTGACCGAGCGCTTCTATCGTGTCGATCCGTCGCGCGCCCGCGTCAACGGCATCGGCGGGACCGGTCTTGGCCTCGCCATCGCCAAGCACGTTCTGTCACGCCACAACGCGACATTGTCCATCCGCAGTGAACCGGGACAGGGCAGTACCTTCAGCGCCGACTTCCCGCCCGCCGAGATCCGCGTGGCGGCG
>JAPOKK010000355.1 GCA_029977665.1 Pseudomonadota bacterium | reverse complement strand
GCAGATCGGCCGGTGGCCTTCGGCACACATCCGCGAGTTGATCAGGATTTGCGCCATCGCGTCGCGTGCCGCGGGCGACTCCTCGCGCTCGTAGGCCGCGGCCAGGTTGGAGATGTAGTCCGGTGGGTGATAGTAGGAAATGTACTGGAGGGCGTCGGCGACGCTCTGGATGACATCTTCTGATTTGATGGCTGCCACGTGCGCAGGTCTCCGGCATGAAAACTCGTGCGCGATACTACCATCGGCACAGCGCGCCGTACCGTGGCGAATCTTCGGGCGGCGCGTTTCACGGGGTGCACGAGCGAGGATATTAGCGGTAGTATCGGCGGCCATCGGAAGCGACTCGGGCACTGCCCCGCGGGAGCGCCGAGCCGGCCGCGCCCGCGGTCCCGACACCACCAAGCAGAGATGATGTCGCCATGAAGATTTCCCGAACCCGGGTCCTTGCGCTCGGTATCGTTGCCATGCTCGCGCCCGTGGCGCCGACGCTGGCCGCCGAGACCGTTGACGCCGTCACCGCAGTCGGCGAACAGCGCGCGCAGGAAGGCGCCGCCGCGCAGAAGCAGATCGAGCAGTTGAGCGACCAGGCCGGCGACCTGGAATCGCAGTACAAGCAGGTCAACAAGGTGGTCGAGGGCCTCGCGGTCTACAACGACCTGCTGCAGAAACAAGTCGACAACCAGCGCGCGGAGATGGCGGCGCTGAGCGATTCGATTAACAAGGTGTCGCTCATCGAGCGCCAGATCGTGCCGCTGATGATGCAGATGGTCGAAACGCTGGACGAGTTCGTCAGGCTCGACGTCCCCTTCCTGCCCGCTGAGCGCGCCGAGCGCGTCGCGCGCCTGCGCGAAATGATGGAGCGCTCGGACGTGACCTCGGCGGAGAAGTTCCGGCGCATCCTCGAGGCCTACCAGATCGAGAACGAGTACGGCCGCACCATCGAGGCCTACAAGGGCACACTGGAACTCGCCGGCAGCACGCGCGAAGTCAATTTCCTGCGCATTGGCCGCGTCGCGCTGCTCTACCAGAGTGACGGCGGAGACCTCACCGGGGCCTGGAGCCAGGACGCGCGCGACTGGGAGGCGCTGGCGCCCGAGACGTACAAGCAGGCGGTATCGATGGGACTCAAGGTCGCGCGCAAGCAGGTCGCGCCTGACCTGCTGGTGCTACCGGTTGCCGCACCGAAGGGGGTGGGCCAATGAGCACGTACAAGCTGCTGCTGGCGATGCTTGCCATCGTCCTCTCACCCCTGGCCATGGCCCAGTCGGAGCCGGTTTCGCTCGACGAGCTGCTGCAGAAGGTCAAGGCCGGCCGCGTGCAGGATTCGAAGGAGAATGCCGCGCGGCTCGAACGCTTCCGCGCCGACAATGCGGCGCAGGCACGCCTGCTCGAAGCGGCGCGCGCCGAACGCACCAGTGCCGAGGCGCGCTCGAAGGAGCTCGAAACCGCGTTCGAGGAGAACGACGCGAAGCTGGTCGAACTAGAACTCGCGCTGAAGGAGCGCCTGGGGTCGCTCAAGGAGCTTTTCGGTGTCCTCCAGCAGGCTGCCGGCGACGCCCGCGGCCAGTTCGAGAACTCGCTGACCCACGTGCAGTTCCCGGAACGCGTCGATTTCCTCACCGAACTCGCACAGAAGATGGGCCAGAGCAGCCGACTCGCTTCGATCGAGGAAATCGAACAGCTCTGGTTCGAACTGCAGCGCGAAATGACCGAGAGCGGCAAGGTCGTGCGCTTCCCGGCCAAGGTGATCACGGCAAACGGTGACGAGGTCGAACAGGAAGTCGTGCGCGTCGGCGCATTCAACGTCGTCGCCGACGACAAGTACCTGCAGTTCGTGCCCGAAACCGGCCACCTCGTCGAACTTGCACGGCAACCCCAGGCACGCTACCTGGAGAAGGTCGACGCCCTGACCAGCGCGACCAGCGGCATGCATCCCTTCGGTCTCGATCCCTCGCGCGGTCAGATCCTCTCGCTGCTCGTGCAGGCACCGGACCTGCGCGAGCGCATCGCGCAGGGCGGCGTGGTCGGCTACGTGATTCTGGGCCTCGGCGCCCTGGCCCTGCTGATTGCCCTCGAACGCCTGCTCGTGCTGACCCTCACCGGGCTGCGCGTGGCAGCGCAGACGCGCAAGCTCGACCAGCCCGGCAGCAACCCGCTGGGACGCATTCTCAAGGTCTACCACGACAACCCGCAGGCCGACACGGAGACGCTGGAACTCAAGCTGTCCGAGGCAATCCTGCGCGAGACGCCGCGTATCAACCGCATGCTGATGTTCCTCAAGATCATCGCCGTGGTGGCGCCGCTGCTCGGCCTGCTCGGCACCGTAACCGGCATGATCATCACCTTCCAGGCGATCACGCTGTTCGGCACGGGCGATCCGAAGCTGATGGCGGGCGGTATCTCGACCGCCCTGGTGACGACGGTGCTGGGCCTGTGCGTGGCCATCCCGACGGTGCTGCTGCACACGCTGGTGGCGAGCCGCGCGCGGCGCCTGAACCAGGTCCTGGAGGAACAGACCGCGGGCATGATCGCCGCACACTCGGAGCGTCAACACGCCGCCGCGGCCTGAGCCGGTCATCGCCGCCACCATGGAAACGCTCTACTACCACATCCCGCAGCTCGCCGCGGTGCGCGATTTCTTCGAGCTCGGCGGCAACGTGCTGTTCCTGATCGGGCTGCTCACGCTCGTCATGTGGACACTGATCGCCGAGCGCATGATGTATTTCTCGCTGCGCTATCCCAACATCGCGCGCGACGCGCTTGCCAGCTGGGAAGGCCGTCGCGAACGTGTCTCCTGGCACGCCCACCAGATTCGCCTCTACCTCATCTCGACGGTGACGCAGCAGCTCGAGCGCAACATGATGCTGATTCGCACCTGCGTCGCCCTGTGCCCCCTGATGGGCCTGCTCGGCACCGTCACCGGCATGATCGAGGTCTTTGAGGTCATGGCCATTTCCGGCTCGGGCAACCCGCGCTCGATGGCCGCCGGCGTGTCCAAGGCAACCGTGCCGACCATGGCCGGGATGGTTGCCGCATTGTCAGGCGTCGCCATGAGCGCCTGGCTGCAGCGCAAGGTGATTCGCGAGCGCGACCTGCTCGGCGAGCACATGACCATGGACCACTGAGCGGCCCATCGTCCCCGAATCAGCAGACGACGCCCCGGGCGTCGGAGTATTTGATGAATCGCGTCGCCTTTCTCGACTATCTCCGCGCGCTCGCCGTCCTGCCCGTCATGCTCACGCACGATCGCGTGGTGCTCGCGCCCGGCGGCTTTCTCGGCGTCGACGTATTCTTCGTACTGAGTGGCTTCTTCATTACGCTGCTGCTCGGGCGCGACATGCCTTTCGTCACCAACTACGCGTCGTTCCTGATTCGCAGG
>JAPOKK010000402.1 GCA_029977665.1 Pseudomonadota bacterium | reverse complement strand
GCGACGCACCCTCGTGCGGGTGACGGCGATGCCGGTGCTGGATGGGCCGCGTGATTAGGCGAGGCCGTGCGCGTTCATCGGAGCCCCGTGTGCGCCTGCGGGGCGGTGTCGGCAATCGTCGCGAGGAGCGCTGCGCGGTAGCTGTCGGCGCGCACCGCCGCGCCGTTCGGGCCCGGCCGTCTGCAGGAGGCTGGTGCCGAGGAGAGGACTTGAACCTCCACTGGGTTTCCCCAACTGGCACCTGAAGCCAGCGCGTCTACCAATTCCGCCACCTCGGCAAAGAGGGGCGCAATCTACCCATTCCATCTGAGCTAGTCAATGCGTTCCAACAACCCCCGTCATCGCCGCCACGCCGGCGACCCGCTGCCGCATATCGAAGATCTCCCTGGACGTGCCGCGATTGCCGAAGCGCTGGCCGGCATCGGCGAGCCGTGCAGCCTGAAGACGCTCGCCGCGCAACTCGAGGTCGCCCGTGGTGATCCGCAGGCAGCGCTCGAGCGGCGCGTGCGCGCGATGGTGCGCGACGGGCAGCTCATCCAGAACCGCAGTGGTCTCTACGGCCTCGCCGAGCGCATGGAACTGATCCCCGGCCGCGTGCTCGCGCACCGCGACGGCTACGCCTTCGTACGCCCCGAAGCCGGCGGCGACGACATCTACCTGGCGCCGCGCGAAGCACGGCGCACCCTGCATGGCGATCGGGTGCTCGTGCGCATCGCCGGCTACGAGCGTCGCGAGCGCCCTTACGGCAATCTCGTCGAGGTCATCGAGCGCGCCAACGAGCGAGTGGTCGGACGCTACTTCACCGATCGCAACTTCGGTTTCGTCGTGCCCGACAACCGGCACCTCAACCAGGACGTGCTGATCCCGCCCGGCGCGGCGGGCGACGCCCGCGACGGGCAGATCGTCGTCGCCGCCATCGAGCAGCAGCCGGGCCGCCACTCGCAGCCGGTCGGTCGCGTCACCGAGATCCTCGGCGAGCACATGGCGCCGGGCATGGAGATCGAGATCGCGGTGCGTTCCTACAACCTGCCGAGCGAGTGGCCCGACGCCGTGCTCGACGCGGCCGAGCGTGTGCCCGAGGCGCCGTCGCCCGAAGAGATCGCCCGCCGGCGCGACCTGCGCGACCTGCCGCTGGTCACGATCGACGGCGCCGACGCGCGCGATTTCGACGACGCCGTGTTCGCCAGGCGTACCGCGAAGGGCTTTACCCTGACCGTGGCCATCGCCGATGTCGCCCATTACGTCGAACCGGGCTCGGCACTCGACGACGAAGCGGTCCGCCGCGGCACGTCGGTCTACTTCCCGGACCGCGTGATCCCGATGCTGCCCGAGGCCCTGTCGAACGGTATCTGCTCGCTCGTGCCCGATGCCGAGCGCCTCGCGCTCGTGTGCGAGATGAACATCGGACTCGACGGCGAAGTGCGCCGCGCGCGTTTCTTCGAAGCGGTGATTCGTTCGCACGCGCGGCTCATCTACAACGACGTGCAGCGCTGGCGCGATGGCGAGATCGACTCGCTGCGCGGCGTCGATGCGAACGTCGCGCGCAGCCTCACCGCGCTCTACGAACTCTACGCCCTGCTGAGCGAAACCCGCGAGGCGCGCGGTGCGCTCGATATCGACAGCGTCGAGCCGCGCTTTCACTATGACGAGCTCGGCAAGATCGCGAGCGTCGAGGCGACGCGCCGGGTCGATGCACACCGCCTCATCGAGGAGTGCATGATCGCGGCCAACGTTGCAGCGGCGCGGCATCTCATCCGCCACAAGTGTGCGGCGCTGTACCGCGTCCATGACGTGCCCGACGACGATCGTGTCGACGACCTCGGGCGCTTCCTGGGCGAACTCGGCCTGCGCTTCCGGCACGGCAAGGATCTCGATGCCAAGGATTTTGCCGCCGTGCTGGCCGCGGCACGCGAGCGGGCCGACCGGCGTCTGATCGAGACCGTCGTGCTGCGCAGCCTCAAGCTCGCCGTGTACAGCGCACAGAACACCGGTCACTTCGGCTTGTCGCTCGATGCGTACACGCACTTCACCTCGCCTATCCGGCGCTATCCCGACCTCGTCGTACATCGCGCGCTCAAGGCGCGCCTGGGCAGCGGCGAGGCGCTGGACGCCGGGCGCATGCCCGAGCTGGCCGAGCATTGCTCGATGTGCGAGCGGCGTGCCGACGAGGCGACGCGTGACGCGGTCGCCTGGCTCAAGTGCGAGTTCATGCTCGACAAGGTCGGTGAGGTCTTCCCCGGCATCATCGCCGGCGTCGCCGAGTTCGGCGTGTTCGTGGAGCTCGACGACATCTTCGTCGAGGGCCTGGTCCACGTCTCCGAGCTGCCGGGCGATTACTACAAGTACGATGCCGTCGGCCACGTCCTGCGCGGGCGCGCCCACGGCCGCGAGTTCCGCATCGGGCAGGCCATTGCG
>JAPOKK010000274.1 GCA_029977665.1 Pseudomonadota bacterium | reverse complement strand
GACCGCGCGCGACCTCGCCCTGCGCACGCGCTACGGCCTCAACCTGCTGGCCGTCTCACGCGAGGGCAGCAGTGCGAGGGTGCGCCTGCGTTCCCTGCGGTTGATGCCCGGCGACGTGCTGCTGATGCAGGGCGCGCCCGAGGTGGTGAGCGAGTTCGCCGCCGACTTCGGCTGCGTGCCGCTGGCGGCGCGCGAGCTGCGCATCCCCGACCGACGGCGCGCCGGTCTTGCTGCCGGCATCATGGGTGCGGCGGTCGCCGGCGCCGCGTTCGGCCTGCTGCCGGCGGCGATCGCCTTCGCACTCGGCGTGCTCGCGTCGATGGTCTTCGGCACGATCGCGAAACGCGAGGTCTACGCGGCGGTCGACTGGCCGGTGGTCGTGCTGCTGGGCGCGCTGATGCCGGTCGCCGATGCCATGGAGACCAGCGGCGCCGCCGAGCTGCTCGCCGGGCTGCTCATCACGCACGTCGCCGGTGGTCACATGGTCGTCGCGCTGGGCGTCGTGCTGGTGGTGACGATGATGCTCTCCGACGTCATGAACAACGTCGCGACGGCGGCGGTGATGTGTCCGATCGCGGTGGGCACGGCGGCGGCTTTCGGCGCCAATCCGGATACCTACCTGATGGCGGTCGCGATCGGCGCCTCGTGCGCTTTCCTCACGCCAATCGGCCACCAGAACAACACGCTCATCCTGGGGCCCGGCGGTTTTCACTTCGGCGACTACTGGCGCCTCGGCTTGCCGCTGGAGGCCCTGGTCGTCGCCATCGCGGTGCCGGCGCTGCTGTTCGTCTGGCCGCTGTAGGGCGCGACGGCGCCGCTTCTAGGGTGCCGCTGCCGGGTCGGTCGCGGCGCTGAGCGTACGATCGAAATAGGCGATCGTGCGCGCGAGGCCTTCGCGCAGGGCAACCGACGGCGTCCAGCCGAGTTCGGCGCGCGCCAGCGCGATGTCGGGCTGGCGCTGGCGCGGATCGTCGGTCGGCAACGGCTCGAAGCAGAGCTGCGAGCGCGAGCCGGTCAGCTCGATGACGAGCTCGGCGAGCTCACGGATGGTGAATTCGTCGGGGTTGCCGAGGTTGACCGGGCCGGTGAACCCGGCCGCCGACTCCATCAGCGCGACCAGGCCCGCGACGAGATCGTCGACGTAGCAGAACGAGCGCGTCTGCCGGCCGTCGCCGTAGAGCGTGATCGGCGCGTTGTGCAGTGCCTGCACGATGAAGTTCGACACCACCCGACCGTCGTTGGGGTGCATGCGCGGACCGTAAGTATTGAAGATGCGTGCGACCTTGATTTCCAGGCCGTGCTGACGGTGATAGTCGAAGAACAGGGTCTCCGCGCACCGCTTGCCCTCGTCGTAGCAGGCGCGCGGTCCGACCGGGTTGCAGTGGCCCCAGTAGTCCTCGGGTTGCGGGTGGATTTCGGGATCGCCGTAGACCTCGCTGGTCGAGGCTTGCAGGATGCGCGCCTTGATGCGCTTGGCCAGTCCCAGCATGTTGATGGCCCCGTGGACGCTGGTCTTCGTTGTCTGCACCGGGTCGAACTGGTAGTGAATCGGTGAGGCGGGGCAGGCGAGGTTGTAGATCGCGTCGGCTTCGACGTAGAGCGGAAACGTGATGTCGTGGCGCATCAGCTCGAACATCGGATTGGCGAACAGGTGCACGATGTTGGCCTTGCTGCCGGTGTAGAAGTTGTCGACGCACAGGACGTCGTGGCCGCGAGCCAGCAGGGCCTCGCACAGATGCGAGCCGAGGAAGCCGGCGCCCCCGGTGACGAGCACGCGCTGCGTCGTCGGGGCGCTGAAAGGCGAGGGCGAGCGGGTCGTCATGGGCGGTCTCCGTCGGCAGGTGGCAACATGGCTCGGGCGCCGACGAGCGGGTCGTGCGCGTCGCGCAGTTTATACGGCTACCACGCGCGGTGCAGACGCGGCGGTGGCTGGCGATCGTCCGCGCGCCGGGTGCGGCCTTGGCCACTGGCATGGCTTTTGCTGATTTCTCCGCGGGAACGGCCGCGTGCCGCCATGAACCCCGTGGAGACGACGATGCAAGCATTCAATCCAATCGCCGCGCAGGTGGCTGACAGCATGACGGGTACGACGTTCGGGACCGCATCGCAGGTGCCGTCGCAGGCCGATGCAGCCGAGCTTGGCGCCTTCGTTGCCGCCCTGCTCGCGCAGAGCATGACCCCGCCGAACGGTGTCGATGTCACCATGGGTGCGGCACCCGAGCAGGCGGCAGCTGCCATCGCGAACTTGCCGCTCGAGCGGCAAGCATTTGCCGCGATGGACCCTGCGGCCGCGCTCACGCGACCGCGTGCGGCCACGGGCACGGATCCCGCCACAATGCTGGCGCTCGCGGTGGCGCGGGCGTCCGAGGATGCCGGCGCGGCCGATACCATGGACCTGCCGGCCGAAGAACTCGAAGCGGCCGTGCGCGAGGCCCTCGCCCAGCGCGACCCGGCCCTCGCGGCGCGCGAACCGCGGAGCGCGGCGCTGCCGACCCTGGCGCTGGCCAGGGGCGGACCGGATCTCGCACCTGCGCTCGCCGCGCTGGCCGGCGAGTCGGGGCCGGGTGCCATCGACGCCGCAGCCGAGTTGGCCGCGCTCGGCACGGAAGAAGGAGCGACCGTCAACACCGTGCACAAGTTCGTCGACAACCTGCAGCTCGCGCAGTCGTTCAACGGCAAGGCCGCGCCGCTGCCCGTCCACGAACCGGGCCTGTTCGCCGAGCGTCTCAACCAGCAGGTCGCGGTGATGCTGGGCCAGAACGCGCAACACGCGCGTCTCGCGGTCAACCCGCCCGAACTCGGCCCGGTCGAAGTGCGTGTCAGCGTGGTCGGTGACGAGGCCACGATTCAGCTCGTCGCGACGCAGGCGGCGACGCGTGAAGCCCTCGAAGAAGCGCTGCCACGGCTGCGCGCCGCCTTCGCCGACAGTGGCATCGCGCTCGGTGATGCCGGTGTCTACAGCGAAATGCCCGAACGCCAGGCCCAGGCGCGTGACGAATCCGGTGGTGAGGCAGCGAAGCTGTCCGCGTTCGGCAGCGACAACGTCGCGACCGAAGAGGTGCAACCGCTGCGCATGGTGCGCCTCGGTCTGGTCGACGCGTTCGTCTGAACGTGGCCTCAGCCGCGGCGGTTGCGGGCGCCGCCGCGGTACGCCTTCCCGTCGGCGTCGACGGGCCTGCCGCCGCCAGGCTGTCGGAAAGCTGGCACGCTGCGGCCCCGGGACGGCGGAACGGCCGTCAAGAACCCGCCGCGCAAGCCTGTATCGAAGTCGGAAGTTATTGATCGCTAGGTTGTTTGTCCCTGGCACGCGCTTTGCAAAACGTCGCTTGCGACAGTTTTCAGGAGCGCTTTCATGGCAGACGACAACAAAGACGCGGCAGCCGCCGGCGGGAAGAAGAAGATCATCATTATCGGCGCGCTGGCCGTTCTCCTGCTCGTGGGTGGTGGCGTCGGCGCCATGTTGATGATGGGGGGTGACGACGAGGCCACGGCCGAGGCCGCCGCAGCGGAAGAAGAGAAGCCGGCGGAGTCGGTGTACATCGATCTCAAGCCCGAGTTCGTCATCAACTTCCGCGATCGCAACAACCGCACCAAGTTCCTCAAGGCGGAGATGGCGGTATCCACCCGCGATACCGACGTCGAAGAGGCGGTCACCCGCCACATGCCGGCGATCCGCAACAACCTCGTGCTGTTGCTGAGCCGCCAGATCTACGAAGACCTCATTCCCAACGAAGGTAAGGAAGCGCTGCGCCAGCAGGCGCTAGCCGAGGTGCAGTCGGTGCTCGAAGCCGAGATCGGCAAGCCCGGTGTGGAAGACCTCTACTTCTCCAACTTCGTCATGCATTGATCGCGAGCGCGGGAAGCCAACGAGATGTCGAATACCGACCTGCTCTCGCAAGACGAGATCGATGCGCTCCTGTCGGGCGTCGATTCCGGTGAAGTCGAGACGGAGATGGACGAGGCCCTCGATAGTGGGGACGCCCGTCAGTACGACTTCAACAGCCAGGACCGCATCGTGCGTGGGCGTATGCCCACGCTCGAGATGATCAACGAACGCCTCGCGCGCAACCTGCGGCAGAGCCTGTTCAACATGCTGCGCCGCTCGCCGGTGATCTCGGTCGAAGGCGTGCAGATGTCGAAGTTCGGTGAGTACGTGCACACGCTCCTGATGCCGTCGAACCTGAACATCTTCCAGATGCGTCCGCTCAAGGGCTCCGGTCTCATCGTCTGCAATCCGAAGCTGGTCTTCTCGCTGGTCGATTGCTTCTTCGGCGGCGAAGGACGCTTCTACAACAAGATCGAAGGTCGCGATTTCACGGTCACCGAGATGCGCATCGTGCGGCGCTTCCTCGACATCATCTTCAACGACCTGGCCGAAGCCTGGGAGCCGGTCCTCGGGGTGGAGTTCAACTACATCAACTCCGAGGTCAACCCCCAGTTCGCCAACATCGTCACGCCGAGCGAGGTGGTCGTGGTCTCCACGTTCCACATCGACCTCGAGGCAGGCTCCGGCTACATGCACGTGACGCTGCCGTACGCGATGATCGAGCCGATCCGCGAACTGCTCGATGCCGGCGTGCAGAGCGACGTGTCCGAGAAGGACGAGCGCTGGAGCCAGATCCTGCGTGAAGAGATCCAGGGCGCGCCGGTCAATCTCAAGGCGACCCTCACGCACGCGAAGGTCACCCTCGGCGACATTCTCAACATGCAGCCGGGCGACATCTTCCCCATCGAATTGCCGCAGCTCGTCACCGCGCGGGTCAACGAGGTGCCTGTCTTCCGCGGTGTCTACGGCTCTTCACGCGGCCGCGCCGCGCTGAAAGTCGCGGAGACCATCCGCCACAGTGAGTTGTCCCCCTCAAGCCTACCCCAGGGAGTCATCAAATGAGCGATACCGATACCACCGACAGCGTCGCCGAGGACGATTGGGCCGCTGCCATGGCCGAGCAGGCCGAGGCCGAGTCCGGCGGCGCCGGCGGCGATGTCGCGGCCGCGGCGATGCAGAACCTGACCGCCGACGCCGTGGCCGGCCAGGCCGGCTCGCTCGACAACATCCTCGACATCCCGGTCACGCTGGCCGTGGAGATCGGCACCACCGAGGTCAGCATCCGCAACCTGCTGCAGTTCAACCAGGGATCGGTGGTCGAACTCGACCGCCTCGCCGGGGAACCGCTGGACGTGCTGATCAACGGCACGCTCATCGCGCACGGCGAGGTCGTCGTGGTCAACGAGAAGTTCGGCATTCGCCTG
>JAPOKK010000386.1 GCA_029977665.1 Pseudomonadota bacterium | reverse complement strand
GGGGCGCTCGAGGCGGCCATGGCGCGAGCCGGTACCGGCGGGCGCACGCGGCGGCGGCGTGCTGCCGGGCCGGTCAGCGTGCGGGTCGTGACGCCGTCGCCGGCCGAACTCGCCGCCCACGAGGCGGCCCTGGCGAGGGTGCGTGACGCGAGCGGGGGAACTTGCCTGTGGCTCGAGGAGCAGGAAACGGCCGAGGCAGTGGACGCGGTGGCGACCGTGGCGCCGTGACGCCCGCGGCGGGCGCGACGGCACGGCGCACGGGGCCGCTCAGGCAGCGGCGTCGGACGTCATGCGTTGCAGGTCGCCACTCTGGTACATGCCGAGCACGATGTCGCAGCCGCCGACGAGTTCGCCGTCGATGAAGACCTGGGGGAAGGTCGGCCACTCGGAATAGCGCGGCAGGTGCTGACGGACGTCGGGTTCGGCGATGACGTCGACGTGGTGGAAATCCGCGCCGCAGGCCTTGAGGGCTTCGACCGTGCGCATGGAGAAGCCGCACTGCGGGAATTGCGGCGTACCCTTCATGAAGATGACGATGCGATGCGTCGCGACGATCTCCTTGATGCGATCGATGGTGTCCATAGGTGCTCCTGGCATGATGCTGTGGATTCGATTTGCGCGGGGCGGGGTGCCCGGCGGGCAGCTGGTGCGCGCATTCGATGACTTGCGAATGAAGTGTAAGGGCTCCAGGCGGCTTTTCAACGGACTCGGCGTGGGGAATTTCACGCGCGGCCCCAGCCGCCACCCCCCGGCGTCTCGATGCGCAGGCGGTCACCGGCGTGGACGTGGCGCTCGCACTTGCCCGGCAGCCATTCGTCGTTGAGCCGGTTGCGTCCGGGCTGGCCGGGCGCCCCGCCGGCGAGACCGGGGGGGGCGAGCTCGCGGCGCTCGCCGAGCAGCGTCACGGTGGCCGGCGCGAGGAAAGCGTACTCGCGGACCAGGCCGTCGCCGCCGCGGTGCACACCGCTCCCGCCGGAGTCCTTGCGCAGGGCGTACCGCGTGACGCGCAGGGGATAGCTCATCTCGAGCACTTCCACGGGCGTGTTGAGGGTGTTGGTCATGTGCGAATGCACCGCGCTCAGGCCGTCGCCGTCGGCGTGCGCGCCGGTGCCACCGGCGAGTGTTTCGTAGTAATCCCACCCCGGCCCGCCCATCGCGACGTTGTTCATCGTGCCCTGACTGGCCGCGGGAATGCGCGCGGGCACTGCCTGGGCCAGTGCGCCGAGCACGACATCGACGACGCGCTGACTGGTCTCGACGTTGCCGGCAGCAACCGCGGCCGGCGCTTCGGCGTTGAGCAGGCAGCCGCGCGGCACGACGAGGTCGAGTACCCGTAGCGAACCCGCGCAAGGTGGTGTCGCGCGCGGCATCAACGCGTAGAAGACGTAGTAGGCTGCCGCCGCGGTCACCGCGAGCGGACAGTTGATGTTGCCCGCGACCTGCGCCCCGGTGCCGGTGAAATCGAGCATGACGCGCTCGCCGGCGATGGTCAGGGTCAGCGCGATCGGCACCTGCGTCGCCCCGAGGCCATCACCATCCATGGCGTCGGCATGACGATAAACGCCATCCGGCAGCTCGCGCACCATGCCGCGTGCGAGGGTTTCGGCGTAGGCATCGAGCGCATCGAGCGCGGCACGGAAGTCGCGCGGCGAGCTGCGCTCGACGAGCGCAACGAGACGCGCGACGCCGGTCCGGTTGGCACTGACCTGGGCGGCGAAGTCGCCGAGCGTGGCAGCGGGGTTGCGCAGCCCTTGCTCGAGTACGCGCCGGGTCGCGGCGTCGGCGCGCCCGGCGCGCAGGTAATGGCGTGGTTCGAGCACCAGGCCTTCTTCGTCGAGCGAGCGTGCGAGCGGCATGGATCCCGGGCTGGCGCAGCCGATGTCGGCGTGGTGGGCGCGGTTGGCACAGAAGGCCGTCAACTCACCGGCGACGAAGACCGGCGCGATCAGGGTGACGTCGGGCAGGTGCGTGCCGCCGAGGTAGGGATCGTTGACCACCACCATGTCGCCATCCTGCCAGGTCAGGCGCTGCACGACGTCGCGCATGGCGTAGGCCATGCTGCCGAGGTGGACCGGGATGTGCGCGGCCTGTGCGCACAGGTCGCCGTCAGCGGTGAAGATGGCGCAGGAAAAATCGAGCCGATCCTTGATGTTGGGCGAGAAGGCGGCACGCCGGAGCGTTGCCCCCATTTCTCCGCAGATCGCCTCGAGGCGGCTGACGAACAGCCCCAGCTCGATCGGGTTCATCGTATCTAACCGAAACTATTGGGTTTTCTCAGGTCGCCAGTCTTGCATATTCGGGGACTCTTGCGGACAATGCGCCGCTTGATTCACGGCGGGCCGTGCCGCTCGGCGCGTTGCGGCCGGCCACGGCCGTCGCCGCTCCCGGCCCGTGGCGAGCAGGGCCGGCGGGTGCCCGCTGCGGTGCGCTTACGCGGGCCGTGAGCGGAATGCGCGGCCTCGTCGAGTGTGCGGAGCTGCCGGCATGCCGCCGGCATTCGCCCGCAACAACGAGACCGCGGCGACACGCCGGTTTGCACGGCGCCTGTTCAGACACATCCATTCAGGGGTTCCACTATGGCTGCAGGACCGAGCCCGGCACTGATGTCGAATTATGGTCGCCTCGACGTGACCTTCACACACGGCAGCGGCGTGCACCTCTACGATGACAGCGGCCGCGAGTATCTCGACGCGCTGTGCGGCATTGCCGTGTGCGGCCTCGGGCATGCGCATCCCGACGTCGCCCGCGCGCTCGCCGAGCAGGCTGCCCGGCTGGTGCATACTTC
>JAPOKK010000012.1 GCA_029977665.1 Pseudomonadota bacterium | reverse complement strand
GCTCGACGTCTTCCCGGTGCACGGCGTGGGCGGCATCCTCGGCACCCTGTTGGCGGGCGTGTTCGTGTCCGAGTCCCTCGGCGGCATCGGCTACGCGGAAGGCGCGACCATGGGAGCGCAGTTGCTCACCCAGGCCGTCGGCGTCATTGCCACGGCGGTGTGGTGTGGCGTGGCGACCTGGCTGCTGCTCAAGCTGACCCAGGCCGTGGTCGGACTGCGCGTCGCTCCCGAGCGCGAGACCGAGGGCCTCGATATCGGCGAGCACGACGAGCGCGGTTACATCTTGTGATCGCCTCGACCCGGGGCGTGCGGTATGCCACGCGCGCCCCGGGGCACTGCGCCGCGCGTGGGCGGCGGGGTGACGTTGGCACGCAAACCGAGGCCAATTAGCCGTTTCCTTGCCTCGGGCCTGCGCTTACAATAACGCGACGACTTCCGAGGCCCGGGTACGGGGTGCCGTGTTCGCGATTCCGGCGTGCGGCTCCCCGGCACTGGCGCCGCCGCATCGGCCCCGTTCGCGGGGCGCCGGGCTTTCGCACGCAATCCCAGCAGTGGAACGACATGGCAGACGGTCAACTCGTAGACAAGAACATCCTGAAGACACTGGTTCCGCCTAACGCGCTGAATGCGGAGAACTTCCAGGAACTGGCCGGCAAGGCCTACGTCGAAGAGATCGCGGCCGGCAAGACCATCTTCAAGGCGGGCGACGTCGACCGCAAGACGGTCTACCTGCTCGACGGCGAAGTCGCGCTGAGCGAGGAGAACGGGCAGACCACGACCGTGCGCGGCGGCAGCGACGCGGCCAAGCACCCGCTCGGCAACCAGCAGCCGCGCAAGCACACCGCGCGGGCTCGCTCCGCCTGCCGCATCACGCGCTTCGACAGCGACCTGCTCGATATCCTCCTCACCTGGGACCAGCTTTCCGGTATCGAGGTCAACGAGATCCAGGTCGACGAGGACGGCGACGACGACAGCGACTGGATGACCCGCATCCTGCAGTCCCAGGCCTTCCTGCAGGTGCCGCCGGCGAACATCCAGCAGATGTTCATGCGCATGCAGGAAGTGCCGATGCGCGCAGGCGAAGTGGTCATTCGCCAGGGCGACGATGGCGATTATTACTACATCATCAAGCATGGCCGGGCCAAGGTCACGCGTGCCTCCAAGACCGGCGCCGAGCTGACCCTGGCGACCCTCAAGGACGGCGACGCGTTCGGCGAGGAAGCGCTGTTGTCCGAGGCCAAGCGTAACGCGACCATCACGATGGAAAGCGACGGCGTGCTGATGCGCCTGTCGAAGGAAGATTTCAACGCGCTGCTCAAGGAGCCGATGCTGAGCTGGATCTCGCTCGAGGACGCGCAGCGCCGCGTCGGCGAGGGAGCCCGGCTGCTCGACGTCCGCCTCGAGAGCGAGCATTCCAACAACGGCCTGCCGGACAGCATGAACATCCCCTTGTTCATGCTGCGGCTGAAGGCCGACTCGCTGGCGCCCGACGTGCCCTACATCGTGTATTGCGACACCGGCCGGCGGAGTTCGGCAGCAGCCTTTCTGCTCAGCGAGCGCGGTTTCGAGACTTACGTACTGCAGGGCGGCCTGCTCGAGCAGGGACCGACGGCGGAATCCGCTGCCTGACGGCGGGCACCGCACGTTCCGGCAGCGCAAGTTCCCATGGGCCGCTGGTTTCCCGCCGGGCGTGCCGAGTTGCCGTACTTCTGCGTCGTCGGCAGCCCCATTGCCCACAGCAAGTCCCCGGCCATACACAGCGCCTTTGCGGCCCAGGTGGGCGTGCAGCTCCGTTATGAGCGTGTCGAGGTCCAGACCGGGCAGCTTGCCGCGGCCGTGGCCGAGTTCCAGGCGTATGGTGGGCGCGGCATGAACATCACGCTGCCCCTCAAGGAGGAGGCCTGGCAGCTCGCGACGACCCGCACCCCGCGCGCCATCCAGGCCGGGGCCGCGAACACGCTGTGGTTCACTGACGAAGGCGCGGTCGCCGTCGACAACACCGACGGTGCGGGCCTGGTGCGCGATCTCGAGGTCAATCACGGTGTTGCCCTCGCCGGCCGCCATATCCTGCTGCTCGGCGCCGGGGGCGCAGCCCGCGGCGTGGTGCCGGCGCTGCTCGACGCGGCACCGGCAACGCTTGCGGTCAGCAACCGCACCAGCGCGCGGGCCGCGGCGCTGTGCGCCGCCTTCGCCGAACGGGCCAGCCTCGAGGCGGTACCGTGGGGCGAGATGCCCGAACAGCCTCCCGACGTCATCATCAACGGCACGACGCTCAGCATGCACGGCGACGTGCCGCCGCTGCCGGCGGCGGCGGTGCATGCGGACAGCGTGTGTTACGACATGATGTACGCCAACGCGGCGACCCCGTTCGTCGCCTGGGCGCGGAGCCTGGGCGCGCGGCTGGCGCTTGATGGCCTCGGCATGCTCGTCGAGCAGGCCGCGGAATCCTTTGCGCGCTGGCACGGGGTACGTCCGGCGACGCAGCCCGTGATCGCCGCGCTACGCGGCACCAGCTGACAGCGGGACGCCGTTGAAACGCGCCGCCGCGCCTCTTCTGAGCCGGCGTTATGCACATCCAGGGCGACGTGCCGGCGCGCGTCGAGTACTTATCGCGCATTGCCGCGATTGCGCTCGCAAGTTATTTCGTAATTTATTGAAATTTATAGATTTGTTCTTGTATTGGCTAATTCTTCGCCAATCTGACCATCGTCACTGTAATGCGCCTGTCATGTGGCCCTGTTGCACCCTTCGTGCACAACCTTATCCACAGGATCTGTGGGTAACCCCGGGCGGCTGCCGGACTCGCTCGAATCGTTACCTGGCTGACCAAACACGCCTCGAATTCGCCCCGTCGCAGCGACCGCGCGCTCGCGGTACCTGTGGTGCCTGCCGCGGCCGTCCTGCGCGTGCTACTGGGCTCGCTTCGCGCCGTGTCCGCGCTCAGTCGCCGGCGTGCAGGGCCCCGGCCAGGCGAACGAAATCCGCCACGCTCAGGACCTCGGCGCGGGCGCCCGGGTCGATGCCGATGGCCACGAGGTCGGCTGCGCTGAGCCGGCGCCTGAGGGCGTTGGCGAGCGTCTTGCGGCGGGCGCCGAAGGCGAGACGCACGACGTCGGCGAAAGTGCGCTCGAATTCGGGGTCGAAACGGCCTTCGAGCGGGTAGATCTGGACCACCGCCGAATCGACCCGCGGGGGCGGGGTGAAGCTCTCCGGTGCGACGGCAAGACGCATCTCCACCCGTGCGCGGCGCTGCGCCATGACACCGAGCCGGCCGTAAGCCGCACTGCCCGGCCCGGCGGCGAGCCGCTCGGCGACCTCGGCCTGGACCATGAGGGTCAGCTCGCTGAAGCGGGCGGCATGGTCGAGCAGGCGCATGAGCAGCGGTGTCGAGATGTTGTACGGCAGGTTGCCGATGACCTTCCAGCGCTTCTCGACCTCGCCCAGGGTATCGAAGTCGAACTTGAGCACGTCACAGTTGTGCAATGCAAAATTCGCGTCCGCGGCGAAATGTGCTCGCAGCCATTCGGCGAGGTCGCGGTCGATCTCGATGGCCGTGACCGCGGCGCCGCTGGCGACCAGCTGGCTGGTCAGGACACCGTTGCCAGGTCCGATCTCGAGCACGCGGTCGCCGCGCGCCGGCGCGACCAGGGCGATGATCGCATCGACCACCGCCTCGTCGGCCAGGAAATGCTGGCCGAAACGTTTGCGCAGGGGGCCGGGTTTCTGCTCAGCCACCGGCGCTGGAACCGAGCGCCATCTCGACGGCCATACCGAGTGCCGCATGCAGGCTGCCGGTGTCGACATCGCCGCTGCCGGCGCGATCGAGGGCCGTGCCATGGTCGACCGAGGTGCGGATGACGGGCAGGCCCAGGGTGATGTTGACCGCGTCGCCGAAGCTGACCGCCTTGAGCGCAGCGAGTCCCTGGTCGTGGTACATCGCAAGGATCGCAGCGTAGCGGGCACGATGCGTCCCGGTGAAGGCGGTGTCGGCCGGCAGTGGGCCGTCGATGCGCAGCCCGCGTGCGCGCAATGCGTCCAGGGTCGGTGCGATGATCTCGATTTCCTCGCGCCCGAGGTGGCCGGCCTCGCCGGCATGCGGGTTCAGGCCGCACACGGCGAGGCGCGGCGCGGCGATACCGAATCGTGCCGCGAGGTCACGCATGGTGATGGAGATGACTGCCTCGAGCCGGCTGGCTGTAACCTGCGCCGGTACCTCGCTGAGTGCGATATGGGTGGTCAGCAGAACGACGCGCAGATCGCCGCTCGCGAGCATCATCACCGGCAATGGTGCCCCGAGGCGTTCGGCGAGGTACTCGGTGTGGCCGGAGAAGGCGCGTCCGGATTCGTTGATGACGGATTTCTGCACAGGCCCGGTGACCATGGCGTGCAGCGTGCCTTCGGCGCAGGCGTCGCAGGCGCGGTCGAGACAGCGCAGGACGTAGTCCGCGTTGGCGACGTCCAGGCGTCCGGGCGTCACCTCGCGCGCCAGGGGTACCGGCAGCACCTGCAGATGCCCGGCGGGCAGGGGACGGGCCGCGGCAGGATCGGCGAGTTCGTGGATCTCGAGCGATATTCCGAGCGCCGCGGCGCGCGTGCGCAGCAAGTCGGGGTCGGCGTAGTGGACGATGGCGGCGGGAAACGCGTCGCGCGCGATGAGGACCGCGAGGTCTGGGCCGATGCCGGCCGGCTCGCCCGGCGTCAACGCCAGGCGCAGGCACTCGGTGTCATTCGATGATGTCGCGGTACTCGACATAGGCTTCGTCGCGCAGGCGCCGGAGCCAGGATTGCCGCCGCTCGTCGATCTTCTTCTGGCGCAGTGCCTGACGCGCCTGGTTGCGGCGGATTTCCTCGGTACCGTCGTACTCGCGGGTATCGGTGACCTCGAGCACGTGGAAGCCGAACTCGCTTTCGAACGGTGCGCTGAGTTCGCCGACCTCCATGGCGAGCATCACTTCCTCGAATTGCGGCACCATCTGTCCCTTGCTGACCCAGCCGAGATCGCCCCCCTGCAGGGCGGAACCGCGGTCGTCGGAGTTGGTCCGCGCCAGCAGCGCGAAGTTGGCGCCGTTCTCGATGCGCAGGCGGAGCTGGCGCAGGCGGTTGAGCGCGGCATCCGGCGGCAGCAGCTCGTTCGGTTTGATCAGGATATGCCGTACCCGCCACTGCGGCACCATGATCTTCTCGCCGCTGCGCTTGTCGCTGAGTTGCACGATGTGGAAACCGCTCGTGCTGGTGATGATACCGCTGGTATCTCCGGGCTCCATCGTGCTGACGGCATCGGCGAACAGGCTCGGGATCTCGCCGCCCTTGCGCCAGCCGAGATCGCCGCCCTCGAGCGCCTGCTGGCCGTCGGAGACGCTGATCGCTACCGTGGCGAAGTCCTCGCCGCCTTCGATACGGGCCAGGGTTTCCTCGGCCTTGGCGCGCGCGGCGCGAATCTCCTGGTCGTCGGCGCCGGACGGTGTCGAAATGAGGATGTGCGAGAGACGGTATTCCTCGTTGTCGGAGCCCTGCAATTCATTGTGCAGGTAGTTGTCGATCTCGCTGTCGCGTACGCGCACGCGGTTGTCGACCTCCTCGCGGCGCAGCTTGGCGATGAGGATCTCCTGGCGGATCTGTTCGCGAAAGCTTTCGAACTGGTAGCCCTCGGACTCGATGATCTCGCGGAACTGGTCGAGCGAGAGATTGTTGCGCTTGGCGATGTCGCTCACGGCCTGGTCGAGCGCTCGCTCCTCGACCTCGACACCCGCACGGTCGGCGACCTGCAGCTGGATCTTCTCCAGCACCAGGCGTTCCATGACCTGGCGCTCGAGCACTGCGGTCGGCGGCATCTGCGTGCCCTGCTGACGCAGCGCGGCGCGTACCCGCTGCATCTGGTCCTCGAGCTCACTCTCCATGATGACGTCTTCCTCGACCACGGCAACGATGCGATCGAGCTCGGTAGAAGCGCCATGGGCTTCGCAAGCCAGCAGCAGCAGAAGCCCCAGGCAGTTTGCGGCTGAGCGTAATTTTTCCTTGATCATCAAAGAGTTGATGCTGAAAAACAGGAGTGGATGAGTGGTCTGCCGGTGACGTTCGCCACGCCGCGCGCGGGAACCGGTTCGTGCACCGTGACGGCGCAGCGCGAGACACGGCGCATTGTAGCGTATCCGTTCACCGATGAGACAAGGCCGGCCTGCGCCGGTTCAGTCGAAGGGATCGATGTAGCCCGGAATACCGCGGCGCAGGAGCGATGCCGAGTCCTGGCCCACGCCTCCGAGCCCGCGGAACTGCACCTGCATGAAGATGCCCGTCTCGAACTGGCCCTCCGCGTTGCGCAGGAAGCGCCGCGCGACCAGTCGCAGACCCCAGCAGCAGCTCTCGTACTCGAGGCCTGCGACCGTCTCCAGCGAGCGCCGCTCGGGCAGTGAGAAGTTCCAGCGGCCGACCACCGCGAGATTCTCCATGACCGGCAGGCGAAACGAGAAATCGGTTTGTTCGACGTCAGTGCGCGCGCGCCGCAGGCGGTAGCTCAGGTTCACGACCGTATCGAGATTGGGGTTGAAGCGCAGGTTGAACGTTGCCTTCTCCGTGCGTGGCTGGTTCGGATCCCACAACAGGATGCCACGCAGGCTCCAGTCGGTACCGAGGTTGGCGGCACCTTCGAATACCAGTTCCGAGACGCTGTCCTCGACTTCCAGGCCGCCGGGCAGCGCGACCTCGCGATCGCGGAAGTAATAGATCTGGCCGAAGCTCAGGTGGCCGAGTTCGCGCGCGTCCTCGGTATCGAGAATGCGCGAGGTAATTGCCGCGGTGACCTGGTTGGCGTCCCCGACGCGGTCGCCGCCACTGAAGCGGTTCTCGAGGAAGATGCTGCGGAAAGACGTCTCGAACAGGCCGGTGTCGAAGCGCGGCAGGTTGTCCTGGCTGATGTTGGGCGTGAGCAGGTAGAACAGTCGAGGTTCGAACGTCTGCAGGTGGTGGCGCCCGAAGATATCGAGATGCCGCTCGGCGAAGAGCTTTGCGTCGACGCTCAGAATCGGCACGGTGCTCGACTCGTGATCGTCGAAATTGCCGTCCGGGTCATCGAGCATGTAAGCGGTGTGTTTCACGGTCAGCCGCGGGATGATGTCGAGATACGGGCGGAAAAAGCGATACTGCAGTGTGGGCGCGAGATTGATGCGTCCGCCGGTCAACCCCACGTCGCGATGGAAATACACGGCATCGGTACGCAGCTGAGTGAGCCAGCCGTGACCCAGCGGCAGGGTCGTCATGTACAGCGTGCGCGGCAGTTGCCGGTAAGGTTTGGCACGATCGGGAATGGTCGGGTCGATGGTCTGGTAGCTTTGAACGAGGCCATAAAAGACTGTCTGTCTGCCGTAGTAACGGTACTCGGCGCGGCGGTCGAGAAAGCGCTGGCTGGTCACCGCGATGTTGCTGCCGAAGTCCTCGAAATACTCGTCGTCGGAGACGTTGTTCAACGACAGGTAAAGTTGGCCGCGTTCGTTGTAGAAGGTCTGGCGGTGAGTCAGCCCGAACAGCGAGCGGTCATCCCCGCCGCGAAGATCGTCTCCCGGGAGATACTCGACGATGGCGCGCCCCTCGTAGTCGTGATCGAGGTAACGGATCTCGTTCTCGAGCATGGTTCCGCGGTCGGTGAGCAGGCGCGGCGTAATGGTCGCGTCGCGATTCGGCGCAATGTTCCAGTAGTAGGGGGTGCGCGCATCGAAGCCGGACTGGTTGGTGGTGCCGAGCTGCGGCGCGAGGAAGCCGGACTTGCGCTTGTCGCTGAGCGGAAAGTTCAGGTAGGGAAAATAGAACACCGGAATGTCGCGCACGCGCAGCACGGCATGCGTGGCCGAGCCGCGGTCGCTGCGGTGATTGAGCTTGATGCGTCCGGCCGATATGCGCCACACCTCGTCGGACAGCGGGCAGGTCGAGTACTCGACGTTCTCCAACACCGTGACGTCGTTCAGTTTGTCGTTGCGCAGGCTGGTGGCGAAGCCGCGGCCGCGACCGTCGAGCAGCCAGTAGCGGCCGGTGTCGAGTTCCGAGACCTCACTGTTGGTGTCGTAGGTCGCGCTTTCGCCCGACCAGATCATGCCGGCATTCCACAGGTGGGCGCGCCCCTCTGCCGTGAACACGCCCGTGGTGTCGTCGTAGTTCACGACCTCGGCGCGCACGGATTGGCCACCCTTGACGATCTCGACATCACCGGTGAACTGGCTCACGCCCTGTTGCACGATGCGCGAGGTGTCGGCGCGGATTTCGATGGCGTCCGGGTTGATCGTCTCGTCGCTGTATTCGGGGCGCACGGGAACCATGCGCGCGGGTGGGCACAGGCGCCATTGATAGTCATCGGCACGCTCGCCCAGCACGCCGGCAAGCGCCGGCGCGGGCATGGCCAGCAGGCAGGTCAACAGGCTCGCAAGGTGAGCGAGTCCCGTGGTCACGCGGCGCGGCCGGTGCCCAGGTTTGTTTTTTATCATTGGAACGCGCGATGCGTCGGGTGATCCAGCGTGGCGTAAAAATGTCACATATCGGGATCGGCATCAACACGCGCTGGCGTCGATGTATCTCATCGAATCAATGACTTGTCGATTCGTTCCCGCTATTGCCCTGGTCGGCGATGAAGGCGGCCACGCGGGCCAGCTTCAGGGTCGGCAGGTCGAGCTCGAGGATGTCGAGCGCCGCGCGGATGCCGAGGGGCAGGAGTTCGGCCAGCCGGTAGGCGACCCAGGTCGCATCCGCGGGAGCCGGGCGCGCCGCCGGGCGTAGTTCGGGGTGCTCGGCGTAGACGCCGTCGAGCAGTTCGGCAAGGAACGCGTACTCCGTCGGGACCGCGGCATGGACGTCGGGGGTCGTCGCGATATTCGCAACGACGAGGCCGTCGTCGCGCCGTTCGTGCCGCGTGACGCGGAAGCGCTCGGTGCCGCGGGCGAGCAGGTGCAGCAGGCCATCATCCCCCTGGTCCCACGACTCGATTTCCGCCAGCACCCCGCTGGGGTAGAACTCGGCCGGCGCACCGGCTTCCGGGCCGTGCAGGATCGGCACGACGCCGAAAGGCCGCTCGTCGCGCAGGCAATCGCGCACCATGTCGACGTAGCGCGGCTCGAAGATGCGCAGCGGCAGCGCACCGCCCGGGAACAGCACCGTGCGCAGCGGGAACAGCGCGAGTTCGCGCAGCGGCTGCCCGCTCATGCCGCGAGCCTGTCGAGCAGGCGCTGGTGCACGTTCTCGAAACCGCCGTTGCTCATGATCAGCACGTGGTCACCGGCACGTGCTTCGCGTGCCACGGCTTCGATCAAGCGCCCGCTGTCGGTGTAGAGCTCGACCTCTTCGCGCGTCGCCATGACCGTGCGGATGTCCCAGGAGAGGTCGCCCGGCACCAGGATGAACGCACGCTCGGCGCCATCGAGCGCTGCAGCCAGTGATTCCTGATGGATGCCCATGCGCATCGTATTCGAGCGCGGTTCGAGCACGGCCAGCACGCGGCCCTGGTTGAGGCTGCCGCGCAGCGCCTTGATGGTTGCCGCGATCGCCGTCGGGTGATGGGCGAAGTCATCGTAGACGCGGATGCCGCCAACCTCGCCGCGCAGCTCTAGGCGGCGCTTGACGCTGGCGAAGTCTGCCAGTGCGGCCAGCGCCGTGGCCGGCGCGACCCCGGCAACGGCCACTGCCGCGGCAGCCGCGGTGACGTTCCAGGCGTTGTGCAGGCCGAGCAGCGGGGTGGCGGCCGCCGCCATGGTGCCGTCCGACGCGGTGAGGCGGATGCGCGGCGCGGACCCGTCTTCCCACTCGAAACGCCAGTCGCATTCCGCCGTGTCACCGAAACGCTGCACGTGCGACCAGCAGCCGCGCGCCAGCAGTTCGTCGATGGTCGGGGACGGGTGCGGGCGCAGGATCACCGCTTCTCGCGGCAGGGTGCGAATGAGGTGGTGAAACTGCGTCTGAATCGCTTCCAGGTCCTCGAAGATGTCTGCGTGATCGAACTCGAGGTTGTTGATGACGAGCGTGCGAGGATGGTAGTGGATGAACTTGGAGCGCTTGTCGAAGAACGCGGTGTCGTACTCGTCGGCCTCGATGACGAACCACGGCGAGTCGCCGAGCCGCGCCGAGACACCGAAATTCTCGAGCACGCCGCCGACCAGGAAGCCCGGCGCGAGGCCGGCGTGCTCGAGCATCCAGGTCGCGAGCGTTGCCGTCGTGGTCTTGCCGTGCGTGCCCGCGATGGCGATGACGTGGCGTCCCGGCAACACGTGGCGCTCGAGCCAGTCCGGTCCGGACAGGTAGGGCAGGTTGTTGCTGAGTACGTACTCGACGGCGGGATTGCCGCGCGCGAGCGCGTTACCGACGACGACGACATCCGGCGCAGGGTCGAGGACCGCCGGGTCGTAGCCCTCGCTGACGACCACGCCGAGCTCCTCGAGCTGCGTGCTCATGGGCGGATAGAGGGCCTGGTCGGAGCCGGTCACGCGGTGCCCGAGGGCGACGGCGAGGCGTGCCAGCCCGGCCATGAACGTACCGCCGATGCCGAGAATGTGCAGATGCAAGGTCGCGTCCCCGTCAGATGGCCGCGCTGAGCAGCCGATCGGCGAAAAGGATGAGTTGACGCAGCACCACCGCGTAGCCGACGGCGATGAAGAAGCCGGCCACGAGATGAGTGCTCAACGCATGCCGCAGGATATGTCCCATGACCAGCAGGTTCCACAGGAACACGCCCAGGCGCGGCAGCGCCGGAAGCTGTGCAAAGACCACGAACAGGACGAGCACGATGGCACCGATCACGGCACCACTACCCATCAGCGCCGTGAGGGTCTGCGTAAGCCGGCCGGTGTGGCGGAACGCGTAGAGCAGGGTGGCGGTGAGACCGACGATCACGCCCATCTCGAGTAGCGCGATGAGCAGCGCGTAGCGAAAGGGTAGCTGGAGGCTGTTGATCGAGGCGCTCAGCGACAGGTTGACGAGCGCCGTGGCGAGCAGGAGGACGCTCGAGCGCGGTACGTCCTGCGGCGCCAGGCGGAAGATGCAGATCTGCCAGAAGGCACGGATGATGGTCAGCACGCCGGGTTTCCCGCCTTCATCCTGCCCCGGGGGACGCGAACGCCCGGCCTATCGTGGCCTCGCCGCAGGGTACGCGCGTGCCTGGCCCGGGCTGAGCGCGCGGCGTCAAGCGGCCGGCAGCTCTTCGCCGCGTTCATCCGGCGACGTGTTGCCGTAGTGCTGGCGCACGTAGTCGTCGAGGATCTGCTTGAACTCGGCGGCGATGTTGTCGCCGCGCAGCGTCATGCGTTTCTCGCCGTCGATGAAGACCGGGGCTGCCGGCGCTTCGCCGGTGCCCGGCAGGCTGATGCCGATGTTTGCGTGCTTGCTTTCGCCCGGCCCGTTGACGACACAGCCCATCACCGCGAGTGTCATGTCCTCGACGCCCGGGTAGCGTTCCCGCCAGGCCGGCATCTGCGTGCGCACGTAGGCCTGGATGTCGCCGGCGAGCTCCTGGAAGACGGTGCTCGTGGTGCGGCCACAGCCGGGACACGCGGTCACGAGCGGGGTGAACGAGCGCAGCCCCATCGTCTGCAGCAACTCCTGGGCGACGACGACCTCCTGGGTGCGATCGCCGCCCGGCTCGGGTGTCAGCGAGACGCGGATGGTGTCGCCGATACCGGCCTGCAGCAGGATACCCATTGCCGCCGAGGACGCGACGATACCCTTGGAACCCATGCCGGCCTCGGTCAGGCCGAGGTGCAGGGCGTAATCACAACGTTGCGCCAGCTCGCTGTAGACGGCGATCAGATCCTGCACGCCGCTGACCTTGCACGAGAGCACGATACGATCGCGCGGCAAACCGAGCTCCTCGGCCTTGGCCGCGCTGTTCAGCGCTGAGCGGATGAGTGCTTCGCGGGTCACTTCGGCGGCTTCGCGCGGCTGCGGGCTGGCCGCGTTCTCGTCCATCATCTGCGCCACCAGCGCCGGATCGAGGCTGCCCCAGTTGACGCCGATGCGCACTGGCTTGTTGCGCGCAATGGCGGTTTCGATCATCGTCGCGAACTGGGCGTCCTTCTTGCGGCCGAAGCCGACGTTACCCGGGTTGATGCGGTACTTGGCGAGGGCTTCGGCGCATTCCGGGTACTTCTGCAGCAGGAGATGACCGTTGTAATGAAAATCGCCGACCAGGGGTACGCGGCAGCCGGTCGCGTCGAGCAGGTCGCGGATGCGCGCCACCTGGCGCGCGGCATCTTCGGTGTTGACGGTGATGCGCACGACTTCCGAGCCGGCCGCGGCGAGGGCCTGCACCTGCCTGGCCGTCGCCACGGCATCGGCGGTGTCGGTGTTGGTCATCGACTGGACGACGATCGGGGCATCGCCGCCGACGACCACGTCGCCGACGCGGACGGGTACGGACTTACGACGTTGGTAGCTCGGATTCATGAAAATACCTGCGAATTGAACGCGTACCGGAGTGCATGCTGAATGCCGCGATTCTACCGTAGCCGCCCGGGGGTGGCCAAAGGCGAACGACGCCGGTGAGCGTGCGCATCGGCATCGATCTGGGCGGCACCAAGATCGAGGGCGCGCTGCTCGATGCCACGGGGAAATTGTTGCATTCGTGCCGGATCGCGACGCCGGCAGCCGACTACCCTGCGATCTGTGCGGCCATTAGCGGGCTCGTGGCTGCCCTCGAGGCCGAGCACGGCGCGCGGGCGACGGTCGGCATCGGCATGCCGGGCAGCCTGTCGCCGCGCACGGGACTGGTGCGCAACGCGAACACCGTGTGCCTCAACGGGCGTCCGCTGGCGGCAGACCTGTCGCGCCTGCTGCAACGGCCGGTGCGGCTCGAGAACGACGCCAACTGTCTCGTGCTGTCGGAAGTCAACGGCGGCGCGGCGACATCCGGGCAGTGCGTGTTCGGCGTCATCATCGGCACCGGTACCGGCGGGGCCGTGCACGTCAACGGCGCGCTGCTGCGCGGCGCGAGCGCGATCGCCGGGGAATGGGGACACAACCACGTGCCGTGGTCGGTGGCGCCCTCCGCGTCGCGGCCCTGCTACTGCGGTTCGCGCGACTGCGTAGAGACCTATCTCAGCGGGCCGGGCCTGCTGCGCACCTATGCCGCGCAGGGCCGCGCCGACGCGACACGCGTCGAAACCATCGTGGCGCGCGCGAACGCCGGCGAGATACAGGCCCGCACGACGCTAGCGCGTTATCGCGAGCAGCTCGCGCGCTGCCTCGCGAGCGTCGTCAACGTGCTCGACCCCGAACTCATCGTCCTCGCCGGTGGCGTTTCCAACCTGCCGCACCTCGCGGACTCGGTGGCCGACCTGCTGCCCGGGCTGGCCTTCTCCGACGTCATCGCCACGCGCGTCGTCACGGCGCGCTTCGGCGACAGCAGTGGCGTGCGCGGCGCGGCCTGCCTGTGGTCCGCCGAGGAGGCGGCGGCGCGGACCTGAGCGCCGCGACCGGGCTCAATTGAGCGTGAGTTTCTCCAGCCGGTAGCCGTGCTGGTAAATCGACGACAGCTTCCAGCCGCTGTTCGATGCCAGCGCGAGCTTCGAGCGGATACGGCTGACATGGGTGTCGACGGTACGCGTGTTGATGTCCGGATTCCGTCCCCACACGCTTTCCAGGATGTGTGCGCGAGAGAGCACGCGGCCGATGTTGCGAAACAGGAAGACGATGAGTTCGTACTCCTTCTGCGTGACCTCGATCGTCTCGCCGTCGCGTTGAACCATGTGGTTGCCGAGGTCGATGCGAAACGGTTCCAGCTCGATGGTGGTCTGACCTTCGTCGATGGGGCTCGCGCGGCGCACCACAGCGGTGAGGCGGGCGATCAGCTCGCGCTGCTTGGCTGGCTTGACGATGTAATCGTCGGCGCCTTCCTCGAGCGCGCGTACGATGTCGTCCTCGAGATCGCGTGCCGTGACGAATACCACGGGAATCGGCCAGTCGAAGTTCTCGCGGACCCAGCGCAGGACCTGGAAGCCATCCATGTCCGGCACCATCCAGTCGAGAATCAACGCGTCGTAGCTGTCGTGCTTGATGGTGCGCACGAAAGACTTGCCGTTATCGAAAGTCTCGCAGGCGTGTCCGGCCGCCTTCAGCCATTCGCCGAACAGGGCAACCTGGTCCGGATCATCCTCTAGCAGTGCGACCCTCACATGCAGTCTCCCGAATTCGTTTACGTCACGTTCGCTGTTGCTGCTCGGCGGCCGGGCATACGCTGCACGGGCGCGAATTCTGCAAGGTCTTCGGCGAACGCATGATAACCCCGATGACCCCGTGCGGAAACGCCGCCCGGGGGGCACGCCCGTGCGTGTTCGACCGTCACGGCGTGCCATGCGCCGCATGCCGCCGGCGCCTCACATGGAACTATAACGACTGCACCGATGCCGGACTTTATCGCCGGGCACCGACGGGCCGCACCGTAACGCCCGCGAGACCGGTTGCTCCTAGCACCAGCGCAGCTTGTCGCGCAGTCTGACGACGCTGCCGATAATGATGATCGCGGGACTGCCATAATCCTCGGCGGCGGCGCGGCTCGCCACGGGGGTGAGCGTCGCGCTCAGCACCCGTTGTGCGCTGGTCGTGCCGCGTTCGACGATTGCCACGGGCATCTCGTCTGCCATGCCGGCGGCACGCAGGCCATCGACAAGTGCCGGCAGTCCCGACATCCCCATGTACACGACCAGCGTCTGCCGCGGGCGGACCAGTGACGCCCAGTCGAGCATGAGTTCGCCGTCCTTGAGGTGCGCGGTGACGAAGAGACAGGCATGTGCGTGGTCGCGATGGGTCAACGGAATGCCTGCATAAGCGGCACAGCCGAGCGCGGCCGTAATGCCCGGCACGACCTGGAAATCGATGCCGGCCTCGGTGAGGTGCTCGATCTCTTCGCCGCCGCGGCCGAACGTGAACGGGTCGCCGCCCTTCAGGCGCGCCACGCGCCGCCCGGCGCTGGCCTCGCGCGCGAGCAGGGTGTTGATGTCCTCCTGGCGCACCGCGTGCCGCGAGCGTGCCTTGCCGACGTAGATACGGTCGGCGTCGCGACGGCACAACTCGAGGATGTCGTCGCCGACCAGGCGATCGTGGACGATGACGTCGGCGATTTGCATCAGGCGCAGCGCGCGGAAGGTGAGCAGGTCCGGGTCGCCGGGGCCGGTGCCGATCAGGTAGACCTCGCCGCGGCGTCGGGGTGCGGTCTTGCTCGATGTCAGCAGCGTCTCGATCGCGGCTGCCGCCTGGGCACGGCGACCGGCGAAGAAGAGTTCCGCGATCGGTCCGTCGAGGACGTCTTCCCAGAAGCGCCGCCGTGCCGTGGCGTCTGGCAGCGCGGCCTTGACGCGCTCGCGCAGGCCGCCGAGCAGACTCGCGAGCTCGCCGTAGGCCGGTGGGATGAGGCTTTCGAGCCGGGCGCGGAGCATGCGCGCCAGGACCGGCGCCTTGCCGCCGGTGCCGATCGCGACGACGACCGGTGAGCGGTCGACGATGGAAGGCATGATCGCCGTGCTGTCCGCGGGTTGGTCGACGACGTTGACGAGGATGCCCTGTGCGTCGGCCGCGCGGGCGATTTCCGCGTTGACCGCCGCGTCGTCTGTGGCCGCGATGACGAACGCGTACCCGGTGACATCGGCGGGGGCGAACGTTCGCTCGCGCAGTATCAGGCGGCCCTCGGCAGCAAGCGCTGCGACCTCGCTGCCGGCCCGTCGCGCGAGCACCGTGATCGTGGCCTGCGCGCGCAGCAGCAGTGCGATCTTGCGTGCCGCCACGCTACCACCGCCGACGACCAGGCAGGGGCGTCCGCGCAGCGCGAGAAATACCGGGAGATAGTCCATGGAATCAGGGTGTTGCCAGGCAGCGCGGGGCATCGTGGACGGTTCGAGAGTATAGCAGCCGGGGGGGGCTCGGCATGCTGGCGCGGCACCCGCGAGAGCTAAAGTTGCGCCCCTCCCGACCGCTACTGCGAAAGAGCGTGCGGGCCCGTCCGCGGCCCCGTTCGCGCACAGGCGGCCGCACGCGGTAGCGCGCCCTGGACGACCCCACCCTGAGAAGAAGGAGACACCGTGGATCTGGCTACCCTGCTCGGCCTGGTCGGTGCCATCGGCATTCTGCTCGTCGCCATCCTGACCGGCGGTGACTTCGGCTTGTTCGTCAACGTGCCGTCGCTGCTCGTGGTTGTCGGCGGCACCGTCGGTGCAGTGATGATGAAGTTCTCGATGGGGCAATTCTTCGGCGCCTTCAAGGTCGCGATGCGGGCATTCATTTACAAGCTCGACAAGCCCGAGGAGCTCATCGCGCAGACCGTCGAGATGGCCAACGAGGCACGCAAGGGCGGTCTGCTCGCGCTCGAGGGCAAGGAAACCAGCAACGCGTTCCTTGCCAAGGGCATCCAGATGATGGTCGACGGCCACGAGCCGGAAGTCGTGCGCCAGACCCTGCTGAACGATCTCAACGCCGCCGTCGATCGCCACGACGTCGGTCGCAGCATCTTCAAATCGATCGGCGACGCCGCACCCGCGATGGGCATGATCGGTACGCTTATCGGCCTCGTGCAGATGCTCTCGAACATGAGCGACCCGGCATCCATCGGTCCGGCCATGGCGGTCGCGCTGCTGACCACACTCTATGGCGCGGTCATCGCCAACGTCTTTGCCATTCCCATCGCCGACAAGCTCGGCCTGCGTGCGAACGAGGAACGCATGGTCAAGTCGATGATCATCGATAGCCTGCAGGGTATCCAGGAAGGGCGTAATCCGCGCGTCATCGAAGAGATCCTCAAGACCTACCTGCCGAGCTCCAAGCGCCAGGCCGCGGGCGAGGACTGAGGAGGCTAACGCCCATGGCTGAGGACGCGGCACCACGCAAGCAGGACGAGGAGGGCGGCGCAGGTTGGATCATGACCTTCGCCGACCTGATGTCCCTGCTGATGTGCTTCTTCGTGCTGCTGTTGTCGTTCGCCGAACTCGACATCATGAAGTTCAAGGCCATTGCCGGCTCGATGAAGCTCGCCTTCGGTGTGCAGCGCGAAATCCGCGCGATCGAGGTTCCCAAGGGCACCAGCATCGTGGCGCAGGACTTCAGTGCCGGTAAACCCGAACCGACACTCATCAACGAAGTACGTCAGCAGACGACCGACGAGGACAAGCAGTCGCTCGAGTTCACCGATGCCCTGGTCGACGACCCGGACGGCTCCGATCCCCAGGAGAGTGATGGCGGGGGCACGCTCAGCGAGGAACAGGCGATACGCGAAGCGGCGCGCCTGGCGGCTGCGCTGCGCGACGAGGTCGACGAAGGCATGATCCAGATCGAGACCGAAGGCGCGAGTATCGTCATCCGGATCCGCGAGAAGGGTTCCTTCCCGTCCGGTGCAGCGCGTTTCGATCCGGATTTCGCGCCAGTGATCGAGAAGCTGCGCGACTCGCTGGTCGACATCCCCGGCCGCATCGCGGTCGCCGGCCACACCGACAACATCCCGATTCGAACGGCACGCTATCGTTCCAACTGGGACCTGTCCTCGGCGCGTGCGGTGTCGGTGGTCCATGCGTTGCTCGACGGCAGCAGCCTGGCTCCGGAACGTTTCGTGGTCGAGGGGCACGGCGAGGCGCAGCCTCTCGCGCCCAACGACACGCCTGCCAATCGCGCGCTCAACCGCCGCGTCGAGATCACCATCCGCCAGGACGCGGAGCAGGAGTCCACCCCGCGCGAGGCGATGGCGGCCTACCCGGATATTGCGCCGGCGACGGGGCCGGATATCGCGCCGGAGGGTGCACCGACGGGTACGCCCGACTGGGTCCCGGGGGCGAGTACGCCGGACTGGGTACCCCAGGCCGGAAGCGCCGCGGGTGCTGTTGCGCCGGCGCCGGGCCCGATGAGCGCGACGCCGTCGCAGCCGCCGTCGCGGCTCGACGCGATTCGCGACGGCGTCAGCGGGGGCTGAGAATCATGACGCCCGTCAACTCGATGCCTGGCCGCCCGTCGCGGCGCGCGGGTGCTGCCGAGCCTTGTCGAGTCGCCACGCCGCCCCTGACGCTGCATCCGCACGCTTTCGGGAGCCACGCGCGCAGCCGTGTTTCGTCAACCTCACGCCGGGGAGTCACGCCATGACCACCGATCGCCGACGCTATTTCCGCATCGAAGACCGCGCACTGCTCAAGTACCGCATCATTCCCGAGGAGGAGCTCGAGCGCGAGCGGCGTTTCATCCAGGACAACGAGATCCGCTCCGAGAACCTGCACACGGCGCTGCTCGGTATCGACATGCGCCTGCAGGAGGCGTTCGATGCGGTGCGCGAAGAGAGCAAGGCCATGGCGCAGGCGCTCGAACTGCTCAATCGCAAGCTGACGTTGATCGAGCGCGTCGTCGCGCTCGAAGGCGGCGCCGGAGGGATGGATGGGCATCGCGAACACGAACCGAGCGAGGTCAGCCTGAGCGGTGGCGGCATCGCCATCACGGCGGAGACGCCTCTGGCGTTGAATGCGCGGCTCGCGATCGACCTCGTGTTGCTGCCGGCGCATCATCCGATGCGCGCCATCGGTCGCGTGGTCGATTGCCGCAAGGCCGAGGGCGGCGGCTTCGCCATCGCCATCGAGTTCGAAGACATTCGCGAAGCAGATCGCGAGGTGCTGATCCAGCACGTCCTGCGTAAGCAGGCCGCCGAGCTGCGTTCGGCGCGGCGCGGCGCCGCCGCCTGAACGCGGCGGCAAAGGGGACTCAGGCCTTGGGTAGGGTCACGCCGCGTTGCCCCTGGTACTTGCCGACGCGATCGGCGTAGGACACCTCGCACGGCTCGTCGGACTGCAGGAAGATGACCTGCGCAACGCCCTCGTTGGCGTAGATCTTGGCTGGCAGTGGCGTCGTGTTGGAGAACTCGAGCGTCACGTGGCCTTCCCATTCCGGTTCGAGCGGCGTGACGTTGACGATGATGCCGCAGCGCGCGTAGGTCGACTTGCCGAGGCAGATGGTCAGCACGTCGCGCGGGATTCGGAAGTACTCCACGGTGCGCGCGAGCGCAAACGAATTGGGCGGGATCACGCAGACGTCGTTGTCGATGTCGACGAAGCTGCCGGAGTCGAAGTCCTTGGGGTCGACGATGGTCGAGTTGATGTTGGTGAACACCTTGAACTCGGACGCGCAGCGCAAGTCGTAGCCGTAACTCGAGGTGCCGTAGGAAATCACGGGGCGACCGTCGACCGCGCGCACCTGACCGGGCTCGAAGGGCTCGATGAGGCCATGCTCGCGTGCCATGCGCTTGATCCAGGTGTCGGACTTGACCGGCACGATAGCGTTCCTCCGGTTGGGGCGGCGCGGCGCGCGGGGCGCGACCGGTGGCGCCGCGGCTCAGGTGTTCTGGATGACGATCTTGGGGAAGCGCGCGGAGAAGTCGCGCGCACGCAGCGCCAGCCGCGCTGCCGTGCGGCGCGCGATCTCGCGGTAAATCTGCGCGATCCGTGATTCCGGCTCGATGGCGACGGTGGGGCGGCCGCTGTCGACGCCTTCGCGAATGCTGATGTCCAGCGGCAATGCGCCGAGCAGATCGACGCCGTACTGCTTGGCCATCGATTCGCCGCCACCGCTGCCGAAGATGTGCTCGGCGTGTCCGCAGTTGCTGCAGATGTGCACGCTCATGTTCTCCACGATACCGAGTACCGGCACATTGACCTTCTCGAACATCTTCAGGCCCTTGCGTGCATCGAGCAGGGCGATGTCCTGTGGCGTGGTGACGATGATCGCGCCGCTGACCGGGATCCGCTGACACAGCGTGAGCTGGATGTCGCCGGTGCCCGGCGGCAGGTCGACGATCAGATAGTCGAGGTCGTGCCAGTTGGTGTCGTTGAGCAGCTGCTCGAGGGCGCCGGTAACCATCGGGCCGCGCCAGATCATGGGCGTGTCTTCTTCGATCAGGTTGCCGATCGAGATGGTCTGCAGCTGGTAGCTGACGCGCGGCTCCATCGACTTGCCGTCACGACTCTCGGGGCGCCCCTGGGTCGCCAGCATACGGGTCTGGCTGGGGCCGTAGATGTCGGCGTCGAGCACGCCGACCCGGGCACCCTCCTGTTGCAGGGCGATGGCCAGGTTCGCGGCGGTGGTCGATTTACCGACGCCGCCCTTGCCGGACGCGACGGCGATGATGTTGCGTACCTCCGGCAGTGGCTTGGTACCTTTCTGTACTTCGCGCGCGAGAATGCGCGCCGAGATGTCGAACCTGATCTCGGCGTCGGCAAGGTCGCCGAGCACGCCCTCCAGGCGCGCGGTGAGCTCGTCACGGTAACGCTCGATCGGAAAGCCGAGCTCGATGTCGACCGTGGCACGCCGACCGTCGACCGTGATCGCCCGGATCGCGCCGGCGCTGACCAGGTCGCACCCGAGGTAGGGATCGATGTCGCCGGCGAGGCGGTCGCGGATGTCTTGTTCGAGCTGTTCCATGGGCCATCTCTAGCCTGTTGCGGGGCGACGATTCTACACCAATGGCCGTGCGGGCCATCGCTCCCTATAATTCGTGGCCCCACGCTTTTCCTCAATTTTCTGCAGGCTTTTTGGATATCCCATGCCCGATAACCGTCGCCGGATCCTGGTCACCAGCGCATTGCCCTATGCCAACGGGCCGATCCACATCGGCCACCTGGTCGAGTACATCCAGACCGACATCTGGGTCAGGTTCCAGAAGATGCGTGGCCACGAGTGTCACTACGTCTGTGCCGACGATGCGCACGGCACGCCCATCATGCTCAAGGCCGAGCAGGAAGGCATCACGCCCGAGCAGCTCATCGAGCGCGTCGGCGCCGAACATCGGCGCGACTTCGCCGGTTTCGACGTCGCGTTCGACAACTACCATTCGACGCACTCGCCCGAGAATCGCGCGATTTCGGCGCACATCTACGAGCGGTTGCGCGATGGCGGCCACATCGAGCGCCGCACCATCCGGCAGGCCTACGATGCGGTCAAAGGCATGTTCCTGCCCGATCGCTTCATCCGCGGCACGTGCCCGCGCTGCAAGGCGGCCGACCAGTACGGTGACAGCTGCGAGGTCTGCGGCGCGACCTACACGCCGACCGATCTCATCGACCCCGTCTCGGCGCTTTCCGGCGCCACGCCCGAGCTGCGCGAATCCGAGCACCTGTTCTTCCGCCTGGCCGACTTCGAAGGCCTGCTGCGCGACTGGCTCGTGGCGCACGACCTGCAGCCGGGCATCGTCAACAAGCTCGAGGAATGGTTCGCCGCCGGCCTGCAGGACTGGGACATTTCGCGTGACGCGCCGTACTTCGGCTTCGAGATTCCGGGTGAGCCCGGCAAGTACTTCTATGTCTGGCTCGATGCGCCGATCGGCTACCTGGCCAGCTTCCGCAACCTGTGTGACCGCACCGGCATCGACTTCGACGCCTACTGCGGGGCCGACAGCGATGCCGAGATGGTGCACTTCATCGGCAAGGACATCATGTACTTCCACACGCTGTTCTGGCCGGCCATGCTCGCCGGGGCCGACTTTCGCCTGCCGACGAATGTCTTCGTGCACGGTTTCCTCACCGTGGACGGGCAGAAGATGTCGAAGTCGCGCGGCACGTTCATCACCGCGCGGACCTACCTCGACCACCTCGATCCCGAGTACCTGCGCTACTACTTCGCGGCCAAGCTCGGTGCCGCGATCGAGGACATCGACCTCAATCTCGAGGATTTCGAACTGCGCGTGAACGCCGACCTCGTTGGCAAGTTCGTCAACCTGGCGAGTCGCTGCGCGGGTTTCATCAACAAGCGTTTCGGCGGCAAGCTCAGCGAGCATGTCGACGAACCGGCACTGCTCGGCGACTTCATCGGCGCCGCCGACGCCATCGCGGCGCACTACGAGGCGCGCGAGTTCGGACGTGCGATGCGCGAGATCATGGCGCTCGCCGACCGCGCCAACCAGTACATCGACCGGCGCGCGCCCTGGGTCATCGCCAAGGACCCGGCACGCGAGGAAGAGCTTCACCGCGCCTGCAGCATGGGGATCTTCCTGTTCCGCGTGCTCGCGCTGTACCTGAAGCCGGTCCTGCCGGCGACGATCGCCCGCGCCGAGGCTTTCCTGGGCGGTGCGCCGCTCGCCTGGGACGACGTTGCCGCGACGCCGCTCGGTGTTCAGGTCGAGAAATTCAAGCCGCTGTTGCAGCGGGTCGACAAGGAGAAGGTGCACAAGATGATCGAATCGAGCAGGGAGGCGCAGCCGGCCGCAGCCGCGCCGGTCACCGCCGACGCCGCGGCCGGGGTGGATCCCGTCGCGCCGCAGATCACGATCGACGATTTCGCGCGTATCGATCTTCGCGTGGCGCTGATCGAGGACGCGCGCGAGGTCGAAGGCGCGGACAAGCTGGTCCAGCTGACCCTCGACATCGGCAACGAGAAGCGCAACGTGTTCGCCGGCATCAAGCAGGCCTACGCGCCTGCCGACCTGATCGGACGGCAGGTGCTGATGGTCGCCAACCTGGCGCCGCGCAAGATGCGCTTCGGCGTGTCCGAGGGCATGGTGCTGGGGGCCGGTCCCGGCGGCGCCGACATCTTCCTCGTCTCGCCCGACGCCGGCGCCACGCCCGGGATGCGGGCCAAGTAGCGCCGCCGCGCCGAGAGCGTGTCCGCCCACGCTGCCGAAGCGACGCGCGCGGAACTGATCGCGCGCGTCGACGCCTGCCTGCCGCAGACCCAGTGCCGGCGCTGCGGGTATGACGGCTGCCTGCCTTACGCGCGGGCGCTGGTCGAGCAGGGCGTCTCGATCGACGGCTGCCCGCCCGGCGGCGAGCGCGTGCGCCATGCGCTCGCCCGGGTGCTCGGACGGCCGCAGCCGACCGGCGTCGTGCACGCCGCCGAGCCGCCGGTCGTCGCGCGCGTGGAGGACCCGGCTTGCATCGGCTGCACGAAATGCATCCAGGCGTGCCCGGTCGACGCCATCGTCGGTGCCGCCGGGCTGCTCCACGGTGTCGTCGCCGCATGGTGTACGGGCTGCGCACTGTGCCTGCCCGTCTGCCCGACGGATTGCATCGTCCTCGACCCGGTAGCGGCAGACGGGTACGACGACGGCGAACACGCCGCCGCAGCCCGCGCCGCGCAGGCGCGTGCTCGCCACCAGGCACTGGTCGAGCGCCGCGCACGGCGCGCCGAGGCGGAGGAAGGCCCCGGCTACCTCGACCTCGCCGACTACTCGGTGGACGAACTCGCCGATACCGTGCTCGCCGCGGTCCGGCGACGCCAGGCGCGCGACGGCACATGAACCGGCACACGCGGCAGGAATTCTTCCGGCGTCTCGCCGAACGCAACCCGTCACCCACCACGGAGCTCGAGTACGCGTCCGAATTCGAACTGCTCATTGCCGTGATGTTGTCGGCGCAGGCCACCGACGTGAGCGTGAACAAGGCCACCCGCGGCCTCTTCGCGGCGGCGCCCGACCCCGCGCGCATGCTCGAACTCGGTGAGGCGGGCGTACGCGAGCACATCAAGCGCATCGGCCTGTTCAACACCAAGGCGAAGAACGTCATCAAGACCTGCCGCATCCTGCTCGAGCAGCATGACGGGGCGGTGCCGCGCGAGCGCGCCGCGCTCGAAGCCCTGCCCGGTGTCGGCCGCAAGACCGCCAACGTGATCCTCAACACGGCTTTCGGCGAACCGACGATCGCCGTCGATACCCATATCTTCCGGGTCGCCAATCGCACCGGCCTAGCGCGCGGGCGTACCCCGCTCGCGGTCGAGCAGAAACTGCTCAAGGTGGTGCCGGCCGAGTTTCGCCGCGACGCTCACCACTGGCTCATCCTGCACGGCCGGTATACCTGTCTCGCCCGCAAACCGCGCTGCGCGGACTGTTGTGTACTTGACCTGTGCGACTGGCGCGAAAAGAATCGCCATGCGACTGTTTGAGGCACGCCGTCAGCGACCTTTGCGGACCATCGATCATGTTTGTCGACGATCGTAACGACTCGCGCGAATTCTTCCTGCGCGTATGGCGCAGGATGCAGGCGGGCGAACCGCTCGAACCGCTCGAGCGGCTCATCGCCGACGTCATCGCCGCGCATCCCGAGTACCACGCCGTGCTGGCGCGGCCGGACGCGGCGCTCGCGGCGGAGTTCGACGGCCGCGACGGGCGCAGCAACCCGTTCCTGCACATGGGCCTGCACATCGCGCTCGTCGAGCAGCTGCAGACGGACCGGCCACCCGGTATCCGTGCTGCCTACCGGGCCGTGGTCGGCGCTGCCGGTGGCGACGCCCACGCGGCCGAACACCGCGTGCTGGATTGTCTCGCGCACGAGTTGTGGCAGGCGGGACAGGAGGGGCGCGGCCCGGATGCCGAGGCCTACCTTGCGCAGGTCAGGCGGCTCGTGCCGTGATCGACGACGATGCCGCGGGCCTGCTGGACGCGCGCCCCGACCGGGCAGCCGTGTTCCTTGCCAAGCTGACGCACGAGTTCGCGAGTTCGCTGCACATCGACGAAACGCTGCGCAACGCTATCGACCGCTTCATGGCCTATCTCAACGCCGAGGCGGCGTCGATCTTCCTGCTCGAGGAGGATGGCCAGGCGCTGGTCTGCCGCGAATGCGCCGGGCCGGTCGACATTCGCGGTCTCAGGCTCGCCCCCGACCAGGGCATCGTCGGCCAGACCGTGCAGCACAACGAACCGAAGATCGTCCGCGACGTCTCCAACAACCCGAGCTTTGCCGCCGTGGTCGATGCCGACACCGGCTTCGCCACGCGTTCGATCCTGTGCGCGCCGCTCTCGGTGCGCGGCCAGTGCCTCGGTGCGCTCGAACTGCTCAACAAGCGTACCGCCGATGGCCTGTTCGATCTGAACGACATGCAGCTCGCGACCACCGTGGCCTCGGCTGCCGCGCTCGCCATCCACAATGCGCGCATGGCACTCGAACTCGTCGAACAGGAACGCGTGCGCAAGGAACTCGAGCTTGCGCGCCAGATCCAGGAGAGCCTGTTGCCGGTCGCCGGTTCGGGGCCTTCGCCGGTGCACGGGCTCAACCTGCCGGCGCGCGAGGTGTCGGGTGATTTCTACGATTACCTGCATCTCGGTGACGGCCGCGTGTACTTCTCGCTCGCCGACGTCTCCGGCAAGGGCATGAACGCGGCGCTGCTGATGGCGAAGACGACGAGCCTGCTGCGCTGCCTGGCGAAGCAGGCCCGGGATCCCGGGCTGCTGCTGGCCCGCGTCAACGACGAGCTGTGCGAGACGTCGACCATGGGAATGTTCGTGACCATCATCGCCGGCTTCTTCGACCCGGCCAGCGGGCAGGTCGCGATTGCCAATGCCGGTCACCAGCCGGCCCTGCTCAGACACGCGGCCGGTGACTACGCCGAGCTCGCCGCGGAGGCGCCGCCGCTCGGCGTGCTCGCGGGGATCGAGTTCCCGGTCAGCCGCCTGCCGCTGGACGGCGCGTCCATCTATCTCTACACCGATGGCTTGAGCGAGAGCGCCGACGAAAACGGCACCCCGCTCGAGACCGCGGGCGTCGTTCAGATGATAGAATCCTCCGTGAGCCTGCCGCCGGCGAACCGCCTGACGGGCATCGTCGAGAACTGGCGGCAGGACGGCTTTACCACGCATGACGACATAACCCTGATGCTCGTGGACCTGGCGAGATGACGCCTCACCCACGCCCAGTCGTGACAGGCCGGCGGCTCCACCCGCGCGCGCGGCCGCGCAGTCCATGGCCTTGTTGACCATGAGCAACCGCCTGCTGGAATTGCGCTTCGCGGCCGATCCCAAACGCCTCAAGATGGTGCGCGACCAGGTGCAGCAGGCGGCCAGCCAGGTAACGTTGACGAAGAAGCTCGTGTCCGATCTCATCATCGCGGTCAACGAGGCCTGCATGAACATCATGGAGCACGCCTACAAGGGTGATCGTTCTGGTGAAATCGTGTTGGAGATAAACGATAATGGCGGCGAGATCGAGGTTGTTATCACCGACTTCGCGGCCGCAGTCGATTTCGAGCAGATTCAGCCGCGCGACCTCGACGAGCTGCGCCCGGGCGGACTGGGCACGTTCTTCATCAAGGAGTTGATGGACGAGTGTGCCTATGCCCACCTGCAGGACGAACGCGGCCACGTGCTGCGCATGATCAAGCGACTCGACGACCAGCATGCGGAATCGTGAGCGCTGCCCGCGCGCGGTGCGCGCGCCGCGTCGCCGCCCGGTTGCGGCCGTGACCCGAGCGCCGCGGCCCGCTGACAACGACAACGAAACTATTCCGGGGTTTGTGTGATGGCCTACCAAGTGAAGACGCAGGACGGCTACGACATCGTTCTGCTCACCGGCGACGTCGATCTGTCCTGTTCGCCGGATGCGCGTAAGGCCATTCTGGCGAGTCTCGAGCAGGGTCACCACACGCTGGTCGACCTGAGCGGTGTCACCTACATCGACAGTTCCGGCGTGGCGAGCCTCGTCGAAGGCTTCCAGACGGCCAAGAAAGGCGGTCTGCGCTTCGGCCTCATCGGCGTCAGCGAAGCCGCGCTGAGCGTTCTCGAACTCGCACGGCTCGACAAGGTCTTCCCGATCCACGCAGACCTCGCTGCTCGCCTCGAGGCGGATGGCTGAAACGCGCCAGGCGGCGCTCGCGCTCTCGCTCGCGCGCGCCGGCAGGGCTTTCGTCGAACTTCTCGAGGAGTTCGGTTACTACCTCGCGCTGATTGTAGAGAGCTTCTTCTGGATCCTGCTGGGTCCGTCGCGGCGCCAGCCGGTGCGCCTTTCGGCCGCCGTGCAGCAGATGGTCGAGATCGGAATCAACGGGCTGCCCATCGTCTTCGTGCTGTCGTTCGCGATCGGTGTGATGCTGGCCATTCAGGGCATCCACACACTCAAGCAGTTCGGCGCCGAGACCCAGGTCGTGCTCGGTATCGCGCTGTCGGTGACGCGCGAGTTCGGGCCACTCATCACCGGCATCCTGATTGCCGGACGCTCGGGTTCCGCGCTGGCAGCGCGCATAGGCACCATGGTGGTCAACCAGGAAATCGACGCGCTGCGCGTGATGGGCATCAACCCGGTACGTTACCTGGTCTCGCCGGTGCTGATCGCAATGCTCGTGATGGTGCCGCTGGTCACCTTGTTCTCCGATTTCGCCGCGCTGCTCGGCGGGGCCGCGTTCTGCAACATCGAGCTCGGCCTCAGCTACGCCGCCTACTGGGACCAGTCGACCGGTTTCATGACCACCGACGACGTCCTCCAGGGGCTCGCCAAGAGCGTCGTCTTCGGCGTCATCATCGCCCTGGTCGGGGTCACCAACGGTTTTGCCGTCAGCGGTGGCGCCGAGGGCGTCGGCAAATCGACCACGCGCGCTGTAGTGCTCGCGATTTCCTACATCGTGCTCGCCGACATGGCTTTCACCTATTTCCTCAACCGATGAGTACCGGCGCCGCGATCGAGGTCGACGAACTCGTCACGCATTACGGCAGCCGACGCATCCTCGATCGAGTCGACCTGCGCGTGGAGTCCGGAGAGATCATGGTCATCATGGGCGGCAGCGGCTCGGGCAAGAGCACGCTGCTGCGCCACCTGCTCGGGCTGCAGCGCCCTACCTCGGGATCCATCAGGCTGCTCGGCATGGACATCACCGAGAGCTCCGCGGCCGAACTCCAGGCGCTACGGCGCAACATGGGCGTGTCTTTCCAGGGCGGCGCTCTGCTGAGCTCGATGACCGTCGCGGAGAACGTGATGCTGCCGCTGCGCGAGCACACCGCGCTCGACGAACAGACCATGCAGATCATCGCGCGCATGAAGCTCGAAGTGGTCAATCTCGGCGGTTTCGGTGAACTCAAGCCGGCGCAGTTGTCGGGCGGCATGATCAAGCGCGCCGCGCTGGCACGTGCCATCGTCATGGACCCCAAGCTGCTGTTCTTCGACGAACCGTCAGCCGGACTCGACCCTGTCGTCGCGGCCGATCTGGACGAGCTCATCATCAAGCTGCGCGACACCATGCAGATGACCATCGTCGTGGTGACCCACGAGCTCGACAGCGCTTTCAAGATCGCCGATCGCATCACCGTGCTCGATCATGGCAGAATCCTGTTGACCGGCAGCGTCGAAGAAGTCCGCAGTTCCAGCATTCAACGCGTGCAGGATCTGCTCAATCGGCGTCCGCGAGAAGAAGAGATCGATCCCGACGACTACCTGCGTCGGCTCACCGGGGGATGATGCGCGCCGCAGGGCCGCTCCGAGTATGAAACGCGATACGGTCAACTACGTGATGGTGGGGGCTTTCGTCGTGGCGATGGCGCTGGCCTTCGTCGTGCTCTTGCTCACCATCACCGGTCGCAGCGGCCCGACCGACACCTACTACGTCGATTACGAGAACGTTGCGGGCCTGAAATTCGGCACCGGCGTCTACTACGAGGGTTACCAGGTCGGTCAGATCGAGCACATCGAGCCGCAGGCAAGCCCGGATGGGATGCGTTACCGCGTCGAACTCAGCATCACCGAGGGCTGGCAGATCCCGGCGGATAGCATCGCACGGGTGGCTGCGTCCGGCCTCATCTCGGCGGTGACGATCGAGATTGTCGAAGGCGAGGCGACGCGCATGCTGGAGCCGGGCGCGACCATCGAGGGCGCAGGCAAGGCCGATCTCGTCGCGGTATTGAACCGGGCAGCGAACGATTTTCGCGTGCTCTCCGAGGACGGCCTGTTACCAGTTCTCGACAACCTCAACCGGACCATCACGACGCTGTCCGACGAGTTCCTGAGTTTTCGCCGCGACGACCTCACGCCGTTCGTGAAGATGGTGCATGAGCGTCTCGAGCAGGACGTACTGGTCGAGACACGCAGCTTGCTACGGCATCTCGACGAGAGCGCACGTGGTATCCAGGCCATGGTGGCTGACGGCAACCAGACGCGCGTGCGCGATTTTCTCGTGCATATGGACGAGGTCGCGCTGAATCTCAATGGCCTGATAGGACGCATTGAGGACACCCGCGTCGAGATGAACGGCGTGCTCACCTCGCTGGGCAGCGTGGTCAGCGACAATCACGCTGCGATAAAGAACACGGTGGAATCAGCCGATGACTCGATGACGGAGCTGGAGCGGGCCTTGCGTACCATCAACCAGCACCTGGGTACCATCATGTACGACATCGAAGGCAGCGCCAGGAACATGAACGAGTTCGCACGCAGTGTGCGAGAAAACCCGGCGCGCCTGATCCGGCAGTCGGCATCTGCGGAGCCCGGCACGCCGTGAGCCCGTTCAGATCATGACGGAGACACGCACGCTCGCGCTGGCGCTCATCGTCATGACCGTGGCCGGCTGCGGCACGCTCTCGGCCCCGCCGCGCGACCAGTTCCACCGTCTCGTGCCTGCGGCGGTCGGGGCAGCGGCGACGCCGGCCGTCGATGCGCCCTGGGTGTTCGTCGCGCCGTTCGGCGCCAGTGGACTGCACGGGCAGCGTGCACTCGTCTACGCTCACGCCGACGGCACCTCGCTGGAGCAGTACGGCTACCATTACTGGATCGACAGTCCGCGCGTGATGTTGCAGCAGGGACTCGCAGCGACACTGCGCGGGACGCTGCCAGCCCGCGTGTTGACCGAACCGGGTGCCGATGAAGGGCTCGTGGTGCGCGGCCGGATCGAGCGCTTCGAGCGGGTCGATCATGGTGACGGTGCCGGTGCAGCCGTGGTCGGTCTGCAGTTCGATGTCTACCGGGCGCGCGGGGCGGTACCGGTACTGACGCGCAGCTATGAACGCGAAGCGTCCTTGGCCAGCGACGACCTCGCCGACTACGTCGATGCGACGAGCCGGGCAACGCGCGAGATCTTCGAGGCTCTGGCGGAGGAACTGAAACCCCTGCTCGGGCCGTGAAGCCATGCGTCCGGCCTTGCGCGGGCCCGGCGCGACGGTGGCCACGCAGGGTCGTTCGGTTGGCGCAGCGAGTGGGAACGGTATGCGGGGCATGCGAAGCGAGGAAGTGCGATTATGCGCATGAACGCCCGTGTCGGTTGGCGGCGCGACGAAGCGCGGCGCGCCAGAAGCGGTGTTTGCGTAACGGGTTGAGAATCGGGGAGCGCGACGGTCGTGATCGATAAACTGAAGGAGAACTGGATCCGGCTCGCCCTCGGCACGCTGGTGCTGGCCGTGTTCCTGTGCCACGCGACAGGCGTGTGGCGGCTGCGCTTCGTCGACCAGATGGAGAACCTTGCCTACGACACGCATCTCAAGCTGACCATGCCGCGCACGCTCGACGATTCGGTCGTCATCGTCGACATCGACGAGGTCAGCCTGCGCGCAGAGGGGCGCTGGCCGTGGCCGCGCAACAAGCTGGCGCGGCTGGTCGAGACGTTGTTCGAGGATTACGACATCCGCCTGCTCGGTTTCGACATCGTGTTCGCCGAGCCCGACGAGAGTTCCGGTCTGAAGGTGCTCGAAGGACTCGCGGCGGAGAAACTCAAGGGCGATCAGGCGTACCTCGACAGCCTGGCCGAGGTCCGTCCGACCCTTGACTACGATGCCATTTTCAGCGAAACCATCGGCCGCTATCCGGTCGTGCTCGGCTATTACTTCAACATCGATTCGGGCGAGGGCTTCGATACGCCGCGTTCCGGGGCCCTGCCCGACCCGACCCTGGTCAAGTCGGTCTTCCAGGGCAAGAAGGTGCAGTTCCTGGAGGCCTCCGGCTACGGTGGCAACCTGCCGCGCCTGACGACCCAGGCCATCGGCGCCGGCCATTTCTCCCAGCAGCCCGACCCCGACGGCGTGGTGCGTCGCGTGCCAATGCTCGTGCGCTTCGAGGACAATTACTACTCGTCGCTGTCGCTCGAGGTCGTGCGCCACGCGCTCGGCGGTGCCGAAGTCCTGCCGCATTTCGAAAAGCCCCTGTTCGACACCCGCGGCTATCCCGGCCTCGAGTGGCTGACCGTGGGCCAGGCGCGCATCCCCGTCGATCGTCACGTCAAGACGCTGGTACCGTTTCGCGGCCGCCAGGGGAGCTTCCACTACGTGCCGGCGACGCAGGTACTCCACGGTACCGCCGACAAGGGGGTTCTGCAGGGCAAGATCGTGCTCGTCGGCACCAGTGCGCCGGGCCTGCTCGACCTGCGCGCGACGCCGATGGAAGAGGCCTACCCCGGGGTCGAAGTGCATGCCAACCTGATCGCCGGCATTCTGAACGACAACGTACTGCAGTTCCCGGAGTACACCCTCGGTGCCGAGGTCATCCTGCTGCTCGTCGTCGGCATCGGCATGATCGTGGCCGGGGCATTGCTGAGTCCGCTGGTGACGACCGTATTCACCATCGGCGGCATCGTGGCCTACATCGGCTTCAATCATCTCGTGTGGACCAACGGTGTCGTGCTGCCGGTCGCCTCGGGCGTGATGATGGTACTGACGATGTTCCTGCTGCACATGTCCTACGGCTATTTCGTCGAGACGCGCGGCAAGCGGCAGCTCACCGGCCTGTTCGGCCAGTACGTCCCGCCCGAACTCGTCGACGAGATGGCGCGCGCGCCGACCGCCTATTCGCTCGAAGCGGAGAACCGCGAGCTGACCGTGCTCTTCTCCGACGTACGCGGGTTCACCACGATCTCAGAAGGGCTGCCACCGAAGGACCTGGCCGAGCTGATGAACCAGTTCCTGACGCCGATGACCGAAATCATCCATACGCGCCGCGGCACCATCGACAAGTACATGGGCGACGCCATCATGGCCTTCTGGGGCGCGCCGTTGCCGGATCCGGACCATGCCCGTCATGCGCTCGAAGCCGGCATGCAGATGATCGAGCGGCTGGAGCAGGTCAATGTCGAGTTCGCCCGGCGCGGCTGGCCCGAGGTGCGTATTGGCGTCGGTATCAACACCGGTACTATGTCGGTCGGCAACATGGGCTCGGAGTTCCGCATGGCCTACACGGTGATGGGCGACTCGGTCAATCTCGGTTCGCGTCTCGAGGGACTGACCAAGAACTATGGCGTCGGCATCATCTGCAGTGAGACGACGACCGCCGCGGTGCCGGAATACGCCTATCGTGAACTCGACCGGGTGCGCGTCAAGGGCAAGGCGAAGCCGGTCGCCATCTACGAGCCTTTGTGCCTGCGCGAGGAACTCGATGCAGCGTGGAAGAAGGAACTCAAGCTGTACCACGAGGCGATAAGGCTGTACCGCACGCAGCAGTGGGACATGGCCGAACTCAATCTGGTCAATTTGATGAAGACGTCGCGCTCACCCGACCTGTACCGCGTCTACATCGACCGCATCCAGCATTTCCGGGCGATGCCGCCCGCGCCCGACTGGGACGGTGTGTTCGAACACAAGACGAAGTGACGACGCAAGGCGCGAGTTAGCGCGCGGGCCTGCGCAGGCGGTGGGCGAGGAAACGGGGTGACGCGGGCGTGATGCCCGGCTGCTCCCGCGCGGCCACAGCGGCCGGGCGGGACGGGGCGTCACTTGACGAGGTTGAACTCCATCTTGATTCCGGCGAGCTCGATGATGTCGCCGTTCTGAATCGCGTAGGCCTGGGGACCGATGGGCTTGTCGTTGACGACGGGGTAGTTGTCGTTCTCGCCGTCACCCTCGATGTGGGTGAGGAAGTAGCCCTGGGGACGCCGCGAGATGACCGCGACCTGCGTGCCGGGCTTGCCCAGTGTGATCAGCGCCTTGGTCAGCTCGAGTTCCTTACCGGCGATGGGGCCGTTGAGGACCTGCAGCTT
>JAPOKK010000362.1 GCA_029977665.1 Pseudomonadota bacterium | reverse complement strand
CCGCGCGAGTCGACCCACGTGTGCACCGTCGCATTCGGCGAACTGATCGGCCAGCGCTGGAGCGACTCGACCGTACGTCGCAAACTGGCGCGCGTGCTGTGGGTACCGATCGAAGCGACGCCGGCGGTGCCGCTGGCGGCACGCCGCATCGGCGCAGCACGCCTGTGGAGCCCGACACCGGACGAGGAGTGCGTACTCGAAGCGGACTGGGAAGAACACATGGAACTCATCGCGACCGGACGCTCGGACGAGATCGACGGCCGCCTCGGCACCTACCTCCAGGTGCGGCCGAAGGCGGCCAACCGCGACGCGCTGGTCGACGCGAGCGATGCCGAAGGCTGCCCCGCGCCGACCCTGCCGCGCGGCTTCTACCTGCGCGCCGCCTTCACCGCGCGCATCCTCGGTGGACATGCTGCATGACGACGCACCCGCCAGCGACGCTCTCGCCGTGGCGCTTGTGCGTCGCACCGATGATGCAGAAGACCGACCGTCACTTCCGCTACCTGGCGCGGCTGCTCAGTCCGCATGCCCGGCTTTACACCGAGATGGTCACGACCGGCGCACTGCTGCACGGCCCGCGCGACCGCCTGCTGGCTTTCGACGCGCTGGAACAACCACTCGCCATCCAGCTCGGCGGTAGCGAGCCCGAGGCGCTGGCGACCTGTGCGCGGCTGGCCAGCGAGCGGGGTTACGTCGAGGTCAACCTGAACTGCGGCTGTCCCAGCGAGCGCGTGCAGTCGGGTGCGTTCGGCGCCTGCCTGATGCGCGAGCCCGCACTGGTCGGTCGCTGCATCGAGGCGATGCGCGACGCCGTGCCGGCCGACGTCGAAGTCACCGTCAAGCACCGTCTCGGCGTCGACGACCTTTACGATTACGGCTACTTCCGCGATTTCGTCGCGCAGCTCGCCGAGCACGGCTGCCGCGTGTTCCACGTGCATGCGCGCAAGGCCTGGCTGCAGGGTCTGAGTCCGCGCGAGAACCGCGAGATCCCACCGCTGGAGTACGCTTGGGTTCATCGTCTCAAGCGTGAACTACCGACGCTGGTCATCGTGATCAACGGCGGCATCACGACGCCGCGAGCGGCGTGTGCACAGCTCGATGCCGTCGACGGCGTGATGATCGGGCGCCGTGCCTACGAAGCACCGGCTTCGCTGGCGGCTTTCGACGCCAGCCTGTTCGGCGCGCCGGCACGGCCTCTCGACGAGCACTCGGTCGTCGCGCAATACATGACCCATGCCGCCGCGGAGAACGCCCGTGGCACGCCCACGCGCGTGCTCACGCGACACCTCGTCAACCTGTTCCAGGGCCGTCCCGGCGCGCGCCGCTGGCGGCGGCACCTGAGCGAGCACGGCAGCGGTGACGCCGCTACCGTCATCGCCGGAGCGCTCGAACGCATGGACACCGCCCTCGCGGCGGCCACGGAAACCCCGGCCGCCTGAGAGCAGCCTGCCGCGAGTGCCGGTCGGGTGCATGGCGCCCGGCCGCAAGATACAATCGCCGCGCAGGACGCCACGACCGTGGCCGTCACGCGCTACTGACCTGGACCTGACCCGACTGACCTGGACGATACCGCCGATGTCCCTAGATCTCGAAGTCGCACGCTTCAACATGGTCGAACAGCAAATCCGCCCGTGGGAAGTGCTCGACGCACGCGTGCTGCATGCCTGCACGGAAGTGCCGCGCGAGCTGTTCGTACCCGATGCTTACCGCAATCTCGCGTTCACCGATACGTCGATTGCCATCGGCCACGACCAGCACATGATGCAGCCCAAGGTCGAAGCGCGCCTGCTACAAGCCCTGGCGGTGCAGCCAACCGATCGCATCCTCGAAATCGGCACCGGCAGCGGTTATCTCACCGCCCTGCTCGCCACGCTCGGCGCGCACGTGACCAGCATCGAGTACTACGAGGATCTCTCGCAGCGGGCCAAGGACAACCTGCGCCGCGCAGCCATCGGCAACATCAAGCTCCACGTCGGCGATGCGCTCGATGGCTGGCCGACCGCCGAACCTTACGACGTCATTGCCGTGACGGGCTCGTGCCCGACGCGCCGCACAGCCATCGAGCAGCAACTCGGCATCGGCGGGCGGTTGTTCATCGTTCTCGGTCAGCCACCGGTGATGGAAGCGACGCTGGTGACGCGCCTGAGCAAGGATTCCTGGACCACCGAAGGCCTGTTCGAGACGGAACTGGCGCCCCTGATCGGGGCCGAGTCCCGCCCCGAGTTCGAATTCTGAACGCGTGCGACGCTTCCTCCTTCACGGGCTCGCGCTCGTCGCGCGGCCGAACGCATCCGAAAGATGCCGGCACCAACCGCTCGGGCATGTGGCAGCTGCGCTGGTATTGCTGAGCTGCGCGACGGCCCTGTCACCGGTTGCCGCCGAGACCGACCTGCTCGGCGTGCTCGAAGCGGCCGAAGAGATGGACCCCACCTACCGCGAGGCGCGCAACTCGGCGCTCGCCGTCGCCGAGGGGATCCCGCAGGCCAAGGCGGAGTTGTACCTGCCCAACCTGTCGTTTCGCGCCGGCACCGGCCGCGTGCGGCAGGACATCGAGCTGGCCAATGCTTTCGGCGCCGACGGCCTCGTCTACTACATGCAGCACAACTATGGCGTCAGTCTCCAGCAGCCGGTCTACCACCACGACCGCATCATCGCGCTGCGCCAGGCCGACAAGCGCTTGCAGCAGGCGCAGCTCGAAGTCGTCGTGGCGCGCCAGGAGCTCATGCTGCGGGTCGCCGAACGCTACTTCGACGTGCTTGCCGCGCGCGACAACCTGCAATTCGCGCAGGCCGAGAAGGAATCCCTGGAACGCCAGCTCGAACAGGCCCGGCAACGCTTCGAGGTCGGCCTGATCGCGATTACCGACGTGCAGGAGGCGCAGGCCGGTTATGACCGTGCCCTCGCCGGCGAGATCAGCGCGAGCAACGAGATCGAGAACGCGACGGAAGCGCTGCGCGAAGTCACCGCGAGTTATCACGACGACCTCCTCGTGCTGGGCGAGGCCATGCCGCTGAGCGTACCGGAGCCCCAGGATATCGAGGCCTGGACGCGCACCGCCATCGACAACAACCTCGAAGTGGCGGCAGCGCTGGTCGCCGCCGACATCGCGCGCGAGGAGATTTCCCGCCAGACCGCGCAACACTATCCGACCGTCGATATCACCGGTGGGCACAACTTCAACCGCTCCGGTGGCCGCTTCGGTTCCGCCAAGGTGCACCAGAGCGACATCAATCTCGAACTCAACGTGCCAATCTACTCGGG
>JAPOKK010000119.1 GCA_029977665.1 Pseudomonadota bacterium | reverse complement strand
TGGCGCGGGTGCGGCGGGGTGCCGCGGCCGGCGGCCTTGCCGCGTCGCGCGAACTCCCGAAGCGCTGCCCCGCTTCCCGCCGCGGCGACTATGCGACTACGACGGTTCGTCCGTTGCCGGGCGCCGGCGCGTGATGCGGCGGCCGCGTGCGTCTCTGATTGTACGCATTCCGTGACCGGCGTGTGCGGCCCGGCTGCCGCCACACCCGCCTTCAGGCGGTGCCGCGTCGCTGCATCGCGGCGAGCGCGAAGCCGGCCGGGTTGTGACGGCTGTTCAGGGCCGCGGGCCCCACGGTGCAGGGTTGAGCAACTGCACTTCCTGCGCCTGGATCAGGGGGCGGATCTGCGCCGCGAAGGCCATGAACGCTTCGCTGGCATAGAGCCGCTGCCAGAAAGCGCGCCGCTCGGCGTCGTCATGAAATCGCCACAAGTGTACGAGCTGGTGCAGCGTGCCGGTATCACTGACGAAGTAGCCGACGTTGTGCGTGCTGAAGCCTTCGGCTTCGAGCACCGGCCAGCCCTGTTCGGCATACAGGCGCTGGACCTCGGCCATGCGGCCGACGATGACGGTGTAGGTGCGCTTTTCGTACAGAGGCATGGATGGACTCCTGGGCGGCAGGGTTCAGGGACGAGGATCAGGTGGGCTCGCTGCGCTGCCAGCCGTCGAGCAGGCCGCGCAGCGCGGCGACGAAGGCGATTGGCTGGTCGAGCATGATGTGGTGGTGAGCCTCCGGAATGCCGAACACCGGCGCCTGCGCACCCATGAGTTCGGCCATGTAGTCGGCGGTCGCGCGGCTGACCAGCACGCTGCGGTCACCGTAGATCAGCGCGCGCCGGCAGCTCATGTTGGCGAAATGCTCGGCGAAGGGTTCCTCCCAGCGGCGCGCACCCATCGCGCCGACATCGAACTTCCAGGTGTAGCCAGCTTCCGATTGCCGGATGGAATGGCGCGCGATGAACTCCACGATGTAGTCGTTGGCGCATTCCTGTGGCGGCATCAGGCGGAACCGGTCGACGCCGATCTCGAAGTCGGGGTAATGGCGCTCGAAGCTGAGTACGCGGCGCGGCGTCTGTTTCTCCGGATCGTCCGGGCGGCGAATCGGCGAATCGACGATCACCGCGCCGCCGAGGGCGTCGCCGTGCTTGGCCGCGAGGCGCATGAGCTGGTAGCCGCCGAACGAATGGCCGACCACGAACGGCTGCTCGCCGAGGCCCGCGTCGGCCATCACGGCGAGCATCTCCGCGCTGCGCTGGGCGGCGTCGTAACGCTCGCGGCGTCCGCTGTCGCCCATGCCGGACAGGTCGAGCGCGGCGACCGCGTAGTCCTCGGCCAGGAACGGCGCGATGAAGCGCCACCAGTTGGCGTGCGCGCCGCCGCCGTGAACCAGCAGCACGCCGCGCCGCGGCGGGCGCGCCGGCTCCCAGGCGAGGTAGTGGATGGGGCAGTCGTCGACCGCCACGAAGTGCGAGGTCATGGGCCACGCCAGGGCCGCATGAAACCAGTCCGGCGCGGGGCGGGTCACGGCGAGTTCGGGGGCCGTCCAGTCGGGCAGGGCGGGCAGGGTCATGGCATCGCGTGCGGGGATGATCGGGCAAGCGCGGATTGTACTCAACTCGCGCCGCCGCGGAGCGGCGGCAGCGGACCAGGCAGCGCGCTCAGAAGCGGTACAGCGCGCCGAGGCCGGCGAAGACCTGGTCGGCATTGCCATGCACGGCGACCAGCGGGCCGTCCGCGGCGTCACCGAGCAGGCGCTCGTAGGCCAGGGTGACGATGGCCGACCAGTGCCGGGTCAGGTCGACGCGCGAGCCGAGGCCGACACGTACGTCCTTGAAGCCGCTGCCGGCGGCGAACGCGGGCAGGCGTGAGCGTCGCGCCTGTGCCGCGTCGACGCCGAAGTACGTCCGCATGTAATCGCGGCTGGCCCAGGTGCTGGTGACACTCAGGCTGAACAGGGGACTCGAGAGCGGCAGCTTGATGCCGCCGCCGAGTTCGGCGACGAGACCGTCATGAGCGCCGCTGACGTCGTGCAGGACGTTCAGGCGCAGGCTGCCGGGCCCGAGCGTGTAGCGCGCGAACAGGCCGGCCTCGAAGGCGCGATCGACGTCGCCAAGCCCGCGCAGTATGCCGTCCCGATCTTCGTCGCGCCCGGCACGCGTACCGAGCATCGGTCCGAAACGCAGGCCATGGGCCCGGTACACGTTCGCTTCCAGGCTGCGGCCGCGGAAGACGAGGCGCTGCTTCCAGCTCACGCGCATGGCGGGCACGGCTCTCAGCCGGTAGGCGTCGGCACCTTCGTAGTCGGGACCGACGGCGGCGAGGATCCCGACGCGCGCTGACCATGTCGTATCGACGCCGCTGGCCTCGATGACCGGGTCGAGTTCGAGCGGTTCCGTGGTGCGCAGGCCGACCTGGTCCTGCGCGCCCACGGTCGACCACACCAACGCGAGGCACATCATGAGGCGTCGCTTCCGCCATCGCCGCGCGTCGCGCCGGGGCTGCGCCAGGAGACCGGTCATGGAGGGGGTTACGAGATTAGATTGATTATTAATTCTCTCTCACATGTTACTGAAAATGAGCCGCGCGACCTGGCGGCGCTGCCATGTCAGACGAACGGCTCCGGCGCTCGCCGCCGCTTATCCCCGCGCTTCGAACAGGGCCCGGGCGGCCGGGTAGTCCGCCTTGCCGTTCGGCGCACGTGGCACCGTCGCGACGAGGTGTACGGCGCGTGGCGCCTTGTAGCCGGCGAGATGCTCGTGGACCGCCGCGATCAGCGCTGCTTCATCGGCGTCGCCGCCGGGCACGAGAGCGGCGACCGCCACGATGCGATTGCCGAAGCGCTCGTCGGGCACGCCGAAGACGAGCGCGTCGGCAACCGCCGGATGGCGTTTGAGTGCTTCCTCCACCTCTTCGGGAAAGACTTTCTCGCCACCGGTGTTGATGCAGTTCGAGCCGCGCCCGAGCAGTTCGAGCGTACCATCGGCGGCGACGCGCGCCATGTCGCCGGGAAACGAGTAGCGCTGGCCGGCGACCTCGCGGAACGTTCGTGCGGACTTCTCCGGGTCCTTGTAGTAACCGATGGGTACCAGGCCGCCGTTGGCGACCATACCGATTTCGTCCGAGCCCGGCGCGATCTCGCGGCCGTCCTCGCTGAAGACCTTGCTCGTCGGCGACAGTGCGAAGCGCGCGGTCTCCGCTGCGGGGGTATGGCGGTTCATCAGCGACTGGCCCATGCCGCCCTCGGTCGAGCCGAGCAGGTCGGCGATGGTGAGTTCCGGCAGGTGATCGATGAGGGCGCGCTTGACCTCGGTCGAGAACATCGCACCGGAGGAAATCATAAGGCGCAGGCAATCGAGATCCCGGCGCCCGGGATGCGCGTCGAGCGCGGCGAGCAGGGGGCGGGCAAACGCGTCGCCGACGATCACGAGGTGCTGCACGCGCTCGCGCGAGACGGCATCCCACAGCCCTTCCGCATCGAGACCTCGTTCTTCGAGCAGCACCGTCGTGCCGCCCATCATGTGCGGTGCCATCATGCCGAGCCAGCAACCGGTGCCATGCATCAGCGGCGGCGCCGACATCGCGACCAGTGGCGGCGCGTCGCGGCGCGCCGCGACAGCGGCGAGCAGTGCGTCCGCGTCGGCCGGCGGTTCGAGTCCGATCATCGGCGGGTAGCCCTGCAGGAAGAACCCGGTGAACTCGTCGAAGGGGTACATTACGCCCTTGGGCATGCCGGTCGTGCCGCCCGTGTAGAGCATGTAGATCTCGTCGCCCTGCGCGGCGACCCGTGCGGCCGGTGAGTGCCGTTCGAGCAGCGCTTCGTACGCCTCGACGGCGTCCGGCAGCGCCACAGCGCCCGGCACCGGGCCGTCATCGACCGCGACGAGCAGGCGCAGCTTCGGCAGGCGAGGCGCGACGCGCGCGATGCGGTCGCCGAGCGAGGTGTGGAAAACGACGGCCTGTGCGTCCGCGTTGTCGAGCAGGTAGGCGAGTTCGTCGTCGAGGTAGCGGTAGTTCACGTTGACCGGCACGGCGCGCATCTTCAGTGCGGCGAAGTTGGTCTCGCAGTACTCGGGCGAGTTGTACAAGTACATACCGACCTTGGCGCCAGGGCCGAGGCCGGCGGCGGAGAAGGCCGCGGCGAGGCGCGCCGCGCGATCGTCGTACTCGCGCCAGGTGTAGCGGCGTGTGCCCTGGACCACTGCGACCTGCTGCGGCACGATGTCGGCTACCGACTCCCACAGCTTGGCGAAATTGATCGTCATGATGTCCCCGTCCCCTCTGTTGGATTGCCGTTGGCGACGCGCCGAGAAGTGCGCGGGCATCCCCGCGGGCACGGCGCACGTCGTTCCAGAAGCGCAGTTTATGCGAGATAGACGCGCATCGCGGAACGACCTGCAGCACCGCCCACAGGCGTCTTGGCCGCGTGATCGGTGAATGTTCCGCCATGGTGACAGCGTGGCGCGGGCGTAACTGCGAGCACGTCGGCCGCTGGCAGCGGCGTGGCCGCGGGAGCGCTGCATGACGGTACACGAGAATCCGGTTGCCGACCTGGTCCTCGGGATCTCGATCCTGTTGCTACTGGCCTCGGCCACGCTGGTGCTGGCGCGGCGCCTCCACGCGCCGTTCACGATCCTGCTGGTGCTCGTGGGCATGGCGCTGGCCCAGCTCGCCCCGCTGCTGCCGGCCGGCGTCGGTCGCGTGCTCGACCTGCACATCGGCACCGAACTCATCCTCTATGTCTTTCTGCCGAGCCTGATCTTCGAGTCGGCCACGCACCTCGACTGGCGCGAGCTGCGCGACAACCTGGTGCCGGTGCTGACCCTGGCCGTGCCGGGTCTGCTGATTTCGACGGCTGTCATCGGTGCGCTCGTCGCCCTCGTCGGCGACGTGCCGCTGGCCGCCGCGCTGGTGCTCGGGGCAATTCTCTCGGCGACCGATCCGGTCGCGGTGATCGCCTTGTTCCGCCAGCTCGGTGCGCCGCGCCGGCTGACGGTGCTGGTAGAGGGCGAAAGCCTGCTGAACGACGCAACCGCGATCGTGGTCACCAAGATCCTCCTCGGCATGGCGCTGTCCGGTCATATCGCGGGCGCCGGTGCCTGGGGTGCCGTCGGCGACTTCCTCGTCACGTTCTTCGGAGGTCTCGCGGCGGGAGCCTCGATGGCCTTCGTCGCAGGCAGCGTGATCGGTTTGGTGCGCGGCAACCAGGCCATCGTGATCTCGATACTCACCACGCTCGCCTATCTCTCGTTTGTCGTGGCCGAAGAGGTCTTCCACGTGTCCGGGGTGATGGCGACGCTCGCCGCCGGCCTCGTCATCGGCAGCTGGGGGCGCAGTAAGATCGAGCCTGGCATTGCCGACTACATCGAGCACTTCTGGTCGTATGTCGCGTTCATGGCCAACGCGCTGATCTTCCTGCTGATGGGTTTGTCGATCGATTTCGCTGCGCTGACCGCGCAGGCCGACGTGCTGGCCCTGACGATCGCGGCCATGCTGTTATCGCGCGCGTTGGCGATCTACGGCCTGATGCCGTTGATCGGGCGCCTGCGTCCGAGCCTGGCCGTCAGCGGCGCCTACCAGACGGTGATGTACTGGGGCGGTCTGCGCGGGGCGGTCTCGCTGGCGCTCGTGTTGAGCCTGCAGGATTTCGCCTGGGCCGAGACCTTCGTCGCCGTGGTCATGGGCGTGGTGCTGTTCACGCTGATCGTGCAGGGCCTCACCGTCGAGCCGCTCATGCGGCGCCTCGGTCTGGATCGTCCCGGTGTCGCCGACCGGCTGGCCCGCGACGAGGTGCTGAGCGAGGCGGCGCGGGTCGCCGCCGAGCGCATTCCCGGACTGCGCGGCGGGGGGCTCTTCTCGGCGGCACTTGCCGAGCGCCTCGAAGCGGCGCAGCGCGCGCGGGTCGCGCGGCTGCGCGCGGACATGGCGCGCACGCGGCGCGAGGAGGTCGATGACGAGGAGGCGGTGCGCATGCTGTGGATGCGCGCCGTCGCCACCGAGCGCACCGCCTACCGTGAGCTCTATGGTCGCTACCATATCGACGAGCGTACGTATCGTGCCCTCGACCATGCCGCAGCCGTACGTCTCGACGAACTGCGTCACTTCGCACGCACGCCGACGGCCATCGCCGAGGACCTCGATGCCACGGCCAGGCGCCTGCTCGCCTGGCTCGCGCGGATGCCCGGCCGTTTCGGCCGGCTCGCGCACACGCGCGCGGTCGCGCGCGACTACGCACGCGCCTGGGCGGCCCTGCAGGCCTGCGACCGCGTCGACGAAGCGCTGGCACGCATGGCTGGGTCCGGCGCCTTCGATGCGCGACAGGTGGCACCGGTGCGCGAGGCCTACCGCAAGCGGCGCGACGCGGCGCGCGGCCGGCTGGATGACTGGGCCGAGCAGTTCCCGGAATTCGTCAAGGCCATGCAGACGCGCCTCGCCGAGCGCCTGATTCTGCAGGTCGAGCAGTCCGAAGTGCAGCGCCTGTCGCGCTCCGGGCTGGTGCCCGCCAATCTCAGCGACGAACTCGACGAGACTTTCGACAGGGACCGGCGCCGGCTCGGTGCCTTGTCCATCAGTGAGCTCGCGGTCGCACCGGAAGAGCTGCTGCGCAAGGTACCGTTCTTCGTCGATCTCGCACCGGACGAGATTGCCGAGATCGTGCCGTACCTGCGGCCGCTCACGGTTGCTGCCGGAGACGATATCGTGCGCGCCGGTGAGCGCGGCACGAGCATGTTCTTCATCGGGCGCGGCGTCGTTCGCGTGCTGGCCGACGCCGGCGCCGGCGCCGACGATGCGACGGACGAACTCGCGACGTTGATGGCGGGCGATTTTTTCGGCGAGATGGCCCTGCTCGACGACACGCCGCGTTCGGCAACGTGCCGCGCGGCGACCGCTTGCGCGCTCTACGAACTCGATCGGCGCGGGGTGGAAGCGGCCGTCGCGGTCTGTCCGACCCTCGGCGAATGTCTCGAGCAGGCGGCGCGCGAACGCCGCTCAGGCGCGCCCGCCGACGCGGCGGGTCACGCCTGAGCGCCACCGCGCCGGCGGCGCCGGGAACGGCGCCTACTGCTGGATGGAACGCAGGTAGATGATGATCTCGAGAATGCGGCCGCGCAGCGCGGTCTCGGCGCCGATCGCGTCCATGCGCTTCCATTCACCACCCCAGATCGGCATGTCCTTGGTGCCATGCGCGCCGGGCATGCTGCGCCCGTCGATCATGTCGTAGACCTGGTTGAACGGGAACTCGCCGTCGTTTGCCTTGGCCAGCATGGTGAGGTCGGTCGGCGTCTTGTTGAGCATCGGCGCGAAGGGCCCGCCGCCCTTGGCGTCGGCACCGTGACACACGGCGCAGAAATCCATGAAGCGTTGTTCGCCGACCTTCGCGACGTCGTCGTCGGCGGCGTTCGCGCCGCTGCTGAAGGCGATGCTGGCGACGAACGGCAGCGCGCCGAGCAGACCGGTGCGCCGGAATATGGAAGCCTTGAACATGGCGTGTCCCCCCTATGGTTGGCGTTTGCGATTCGAGTATCGGTGCTCGCCGGCGTGGCGATGCTGACCGGGATCAAGTCACTGCCTGACGCCGCGGCGTCGCCAGCAGGCGCTGCCGGCGGTTAGACTTGAACGCGCCAGCGACGGCACGTCCCGTAGACGAGGCCGCCGGCTGGCCAACGATCACCATTCCAGCAGGGGAGCACTCATGGCCGTCGTCGATTACGCAGTCAACGGGCACATCGCCACCGTCACACTCAACCGTCCCGAGGCCCGCAACGCCGTCAACCCCGAGGTCGCGGTGCGCCTCGCCGAGGCCTGGCACAAGGTCCGTGACGATGACAACGTGCGCGTCGCGATCCTGACCGGAACCGGCAGCGCATTCTGCGCCGGGGCCGACCTCGGCCAGCTCATCCCCCTGATTTCCGGCAGCCGCGCGGCCGAGAACGAGTACGACGAGAAGGTCCTCGCCAACCCCGACATCTTCGAGTGTTGTTTCCTGCGCAGCTTCGACCCGGTCAAGCCGGTCATCGCGGCGCTCAACGGCCACGCCATCGCCGGCGGCATGGAGATGACCCAGGGTACCGACATTCGCGTCGCCGTGCCGGCGGCCAAGCTCGGTGTACAGGAGGTCAAGTGGGCGATCTTCCCGGCCGGCGGTTCGACCGTGCGCCTGACCCAGCAGCTGCCGTTCGCCAAGGGCATGGAACTGTTGCTGACCGGCGACCTGATCAGCGCCGACGAGGCGCTGGGCCTGGGCTTCCTCAATTACGTCGTCGACGATCCGATGGCCAAGGCGCAGGAGATCGCCGGCAAGATTGCAGCCAACGGACCGATCGCGGTTCAGGCCATCCGCAAGTCGGCGCGCGCCTGCCTGGGCATGGAAGAGCAGGCCGCGCTGGCCCTGGAGACGAAGATCTCGGCGCCGGTGTTCAAGACCGAGGATGCCCAGGAGGGCCCGCGAGCGTTCATGGAGAAGCGCGCACCGGTATACAAGGGCCGCTGAGGGCGCGACGATGACATCCGCGCTGTGTGCCCGCCTGGGCATCGAGTTTCCGCTGTTCGCTTTCAGCCACTGCCGCGACGTCGTCGCCGAGGTGTCGCGTGCCGGCGGCATGGGGGTGTTCGGAGCGGCGAGCATGACCGCCGAACGCCTCGAGGAAGAGCTCGCCTGGATTGATGCGCATGTCGACGGCAAGCCTTACGGCGTCGACCTGCTGATTCCCGACAAGGTCCTAGGCAAGAGCGAAGCGTTCGATGCCGAGGGCCTGCTCGCCGCCATTCCGGACACGCACAAGACGTTCACTACCGAGCTGCTTGCGCGCTACGAGGTCGATGGCGAAGGTCTGGAAGCAATGCGTCGAGGCACCTTGCATCTCGGGCGCAACCTGCATCCGTCCGGGGCCGAGGACGCGATGGCAGTCGCCTTCCGTCATCCCATACGCCTCATCGCCAACGCGCTCGGCGTGCCGCCGCCGCGCATGCTCGAACTCGGCCGCGAGCACGGTGTCGCCGTCGCCGCCCTGGTCGGCGCGCGCGAGCACGCCGTGCGCCAGGTCGCCGCTGGCGTCGACATCATCGTCGCCGCGGGCGGCGAGGCCGGTGGCCACTGCGGCGAGGTCTCGACGATGGTGCTGGTCCCCGAGGTGGTCGCCGCGGTGCGCGAACTCGGCGACGTGCCGGTGCTGGCCGCCGGTGGCATCGTCACCGGGCGGCAGATGGCCGCGGCGATGGCGATGGGCGCGGCCGGCGCCTGGACGGCATCGGTGTGGTTGACGACCCACGAGGCCGAGACCAACCCCATCGTCAAGGAGAAGATGCTCGCGGCGACCTCGCGCGATACGGTGCGCGCGAAGAGTCGAACCGGCAAACCGTCGCGACAGCTGCGCTCGGCCTGGACCGATGCCTGGGATGCGCCGCAGGCGCCGCAGCCGCTGCCGATGCCACTGCAGTCGCTGGTCAGCGAGCCGCCGCTCGCCAAGGTCGACAAGCTCGCCCAGGCCGGGCATGCCGGTGCGCGGGAGCTGGCGACCTACTGGGTAGGTCAGGGTGTCGGCCTGATGAACGAGGCGCGCACGGTGCGGGCGGTGATGCAGGATTTTCAGGAGGATTTTCTCGCCGCCTACGAGCGGCTCGGCACGTTCCTGTCCGATGACTGACGTCGTCACGGCGGGGACGGGCCGGCGCCGCTCCGCGGCACGCTGAAGCGGCGGCCCGGCAAGGCGCATGCGCTTATTGCTGATCGAAGATTCACCGACGCTGCGCGAGCGGCTGCGCGAGTGGCTGGCCGCGCGCGGCTGGAGCGTCGACGAGGCCGCGGACGGCGCCGCCGCACTGGGCTACCTCGACGCGTACGACTATCCGCTGGTGCTGCTCGATCTCGGCCTGCCGCGCGTCGACGGCCTCGACGTGCTGCGGCACTTGCGTAGCGCGGGCTCGCGTGCGCGCGTGCTCGTGCTCTCGGCGCGCGACCAGGTCGCCGACCGCGTCGAAGCGCTCAACCGCGGCGCCGACGACTACCTGGTCAAACCGTTCTCGTTCGAAGAACTCGCTTCGCGCATACTCGCACTGATGCGGCGCAGTCTCGACGCGGCGCCGCCGTTGCTGGTCGCCGGCGCGCTCGAAGTCGACCCGGCGGTACGCATCGCGCGCGTCGACGGTGAGCCCCTGGCGCTGACGCCGAAGGAATACCTGCTGTTGGAGACCCTGTTGCGCGGCCGCGGACGCGTGCATGCGCGCGCGGCGCTGTTCGAGTCCCTCTACGACGCGCGCAGCGATGCCTCGGACAAGGTCATCGAGGTCCTGGTCAGTACGCTGCGGGCCAAGCTCGCGCGGGCCGGACTGAGCGAGCTGATCGAGACGCGGCGTGGTTTCGGGTATCTGGTCCGGTGAGCAGGCCGCCGCGACTGCGCATGGATACCCCAGGTTGCGTGAGCGAGGAGCCCGCGTTGTGAGGTTGTCGATCGGCAACCGGCTCATCGTTGCCCTCGTCGCAGGCGGCAGCATCACGCTGGGCAGCCTGTTCCTGGTGCTCGATCTTGCCATCGACCGCGAGCTCTATACGCGCTTCGATGCCGCGCTCACCGCGCGCGGCCGGGTCCTCGCCGGGCTCATCGACACGCGCGCCCGTGCCACCGTGAGCGACGCTGCGCGCTGGCCCGAGTACGCCGCGGACGGGCACCAGGAGTTCTATCAGCTGTGGGCCGCCGATGGCACCACGCTGGCGCGCTCGGCATCGAGTGACGGGCGTGACCTCGCCAGCCCGCCGCGGCGGCCCGGCGAGCAGCCGGTGCTCTACGACCTGGTGCTGCCGGACGGGCATCGCGGACGCGCGGTCGCGCTGGCCGTGCTCGGTGAGCATCGCGAATCGGCTGCGGCGGGGCCGCAGACCCTGGTCGTGGCGACCGAACGCGAGGCGCTCGAGGCGCTCGAGCATCGGCTGCATCTCGCGCTCAGCCTCGGCACCCTGGCGGCGCTGGCACTGATGGCGCTGCTCGGCATCGTTGCGGTACGCCGCGGGCTCGCGCCGTTGGCGCACTTCAGCGACGCCATCGCCGCCCGCGTCGTCACGCGTACGCACGCCGGCGCGGCAACGGCGTGCGGTGAATCCGCGGCGTTGCCCGTTGCGGCCTCGCTGCCGGCGGAGCTGCAACCCATCGCCACGCGGCTCGACGAAGCGGTCGACACCGCGCTGGCCGCGCTCGCCCGGGAGCAGCGTTTCGCCCGCGAGGCGGCCCATGAACTGCGCACGCCCCTCGCCGAGCTGCGCATGCTGGTTGGCGCGGAGCGCGTCGGCGAGGGCGAGCGGGCGGCACTGCGCCGGGCCATCGACGGCATGACGCGCTCGGTCGATGCCTTGCTCGCATTGGCGCGCTGCGAAGCCGGTCTGGACACGCCGGCGATCGAGCCGGTCGACCTGGCCGACATGCTCACCCGGCAGATCGGCCTGCTCGACAGCGAGGCTGCCGCGCGCGGACTCGACCTCGTACTCGAGACGCCGGCCGAGCTATGGGTCATGAGCGACCATGCGATGCTCGAACGCATCGTCGCCAACCTGGTCGCCAATGCCGTCTACCATGCGCCGCACGGCGCGCGCGTGACGGTGCGCGCAGAGCGCGCGGAGAGCAGCGTGCGTTTCGCCGTCGCGAATGCCGCGCCAGGCCTGGACGTCGACTCGCTGGCACAGGTACTGGCCCATCCGCGGCCGGTGAACGCAACCGCGGAAACGCGGCCACATGCCGGGCTGGGCCTGCGCCTCAGCGAGGCGCTCGCGCGCCAGCTCGGGCTCGAACTCGAGCTCGTCCGCGACGATGAGCACCTCGTCGTCAGCCTCGCCGGTCTCGCACCGCTCGATGGCCTGACCTGAACCGCGTCCGCGCCGTCCCCCGGTTGGCTTCTCGCGGGCTGCACCGAGACCACGGGGACGACGGCCGAGCGACGACGGTGTCAGACACTTTCGACCCGCGCGGCAACCTCGTATCAGAGCAAAAGTGTCAGACACTTTTGCTCGCTGCAGGTGCGCCGTGCCACCCCAAAAGTGTCTGACACTTTTGCTTGATTTTTGACCAGTTGGCGGGGAGGGATGGGGAACGGGCGGCCTTAAGCATTCCCAAAGCTTGGTGCTCTAGCCTGTTTGCATGCTCAGAGCAGGAAGACAAACGATGACGAGGTGCGCGCGGAGATGGGCGGGGTTCGCGTTCCTGGCGGGGTTGGTCGCCGTCGCCGTGGTCCGCGCGGCGGAGCCGATCGTGCTCGACCCGGCGCAGCAACGACTCCTCAACGTGACGACGGCGATGGCGCAGGCCGCCGCGACCGTGCGCATCGACGGGCTGCTCGGCGAGGTCACGCTGCCCATCGCCAGCAGCACGGCACTGGCCGCACCCTGGGCCGGCCGGGTCGTTCGCGTGCTCGCCGACGAGGGTGACCAGGTCGCCCGCGAGCAGGTGCTCGCCTGGGTCGAGAGTCCGGATCTCGCCGCGGCGCGTGCCGAATGGCGTACGGCGCGGGTCGAGCGCGATCTCGCGGCGGCGCGCGCCGAGCGCGACGGCGCCCTGGTCTCCGAGGGCATCATCCGCC
>JAPOKK010000102.1 GCA_029977665.1 Pseudomonadota bacterium | reverse complement strand
TCGTCACCGCCATCCTCATCGTCGGAGGAGGAATCATCGTCATCATCATCCGTGTCCTGGCTGATGGTGTCATCATCCACGATGGTGTCGTCGTCCTCCAGATTCTGCTGGGCCAGCTTTTCCTCTGGCGAGGGTTCGACCACGCCGTCGCCGCAATCGCAGGACGGCGGGCACGCGCCGCAATCGGATGCGCAGGAGCCGCAGGCCTCGGACCCGTTGCACGTCGCATCCCCGCACACGGCGACCTCCGAGAAGTTCCCGGGAGTCTGGCTCGTCCACAGGGCTTCGCCTGCGCCGTTGTAGATCACCATGTTCCCGTCGGACTGGATGCGGAACACCGCGCCCGTCGTCCCCGAGGTGCCGGCCGCCCTGGCCAGGCTGCAGACGAAGTACCGACTCGTGGTCTTGTCGAACGGCGATCCGGACATGCTCGAGGCCGCGAAGCCGTATCACCGCATCCCGTTCGATCGCGTGATATCGGTCGCCGAGGCGGGTTCGTTCAAGCCGCATGTCGATACCTATACCCGTGCTGCCGAGCTGCTGGCGACGCCGATGGACGCGATCCTGTTCGTCGCCAATCATGCGTTCGACGTCATCGGTGCGAAGGCCGCCGGCATGCACACGGCCTTCATCAACCGTCGCGACCGGCCGTTCGAGCGCACCCCGTACCAGCCCGATATCGTCGTGCGCACGATGCAGGAGCTGGCCGAGTTGCTGGCCTGATCCACTGCGCGCGGGGCAGGCTGCGGCAAGAGCGAGTAGCACCCGGTTGGAGCGGACCGGCTCTTGTACCGTGCGCCGGCTTCGCATAGCTTCGGGCCTCGATTTCCAGGGGAGAACCAGCGATGGATGTCGGTATCCAGACCATCTTTTCCAGCCACGGCTGGCAAGGCATCAGCGACGGACAGGTGGTGCGCGAGGACACGCAGCTTGCCCTGCTTGCCGCCGAGCTCGGCTTCGACGTCGTCTGGTCGGCCGAGCATCACTTCTACGACTACTCGTTCTGCCCCGACAACGTCCAGTGGCTGGCCGGCATCGCCGCCGCCGCGCCGCAGGTCGAAGTCGGCACGGCGGCCGTCATCATGCCGTGGAACGAACCGCCGCGCGTGGCCGAGAAGATCGCGCTGCTCGACCACCAGACCGACGGACGCGTGCGCTTCGGCATGGGGAGAGGACTCAGCCGGCGCGAGTTCAGCCACTTCCGTGGCATCGAGATGGGCGAGTCCCGGGCGCGCTTCGACGAGGGCGCGGCGATGGTGCTCGATGCCCTGCGTACGGGCTTCATCGAGGGCGATGGTCCGTTCTATCCGCAGCCACGCACCGAGATCCGGCCGCGGCCGGAGCGCCCGTTCGAGGATCGCATCTACGCGGTCGCGACTTCGGACGACTCCATCGATGCGGCTGCGCGTCTCAAGGCCGCGATGGTGATGTTCGCCGACCGTTCCTGGGAAGCGCGCATGCCGTCGGTCGAGAAATGGCGCCAGCTCTATCGCAGCTACCACCACGTCAGCCCGCCACCGCCGCTCATCTGCGACTTCGTTTATTGCGACGCCGATGCCGATGCCGCCGCGGAACGCGGCAGGCAGTACATCGCGACCTATCTCGAAAGCGTACTCGAGCATTACGAAGTGACGGGCGATCACTTCAAGGGCATGCGCGGCTACGAGGCTTATGCCGGAGCGGCCGGCGCCCTCAAGCGGATGGGTAAGACGGGCTTTCTCGAAGGGTTCCTCGAGGCGACCTGCACGGGTACACCGCAGCAGATCATCGATAAGTATCGAGCGCGGCTCGACCTCCTGGGTCCGTTCGAGGCGGCCCCCGCGTTTCGCTTCGGCGGTATTCCCTACGCCGAGGCGGAGGCCAGCCTGCGTCTGTTCGCCGCCGAAGTGCTGCCCGAGCTCAAGCGCTGGCCGGGGCGTGCGGCGGCTGTCGCCGCTGCAGGCTGAGCAGGCTGGCGCCGCTTATTTGCAGTCGCGATGCTCGATCCCGCGGTCGAGCGTCGTGCGGCACAACACGGCTTCTCCGAGGGTGATATCGCCGAGCTTGAGCGCACCGCTCAGGTCGGCATCGGTCAGGTTGGCGCCGAGCAGGTTCGCCCGGTAGAACGTGGCGCCGCGAAGGTCGGCGCCCTTCAGTACCGCGCTGTTCAGGTTTGCCTCGGTGAGGTCCGCACCGCTCAGGTCGACATCGACCATGATGGCGCTGTAGAAGTCCACGCCATTGAGGTTGGCGCCACTGAGGTTGGCGCCGGTGAGCTCGATGTTCTTGAACGCGGAATAAGGCAGTTGCGCGCCGCTCAGGTCGCAGCCCTTGCACTCGCGGAACAGTTCGAGGTGCTCGAGATCGGCCGGGTCGTATGCCGTTGCTGCGGGCGCGAACGCGGTGGCAGCGCAGAACAGAGCGAGCGAGATTCCCGGCATCGTGATTTCCAAAGAGTGGGAGGGTTCACACCATAACCCTTCCTGCCGCTCGGAGCAGCAGCTCTCATTGCCAGGCTCGTCCGGCCGATGTTCCGGCACATCGATATACTGGGCGCCGCTGCAACACGCACCGGAGATCACCTATGAAGCTCTACGACTGCAGCGTCGCGCCCAATCCGCGGCGCGCGCGCATCTTTCTCGCCGAGAAGAACCTGTCGCTCGAGAAAGTCGAGGTCGATATCCTCGGCGGGGAGAACCTGGCGCCGACCTTTCTCGCGATCAATCCACGCGGTCTGCTGCCGGTACTCGAACTCGACGACGGCACGCGGATCGACGAAGTGATGGCGATCTGTCGCTATATCGAAGAGCTTCAGCCCGAGCCTGCGTTGCTCGGCCGCGACGCCCGCGAACGTGCGGTGGTGACGTCGCGGCAGCGCAAGATGGAGTTCGACGGCATGATCGCGGCCTCGGAAGTGTTCCGTAATCAGCACCCGCAGTTCGCGCAGCGCAGCCTGCCGGGAGCCGGTACCGACGTACTGCCCGCCATCCCGGCGCTGGTCGAGCGCGGTCGTCAGACGCTCGCGCGCTTCTTCGACTGGCTCGAGACCTATCTCGCAGATGCGGCATACGTCGCCGGCGACGCTTTCACGATGGCCGATATCACCGCGCTCTGCGCGATTGATTTCGCCGGTTGGGTGGACATCACGATTCCTCCGGCGAACACCAGGACACTCGCCTGGTACGAGCGCGTCTCCGAGCGACCCAGCGCGCAGGCGTGAGCGACGCTCGGCCCTTCGACCTGTCGGCCGTTCAGGGCGCGCGGTGCTGCTTCCGCGCGCGCAGAACGACCAAGGGCCCCAGCACCAGCGGCCAGGCTGGCGGCAGTGGTACCACGACCTGGTTGAACGTACCCGACTCCGACGCTGCGATACTCACCCCTTGGGGCAGGATCACCCGCAGCGTCGCCGTATTGTCGAGCTGACCGCTGATGTTCGCCCCGGCACCGATTTCGAACAGGTTGAGAAACAGCGATGTCGTCACCGTGACGTCGACATCGCCCTGGAAGGTCCGCGTCACGCTCAGTGTCTCGTCGACGAGACCCGACGCGCTCGTGATCCAACTGTCGAACTGCCCGGAAAAGGGGCCGGTGTTCAGGCTGGCCTGGGCGCGCCCCGCACCGCCGTCGAAGTCGAGCACGCCGTCGACATCGAGTTCGAAGGTCACCTCGTAAGGTGTAAGCGGATCGACCGTGGCGAGCGAAATCGTGTCCTGGATGCGCGCGCTCGAACTGAGCAGCGCGATTTCGATCGACGATTGTGCGTCGGCCGAGCTCAGTTGCCCGAAGACTTTCATTTCGAGCAGGCCGATGTCGGCCGACGATGCGTAGGCGAAATCGCTACCCGCGCGGCTGACGGCCACCTTCGAGCGCGTGAACGGATCGCCCGCCACGGACGGTTCGGTGTCGGTATCGGTGAACGTGGAAAGGTTGGTGCGAACGTCGCCGAATGCGCGGATCTGTGCGGCTTGTGTGTCTGATCCCACCGCCGCGAACGCGACCCAACACAGCCAAAAGAAGCGAATCCCTGGTAGTTTCATGGTGACCCCCTGGCCCTGCGACCGCCGCCCGCTTTCCTATGACGGTCGAGTGCGCGCGCATAGCAGTTCGTTCCACGATGCGCAGGGTCGTTCGCTGCACGCGTGGTCGAGCCGGCGAGCCTAGCGATTGTCAGTCTGGCAAGTCTTGCTTGCGTGCAGGCAAGCTACGCCCGAGTGCTTACGGGCATCTGCGAAGTGCGTCGCAGTTGCGCGCTGGGCGGAGTGGGGGCAACCAACGTCTAACCAGTTCCGGTGAGATCGTCGGGGGGCGTGATACGTACCGTCGGGATTGCACGGCGCCGCCGCAGACGCCGAGCGCCATCCGCCATCGCCGAGCCGGCGGAATCGCTAGAGAGCCGATAGCCGTTGACGAGAACCCGAGTCTCGCCAACGGCTGCCCGCGGGCTTAGAACTCTGCGTCAGTGCGACAGTCGGCGGCCTGCAAGCGACCGCTTGCCGAGTCCTAACGCAGCCACGGCGGTACCCAGCAGCAATGCAGGTGCAGGCAGAGGCACCGGCGCGGTCGCGTACACGAGCCCGTCGACGCGTCCGCTGAGGTTGCCGGAAAAGTCGCCCGCCATGTAGGCAGCGACGATGAAATTGGCTGGCAGGAGATCGAGCATGAAGTCTACGTGCTCGGCAACGGGCCCGGCGCCCATGATCGAGGCGGCTTGTTCGCCTGGCAGGAACAGGTAACCGCTCGCGTCGAACTGGATGCCGCCGGCGAAACCGAGGTCCCAGGTGACGTCACGTGCGGCGCCGATGGTCCAGGCGTTCGCTGCCCCGGGATCCAACGGCGCACCGGCGAAGGCACCGAGACCGAGCACCTCGAACACCGTCGGCGCGGACAGCGTGATGGCGCTACCCGGCGTTACGCTCGCCGGGGAGTCGGTGACGTGGCCGCCGGAGAAGAAGGCATCGGCGCCGAAGACGGTGCCACTCCAGATCGTGGCGCTGCCGTTCGGATTGGCGCCGACACCGCCGCCGAGATCGCTGATGTCGTCAGCAGTTCCCCACAACCCGTCGGGTCCCGACGACTGGTTGACGAGTGATGGGTGTTCGAGGAAGGTCCAGGTCGCCGCGCTGGCCAGGACGGGCAAGGTGGACAGGCTCATCGTGAGCAGGAAGCCGGTCAATCGACGCATCGGAACTCATCCTTGTTGTTGGTTGTGACCGGAAACTATCCCTCGTCGCGAACCTGGTCAATTGTGGTCAATACGTCGGCGCGTGCGTGTGACAATTATTCACCGGCGGACGATCGCCGCGCGGCAACCTCAGGTCTCAAGCGGTGGCTGCCGCCAGGTAAGCCGCCTCGTCGAACGCCGCCGGGTAGTCGAAGTCACTCACCGCGATGCGGCCTTCGCGGATGAGTTGCTCGGCGTGGGCGCCGCGGTTGATCATCTTGAGCGGTTCGCGCGCGGCACGTCGTTCCCCGCGTAGCGCTTGCGTCGCGGCCGGATCGACTTCCCAGAGGCGGTTCGGATCGCGGTTCGGGTTCAGCACCACGCCATAGTCATCGCGCGCCGCATCGACCGAGACCAGGCCACGTACGACATCCATGCGCACCCACTCCGGAAGCCTGGCCAGCGGATCGCCCCAGCCGCCGCCCCCCGGGGTCAGGATGCGCACGATGTCACCGGCCTTGACCGGCACGGCTTCGCGTTTGAACAGGACGCGCTGTTCGTGCGGCGTGCCCGGATTGATCAGTGCACCGCCCGAGCGGCCCGCCAGCCCGCCATTGACGCCGAAGCAGGAGAAGATCGTGCGGTAGGAAACGGTGAGGAAGTGACCGTCGACCAGGATCTCGACATCCTTGAGGTAACCGAGGCCGCCCCGGTAGGCGCCCGGGCCGCCTGAGTCCTGGAACATGCCGACGCGGTGCACGATGACGGGGAAGCGTTGCTCGATGAACTCGCTCGGCAGATTCTTCGAGTCCGGCACGAGGTCGACCGTGTCGGTGCCGTCGGCGAAGGGCCGCGCGCCCGAGCCGGCGCCGAAGATCTCGCGGTAGAGGAAGTCCTTGCCATCGAGATCCTGGCCATAGAAGCCGTACAGCTGGATGCACTGGGAGTCGCCCACCATCTGCCCGCCAGTCGCTTTCGCCATCGCGGCCATGTAGGCGCCGATCATGCGCAGCATGCAGTCCATGCGGTCGGCGCCCGCCGCGGGGTACTCCGCGGAGAGCACGGTACGCGGCGGCAGGTAGGTCTTGAAGACGTCGGTCAGCCCTTCGTTGACGATCATGCCGGGCACCTGCGCCTTGACGAAGCCGCCCAGCCACTTCGAGTAGTGGCGCCCGTCCATGACCCAGTTGACCGGGCCCGGCGTCTGCGCATCGGTGCCGGTGAAATCGACGATGAGCTTCTCGGCATCCTTGCGCACGGTGAGCTTGATCTTCACCGGCGTGTCGAGATCGATGCCGTCCGTCTCGAGGAAATCCTCGCCGACGTACTCGCCGTCGGGGATGTGCGGCAGGGCTTCCTCGCGCACGATCTCGCGGCAGCGGTCGATGATGCGGTAGAAACCGGCCTCGACCACGTCCGTCCCGTAGCGCTGGCAGAGCTCCTCGACGCGGCGCTGGATGATGCGTGCCGCGCCGACGAAGGCATCGATGTCGCCGCGCAGGTCATCCGGGTAGCGGCTGTTGCGCAGGATGATCTTCCACGCTTCCTCGTTGCGCGCGCCGCGCGAATAGAACTTGATGGGCGGTACCTGGATGCCTTCCTCGAACACGGTGGTCGCGGTCAGCGGCCAGCTGCCCGAGACCTTGCCGCCGACGTCGTTGCAATGGCCGAACAACTGCGAGAAACCGATCAGCCGACCGTCGGAGAAGATCGGCACCACGACGCAGAAGTCGGGCAGGTGCCCGATGGTGCCGCTCGATTCGTGGATGTCGTTGTAGAGGAACACGTCGCCTTCGTGGATCTCATCGAGCGCGTAGTAATTGCGGATCGGGTCGGCCGTCGCCGCCCAGGACACGCGCGTGACGCTGTTGCAGTCGACGGTGTTGAGCGAGGCGCGGTAGTCGTGCTGTTCGCGCACGATGGTCGAGACCGCGGTGCGTTCGACCGCCGCCTCGCCCTCGTCGATGGCGGCTTCCAGGGCCCACTCGAGAACATCCAGGGTGACGCTGTCGATGTCCGGCTTGAGCGCCTCGATGCGGGGCCAGTCGTCGTCGTCGCGCGTGAAGCTCGACATGCGCCTGGGGGCATAGTCGTCGGTCAGGTAACGTGTTTCGTCGAAGAGAACGGGGGCGGTGCCGGCAGCGCCGGGATCGATGGTGGCTGACATGACGTTAGGCCTCCTTATCGAGAACCGGTCTGATGAATCATCATGAGACGGGTTCTAGTTGGGACACGATGATCTGACCGTGGCCGTCGAGCACCGCCCTCCAGCCGGGATCGAGAACGAAAGTCGAGTCGTACTGTTCGATCACCGCGGGACCATCGAGAGGTGTATCCAGCGGCGCGAGGTCGCGCTCGTAGACCGGCAGGTCGACTTCGCCGACGCCACGGAAGACGCCGCGGCGTAGCTCGCGGCGCGCCGCCTCCCAGGTGCAGCCGTCGCGTTCGGCGGCGGCGAGCCGAAGGCGCGGAAACATGCCGAAGCCGGTTGCGCCGATGTTGACGATCTCGACGGGGTGTTTGCCTTCGTATTCGTAACCGAAGCGGTCGTCGTGGGCGCGGTGGAAAGTCTTGATCGCCTGGCGGATGGCGGCTTCGGACAGGCCGCCGTCGAGGATTGTCATCGGCACGCGCACTTCGTAGGCCTGGCCGACGTAGCGCATGTCGGCGAAGGCGCTGATAGCGATGTCGTCGGCGTCGAACTCCTCGCGCTCGAGGTCGTCGCGAACCTGGCTGTAGACGTTGTCGAACTCGCCGCCCAGGCGCGTGATGTCGAGCGCGTCTTCGCGCTGGACGTCGGTGATCACGCGGTCGGCGCGCACGTCGGTCGCGAGCAGGCCTTCGGCAGAGGTCACGCCAGGCGAGGGCGGCAGGAGGATGGTGCGTATACCGAGCGCGTCGGCGACCAGGCAGGCGTTGAGTCCGCCGGCGCCGCCGAATGCCATCAGCGCGTAGTGCCGGGGGTCGCGCCCGCGCTTGACCGAGACGACGTTGATGCCTTGAGCGATGTTGGTCGTGGCGAGGTCGAGGATGCCGAGCGCCGCTTCCTCCACGGTCATGCCGAGCGGTGTCGCGATGGTCTGTTCGACGGCGCGCCGTGCGGCGGCCACGTCGAGGCGGATCGCGCCGCCTAGCAGGTAGGGCGAGACGCGGCCGAGGACGATATGGGCATCGGTCAGGGCAGGCTCGGTGCCGCCGCGCGCGTAACACACCGGCCCCGGCTGCGCGCCTGCGCTCTGCGGGCCCACGCGCAGGCTGCGTCCCGCCGCGAGCCAGGCGATCGACCCGCCTCCGGCACCGACGGTATGCATGTCGATCATGGGCGTCTTGATGTTGTAGATGTCGATACGCCCCTCGGTGAGCATGTTCGGCACGCCCTTGTCGATCAGGCAGATGTCGGTCGACGTGCCACCGATGTCGATGGTGATCAGGTCGGGGTGGCCGGCGGCCTTGCCGTAGTAGCTCGCGGTGACGATGCCGGCGGCGGGACCGGACAACACGGCGGCGATCGGCTGCGGCGCGATGTCGGCGGCGCGGATGATGCCGCCGCTCGATTTCATCACGAACAGGCGCGCATCGACCTCGACGTCCCGCAGGCGCTGGTCGAGGCTTTCCAGGTAGGTCGTGACCAGCGGCATCAGTCCCGTATTCAGGCAGGTGCTCAGGGTGCGCTCGTACTCGCGGTACTCGCGAATCACGTCCGAGGATATCGAGACGAAGCACCCGGGGTGCTCTTCCAGAATCAGCTGGCGCGCGCGGCGCTCGTGCGCGGGATTACGGTAGGAATGGATGAACGATACGGCGATGGCGTTGATGCCCATCTCGCTAAACTCGCGCGCGATGGCGCGTACCCCGGCTTCATCCAGCGGTGTGTGCTCGCCGCCGCGGAAATCCAGCCGCCCACCGACCTCGCGCACCCATTCCAGCGGGACCACGCGGGGCGGCTTGATCCACCAAGTGATGTCGCCGAAGTCGCCGGGTACGGTCTGCCGCCCGACTTCGAGCATCTCGCGGTAGCCGCGCGTAGTGAGCAACCCGAGGCGCGCATACTTCGACTCGAGAATCGCGTTCGTCGCGACGGTCGTGCCGTGGCTGATGAAGCTGACCTCGTTCGCATCGACGCCGACTTCGTCGAGCAGTTCGCGGATGCCGGTGCTGAAGGCGCGCGACGGGTCGTCCGGGGTCGATGACGTCTTGCGCACGAAACGCTGCCCCGTGGCTTCGTCGACGGCCACTACGTCGGTGAAGGTTCCTCCGGTGTCGACACCGATGCGCCAGCCCATGCCCAGCCCCTCGCGATCCCCTGGAGCATCAAGGCTAGGACAAACGGCGCAACGTGTCATCCGGTCGCGGCTGGCGACCCTGGAGCACGGCACGGCGCGGCGGTGCGCGCGGGGGGACGCCGGGACGGTTTACAATGGAAAGTCACGGCAGGCGTTGTCGCGCGGCTCGCGTGCCATCAGACGCGCCAGAGCCCCTCGTCCCGGCCCACGCGTGCCGCAACAACAGCCTGGGTAATTGAGACGTGAGCGAGAGGGACGAGAAGCTGCTGACGGGGCATTTCGCCCTGATCCTGCTCGCCACCGCACTGTTCGGCATGGCGTTCTCGTCCTATTTCCTGTTTCCGAAGTTTCTCGCCACCGAGCTGCGTGCCGATCCACCGGTTATCGGCGGCCTCAGTGCGATCACGATGTTCGTCTCGGTGCTGTTCACGCCCATCGTCGGGGTACAGATCGACCGCCGCCGCCGCCGGCCGTTCAGCACGCTCGGCGCGCTTCTGTTCGCACTGGCCGGCGCCGGCATGGTCGTCGCCGATCACGTCGGCCCGTTGATGTGGTCGTTGCGTGCCCTGCAGGGCGCGGCGTTCACGCTGTTCTTCATTTCGTTGTCGACACTGGCCGTCGATCTCGCGCCGGCGAAGCGCATGGGGCAGGCAATCGGCCTTTTGGGCGGCGTGATGATCTCGACCAACGCGCTCGGACCCGCACTCGCCGAATGGGGCGCGCACGCATTCGGCTGGCCGAGCGTGTTTGCCGCCACGGGTGTCGCGGCGGCCCTCGCGGCGCTGCTGACGCTGTGCATCGTCGAGCGCCCGCACGAGCAGGTCGAGGAAGCGGCGACGCGCATGCTCGCCCTCGTTACCCGCCCCGGCATGCGGCGCGTGCTCGTGGTCGCGATGCTGGCGGGCGCGACGATGGGCACCTTGTTCACTTTCTACCAGCCCTGGGCCTTGATGCAGGGGCTCGAGCGGGTATCCGGCTTTCTCATCGGTTTCGCCGGCTGTGCGATGGTGGTCCGCTTCGGGCTCGGCGGTCTCGCCGATCGCCTGGGACGCCTGCGCGTGGCGACCGTTTCCGCGTTCTTCTATATCGCCGCGCCCATCATGATGATCCGGGTCGATGTCGCGGGGCTCGTGTTGACCGGATGCCTGCTCGGCCTCGCGCACGGCCTGTTCTTTCCCGCGTTGAACGCCGTTGCGCTCGACCACGCCAGCCGCCGTGAGCGCGGCAAGGCCATGGCGGCCTACCACGGCGCGTTCAACATCGGTTTCGCCGGCGGCAGCTACCTGCTCGGCTTCCTCGTGGTGGCAACGAGCTACCCGGCGATCTTCGCGCTCGCGGGGGCGGGTTGCGCCATGGGCTTCGTGTTACTCGCCACGGCGCATCGCGGCGGCACTGCCCATTCCTAGCGGCGGCAGCGCGGTCGGACCGGTCCCAGGCCGCGGGCCCCGCTCAGGCCGGTGGCGCATCGACATCGCGCATCGGGTCGGCGGCGTCGATGGCGTCGCGGAATGCTTCGACCTGGCCCGCGGCCTCGCGGTTGTCCTCGAAACGCGCGACGTGGAACAGCGCATCGCCCTCGTTGATCAACGGCAGGTTGTTCTGGCCGATGATGATGCCGCCGACGTCGGTGACGACCGCCTCCTCGCCGGCGCCCGACGGATCGGAAATCACGCCGAGCGTGTCGCCGCTGCGTACGCGCTGGCCGAGCCGGGCGTGGATGCGGTGAATGCCGCTGCGGCCGGCGCGGATCCAGCGCGTACTGCGCGCGACGACCGGCGCCGGCAGCGCCGTCTCGGCCGGGCGGGAGCGTTGCCGCAGCATGCCGAGCGCGCGCAACGAGGCGACGATGCCGTGCACGCCGGTGCGGATCACGCGTTCGTTGAAGCGCAAGCGCTCCCCGCCTTCGAACACGACGACGGTCACGCCGAGCTCGTCGGCGGCCTGGCGCAGCGAACCGTCGCGTATGTTGGAGTTGATCAGGATAGGCGCCTGGAACGTGCGTGCGAACTGCAGCGTGCGTGCGTCGTCGAGATTGGCGCGGATCTGCGGCAGGTTGCTGCGATGCGCCGAGCCGGTGTGAAGATCGATGCCGTAGTGACACTTGGCGGCGACTTCGGTCAGGAACAGGTCCGCGAGGCGGGCCGTCATCGAGCCGGCCTCGGAGCCGGGAAAGGAGCGATTGAGATCGCGGCCGTCGGGCAGGTAGCGGGTCTGGTTGAGGAAGCCGAAGATGTTGACGATGGGAATGCAGATCAGCGTGCCGCGCAACCGCGCGAGCTCGCGCAGTCGCAGCAGGCGGCGGATGATTTCGACACCGTTGATCTCGTCGCCGTGGATCGCGGCACAGACGAACATCACCGGGCCGGCGCTGCGGCCGCAGATGACGTGGACGGGCAGGGTCACCGGGGTCCCCGTGTAGAGATCGGCCACGGGCAGGCTGATATCGTGCCGCGTGCCCCGCGCTATCGCGACCCCGCCGATGACCAGCGGTGCCTCGGCCATCGCGGTCAGCCGCGCCCGCGCGTCTTGGTCGAGGGCTTGCTCTCGATTTCCTTCTCGAGGAACGAGATGATCATGCCGGCGATATCCTTGCCGGATACCTCCTCGATGCCACGCAGGCCGGGCGAAGAATTGACTTCCATCACGACCGGGCCGTGATTGGAGCGCAGCAGGTCGACGCCGCAGACGTTCAGCCCCATGGTCTTGGCCGCGCGCACGGCGGTCGAGCGTTCCTCGGGCGTGATACGAATGAGGCTGGCTTTGCCGCCGCGGTGCAGGTTGGAGCGGAACTCGCCCGGCGCGGCCTTGCGTTCCATTGCCGCCACGACCTTGCCGCCGACGACGAGGCAGCGGATGTCCGAGCCGCCGGCTTCCTTGATGTACTCCTGCACGAGAATGTTGGCGTCGAGGCCCATGAAGGCCTGGATGACGCTTTCCGCCGCCTTCTTCGTCTCGGCCAGGACCACGCCGCGGCCCTGCGTGCCTTGCAGCAGCTTGATCACCAGCGGTGCGCCGCCGACTTCCTGGATGAGGCTGTTGACATCGTCCGGCGAGTGCGCAAAAGCCGTGATCGGCAGCCCGAGTCCCTTGCGCGAAAGGAGCTGCATGGAGCGCAGCTTGTCGCGCGAGCGGGTAATCGCGACCGATTCGTTCACCGAATAACAACCCATCATCTCGAACTGCCGGACGACCGCGGTGCCGTAGAACGTGACCGATGCGCCAATCCGCGGGATCACGGCATCGAATTCGTTCAGCTCCTCGCCCTTGTAGTGGATCGTCGGGTTGTGCGAGGTGATATCCATGTAACAGCGCAGCACGTCGATCACGCGCACATCATGGCCGCGCTCGCGTGCCGCCTCGACGAGGCGGCTCGTGGAATAGAGCTTGGGATTGCGGGACAGGATGCCGATCTTCATCGCGTGGTTTTTCGCGCCGGCGGTTTCCCGCGGCGTGCCTTGTCAAGTAGGTAGGAGCGTCCCGGGTCGACGATCGCCCGGCCGCGGATCGCGGTGCGTCCGAGCAGCATGCGGAACAGCATGGTGTCGCGATTGGTGACCGTGATTTCGATCGGCCACACGGCGACACCGATGTCGAGCGTCGATGCTATCACGATGCGGCGCTCCCTATGGCCGCCCGAGTCGGCCACGGTGCGCTCGTCGACGATCGGCGCGCTCACCGTGATGCTGGTACGGTCGCGCTGCAGCGGGTGCACGCTGAGGCGTGCCCACGGTGCGCCGCGCTCGGTGTAGCGTTCGACACGCCAGGCATGGAGCGCCGAGGTCCTCGCCCCGGTATCGACCTTGGCCTTGATACGCGTGATGCCGAGATCGGGCAGCGCCACCCATTCGCGCCAGCCGATTACCGTCTTGCCCTTATCGATCGTCGTTCTCCGCGAGGCGCCGTGGCCTCATGCCTGCAGCGGCGCTGCCTCTCCGGCGCATACTCGGGCCGTGCCTCGTCATTGTAGGACACTGCGTTGCATGAACCGGTTCCGACCCGCGCGCAGGCGGGCGGCCGCGGCTTGCCTCGTCCCGCGGCGAGGCGACGACACGAAGCGACGACGACACGGGGAGGGTCGCCTGAAGGCCCGCACAGATAGGGTGTCTGTCGGCGTCAGCCGCCTCGCTGCGCGCTTCAATCGTCGGTGCGCCTGGCCACGTAGTAGCCATAGCTGACGAAAGCGGCGTTTCGCTCGTAGAGCCCGATTTCGGCCTCCTCCGCGGCCACGATGGCGGCTGCGGCGTCGGAATTCGGATGGCGTGACAGGAAAGCCGCGAAGCGGCCCTGCAAGGGGCGGTAGTAGTTGTCCAGCCAGCATCGTTGCGACAGCGGAAAGTAGCCCACGGGGGAATAGCCGTTGGCCTCGAGGACCGCCATCTTGGCCGCGGCCGTATCCACCTCGGGATATTCCTGCAGCCAGTGCTGTTCGAGTTCGGCGGGGGGGGGCCGCGGCCGCCAGGGGAGTTTCGAGACCGCCAGGGGGCCGCCCGGGTTTAGGAGACGAC
>JAPOKK010000143.1 GCA_029977665.1 Pseudomonadota bacterium | reverse complement strand
GTGGCCGGCGTAAGTCAGCTTGTCCAGCGTGATGACGCGCCATTCGGATGCATCGAGGCATTTGCGCACGAAGTTGGTGCCAATGAAGCCGGCGCCGCCGGTTACAATAATGGTGTCGTTCAAGATTACCTACCGCGGTCGATACCCCGGAAACAGGGCGGTTTGTGTTGCTTCCGTGCTTGCGCGACGCGCCGGCGGCGGACATGGCACGGAGTTTTCATGCGAATCTTTCGTGCGGATCGTGGCAACAAGCGCGCCAACGCCGGTCAGCCTATCGCGCGGCGCAAGCGTAGCGCCGAAGCATGACACTTACCAAGCGGCATCAGCGGAGTTTCGCTTTAGCGCCGCGAGTTAACGTTTCCTTGCACTCGGCGTGAACTGTGTATCGGCACGCGGCGCGCAAGTGGTATTCAATTCAGCCACGGCACCCTGTCGACGAGGAGTCACGTACGCTGCCGATGATGGGCGTACGGCAACCCACGGTCGACCTGCACGACATCCGCCGCGGTGGTCACGAGTAACGATAAGGAACAAGGACAGAAGTCACGTGAACAAGCCCGAACCGAGCCCGATGATCGACTTCGACGAGCATCCCGCCGCCGAGCGCGAGCCGCGCAAGGAGCGCGTCACGAGCAGCTTCGGTGCGACGATGCCGGCGCACGGCACGAGCCGGCTGCGATACGTGGTCACCCGTGTGTTCGAAATCGTGGTGGCGAGCATCGTGCTGCTGGTCTCGCTGCCGATCATGCTGTGGGTCGGGTTCATCATCAAGCGGGGCACCCCGGGGCCGGCGCTGTTCCTGCAAAAGCGCGTCGGGCGGGACCGCAAGCTGTTCCGATTCGTCAAGTTCCGCACCATGTACGTCGATGCACGGGAACGTTTCCCCGAACTCTACGCCTATTCTTACGACGAGGACGGACTCGCGCAGCTGCGCTTCAAGGTCGAGGACGATCCGCGCGTGACGCCGCAGGGGCGCTGGCTGCGTCAGAGTACCCTGGACGAGATTCCCAATTTCTGGAACGTCCTGACCGGGGACATGGCGCTGGTCGGGCCACGTCCTGAGATCCCGGAGATGTTGCGTTACTACCATGGTGAGATGAACCGCAAGTTCGAGGTTCGCCCGGGCGTGACGGGGCTCGCCCAGGTCTCCGGTCGCGGCCGGCTGGGCTTCCACGAAACGGTCGACCTGGACGTCGACTACGTCAGGCGGCAGAGTCTTCTGCTCGACATCAAGATCCTGCTCAGGACGATCAAGATCGTCCTCGTCGGAGACGGCGCGTTCTGAGCGAGCGCCCACCGGCGGCGCCGGCGCTTTGCTATGATGGCGCGCCTCGCGTGGGCGGTGGCGCGACGCCGGCCGCATCCACTTCCTGCTTCCCGCGACCCGACACATCGGCCTCATTCAGATGTCATTGATACCCGCGGAGCTTGCCGACTACCAGGGGCGCAAGGTCCTCGTCGCCGGTGGCGACGGCTTCATCGGCTACAACTGCTGCCGGCTGCTCGCCGAACTCGGCGCGGACGTCACGCTGATCTCGCGCCACGCCCGCTCGCGTGCCGCGGCCCATGCCGGGCGTACGCTGCGCCTCGACCTCGGCGATCGCGAGGCACTCGCGCCCGTGGTCGAGGGGCACGACATCGTGCTCGACTGCGTCGGCGCGTCGGGTGCGGTGGAGAGCAACGCCGACCCGTATCGCAACTTCGATATCGAGTGTCGCCCGCACATGAACCTGTTCGACGCCTGCGCCCGCGCAGCGCGCCCGCCGGTGGTCGTCTTCCTGAGCTCGCGGCTGGTCTACGGGAGCGCCACCGAGCTGCCGGTCCGCGAGACGCATCGTCTCGCGCCGGCGAGCTTCTACGCGGTGCACAAGGTGACGCTGGAGAACTATCTCGAGGTGTTCGGCCGCACGCGGGGCCTGCCGTTCGTGATCCTGCGGGTGGCCAATCCCTACGGACCCGGTCCGGCCGAACTCGACAAGGGCTATGGTGTCATCAACCAGTTCATCGCGCGCGCCCTCGACAATGCGCCGATCCGGGTGTTCGGCGACGGTGCGCAGCTGCGCGACTATGTCTATATCGACGACCTCGTGCGCGCCATCCTGGGCGTTGCGTCGAACACCCGCTGTCACGGCGAGGTCTACAACGTCGGCTCGGGCCAGGGTATTTCGATCGCCCGTGCCATCGATGTCATCATTCAGGCCTGCGGCAGCGCCTCCAGCGTCGAACACGTGCCGTGGCCGGAGATGGCGCTCAAGGTCGAGAGCGGTGATTTCGTCGCCGACATCGCCAAGCTCGGTGGCGTACTCGGCGGCGCGTCGATGACCCCGTTCGGCGACGGCGTCGCCGCGACGGTTGCGGCGACCCGGGCCGCCGCCGACTGTTCGGCCTGATTCGATGACGCGCTTCCCGGATCAGACCATTCTCGTCACCGGCGCCGGCGGCTTCATCGGTAGCGCGCTGGTCGCGCGGCTGCAGGCCGCCGGCGACCGCGTGTACGGGCTGCTGCGGCCCGGCGCGACGCCACCGGCGCGACTGGACCCGGCGGCGGTCTGTCATTGCGACCTGCGCGATGCCCCGGCGCTGATCGAGCTGTTCGCTTCGCTGCGCCCGACCATCGTCTTTCATCTCGCCTCGAGCCCGGACGGCGCCGAGACGTTTGCCCACGCCCAGTCGACGGTCGACAACAATCTCAGTGCCACACTCAATGTGCTCGAGGCGTTCCGCGCCGCCGGCAGCGGCGGGGTGCTGGTCTACGGCGATTCGTGCAAGAGCTACGGCAACGTCGAGGTGCCCTACGGCGCCGACAGCGCGGATCGGCCGAACAGCAGCTACGCCATCACCAAGGCGGCGGGATGGTCGTTCTGCCGCCTCTATGCGCACCTGCACGGCTTCGCGACGGTCGCCATCCGCCCGACGTTGTTGTACGGGCCAGGGCAAGGCTTCAACCTGTTCACCTATCTTCATCGAGAGGTCTGCGCGGGGCACGGCGCGATCAATCTCATGGGCGGTAAACAGACGCGCGATCCGTTGTATATTGACGATGCCGTCGAGGCCTATCTCGCCGCGGCGCGTACGGATCTCGATCAGAAGACCATACCCATCGGTGGCGGGGCGGAGCACAGCGTGATCGACATCGCCGCGCGCTTCGTCGGATTGCTCGCTTCGGAGTGCACGATCGCCTGCAGCGATGCGGAAATGCGTCCCACCGAGATCCTGCGCAGCTACTCGGACAATCGCCTCGCCGCGGCGCTGCTCAAGTGGCAGCCCCGGGTGTCGCTAGAAGAGGGGTTCCGCCGCACCATCGAGTTCCTCGACGCGGCGCACCCGCGCAGTTCCTGACGTAAACAGAATGCCCGCCATGCACCGGATTGCAACCGCCTCGATACGGGGAGCGCTCGTCGCGCTGATGCTCGTGCTGGCGGGCTGCCAGAGTGCGCCGCTCGAGGCGATCCCGGCCGCGCAGGCGCCGCGGCCAGCGCCCGAGGAGACCGTCTACCGCGTCGGTCCCGGAGACGAGCTCGAGATCCGCTTTTTCCACAACCCGGAACTCGACCAGCTGCTGCCGATCCGGCCCGACGGCCGCCTCGCGCTGATCCTGGTCGGCGAGATCCAGGCTGCCGGGCTGAGCGTGCCCGAGCTGCGCGAGACGCTCGTCGCGCGTTACGGAGAGCACCTCAAGTTGCCGGAAATCTCGGTCGCGGTGAAGACCTTCGGCTCACAGCAGGTCTACGTCGGCGGCGAAGTGGCCAAGCCGGCCGTGTTGCCGCTGGTGCCCGGGATGACCGTGCGCCAGGCGATCACCCAGAGCGGTGGGGCGCTCGGCAGCGCGCGCCTGGGCAATGTGCTGGTGCTGCGCGACCAGGGCAAGCCGAAGCCGCAGGTGTTCACCGTCGACCTGGCCTACGGCATCGGGCGCGAAGAGATTCGTGCCGACCTGACGCTCGCGCCCAAGGACGTGGTCTTCGTGCCCAAGACCTACATCGCCGAGGTCAACCAGTTCGTCGACGAGTACATCGGGCGCATCGTGCCGCGCTGGCTGATGTTCCAGTTCACTTATAACGTCGGCGGCCTCGAGCTGGACTGAGCGGGATAGCGGCGCATGTCACTGGTCGAGGCCAATATCGTTCCGCAGAGCCTGTCGCTCGCGACGCTGCTACCCATGGCGCGGCGCGGCTGGCTGCTCGCGCTGCTGGTGTTCGTCGGTGTGCTGCTGGGTGTCTACGGCGGCCTGATGTACGCGACCGAGCAGTACGAAGCCAATGCGCGGCTGCTGGTCAAACTCGGACGCGAGAACGCGCAGGCACCGATCACGGTGGACAAGGGCTCGGTACTCACCACCGGCGTGCAGAAAGAGGAGATCAACTCCTATATCCAGGTGATGACCTCGCGCCCGCTGCTGGTCGAGACGGTGCGCGCGATCGGCATCGAGCGCTTCGACTTCGCGCCGGCGCCCCCCGAGACGCTGCTCCAGCACATCAAGTTCTACATCAAGTCCGCGCTGCGCTGGGTCAAGGGGCGCTTCCAGGACCTGCTCATCCTGCTCGACCTGCGCAAGGAGCTCGGCAAGGAGGACCAGGCGGTCAAGCTGCTCGAGAAGTCGCTCGCGGTCGAGCGTGACCGGGACTCCAACGTCATCAGCGTGAGCCTGCGCCTGCCGCACGGGGAACTCGCGCTGGACACCGTGCGCACGCTTATCGAGCGCTTCCTCGAGCACCACGTCAACATGCAGCGCGATGGCGACATGCAGAGCATCTTCGGCGAACAGACCGATGAATACCGTCAGCAGCTCGCCGCGCTGGAAGGCGAGATCGAACGCGTCAAGCAGGAATGGAACGTGTTCGAGGTCGCGCAGCAGCGTGCCGGCATGATCACCCGGCTCGAGACCGTGACCCAGGCGCTGCGCACCAAGGAGAGCCAGCTCGCGCGCCTGAGCGGCGAGCGTGACGTGGTCAAGGCGCAGCTCGAGGCCTTGCCGCGCACGCGCATCAGCGCATCGGTCATCGAGCCCAATCCGAACGTGCAGAAGATCAAGGATCGCCTCGTCGAACTGCGCCTCAAGCAGGTCAACATGGCCAACCTCTACAAGGAAGGGTCCGACGCGCTCGACCTGCTCGAACGCGAGATTGCCGAATTGAGCAGCCTGCTCGAGGCGGAGAGCGACACCAAGCAGGGCGAGATCACCTACAGCCCGTTCGAGCGGCGCGACGAACTCGAGGAGCTGCGTACCGGCATGCAGCGCGAGGAGGCCGGCCTGCGCGCCCAGATTGAACTCGATCGGAAGGCGCTCGCCGAGGTGACCGCCGAACTCGAGCGGCTCAACCAGGGTGAGGCCCTGCTGCGTATGCTCGAGCTCGATTACGAGGTGCTCGAGCAGAAATACAAGGCGAACGCGGAGCGCCGCGAGGAAGCGCGGATTTCAGAGGTGCTCTCGCGTCAGCGCGTGGCCAACGTCGCCGTGCTGCATCGGCCGTCGCTGTCGCCCGAGCCGGTCAGCCCGCGCAAGATGCTGATCATGGCAGTTGGCGCCGTCATGGGCGTGCTGTTCGGTATCGGTGTCGCGCTGCTGCGCGAATGGAGCCGCGATATCGTCTACGAAGCGCGCGATCTGGCGACCATCCCCGGACTGCGCGTGCTGGGTGAATACCGCTTCGGCACGACGTCCTGACGCGCGCTCGCCGCGCCGGCCGCCTTCGGCGACCAATCTGATCCGCCGCAGGGTGCGATTGGTGGCGAGGTATCACAATTGTTGATGAGTTGCGCGACGCGTGCCCTTGCGCGCCCCGCAGATGTCGCCGACCCTGCCGTGACGATGGCCAGTACGGAGTTTCAACGACATGCGTAGAGAAGGCAGCAGCAAGCCGGGCCGAGGCTGGCGCAAGCGCGCTCGCACAGTGATGGTGCAATGGGCGCTGCTGGTCACGCTGGGCGTGGCGATGAGTCTCAACCTGGCATACGCGGAAGATCCCGCGTGGCAACCGGTCGGGCCGTACGGTGCGACGGTGTTCGCACTCACACGCGACCCCGGCAACCCGGACGTGCTCTACGCAGGGACCTTCTTCGGCGGTCTCTATCGCAGCACGGACGGCGGCGTCCAGTGGTCGCACCTGGAGAGCGATTTCTCCGATGCCAGCGTGTTCGGCGTGGCCGTCGATCCGACCAACCCGTCGCGGCTCTACGCGGCGACCTTCAACCACGGGCTGCATCGTTCCCTCGACGGCGGCGCGAGCTGGAGCGCGGCGAACGAGGGCTTCACGCCGCCCACCGCGCAGGACGTCGCGGTCGATCCGAACGACCCGGACACGGTGCTCGCGGCGTCCGCGAGCGGCGTGTTCCGCAGTACCGACGGCGCTACGAGCTGGTCGCCGGTCGGCGGCGTGCTGGCCGACGTCGCCGTGCGCAACCTGCTGTTCGTGCCGGGCGTGCCCGGCCTGGTGTTCGCCGGCTCCAGCGGCGTCGGCGTGTTCCGCAGCACCGACGGTGGGCAGACCTGGAGCGATTTCAGCACGGGCCTCGGCGCACAGAACGTGACCGCGCTCAGTTACGACCCCGCCAGCGATACCCTCTACGCGACGACCAGCCTCGGCGCTTTCCGTCGCGCCACCCAGGCTGCCGCCTGGAGCGATATCTCTTTCAACCTGGCGGGCGCCAAGTTCAACTACATCCTGCCCGGCGCTGCCGCGCCGCTCGCCGCGACCGACAGCGCGACCTGGCGTCTCGGCGCCGGCGGCGCCAGCTGGGAGCAATGGAGCGAAGCGCAGACGCAGCTGCTCAGCCGGCATCCGCAGAGTGGGCGCGTGCACATCGCCGGCATCTTCGGTGCCTTCCTCTACAGCGACGACGATGGCGCGACGTTCGAGAACGCCGTCGGAGGCATCCAGAACCGCTTCGTCGGCGCGATCGAAACACTCGATTTCGACGGACTGCCGCTGATCTACGCCGGCAGCGACGTCGGAGTCGAGATGGCCGCCGAGCGCTACCGCGAGGACCCGGCGCCGCCATGGTTCTCGCTCTTCCCCATGCCTGGCGCCTTGTTCGACATCACTGCCCATCCGACCATCCCCGGGCGGTTGTATGCCGGCAGCGAGCGCGTCGGCGTGTGGCGTTCGGACTGGTGGGGGCTTTACTGGGAACCTGCTTCGGACGGCATCGTGCCGGCGCGCATCCTCGGTCTCGACCAGGCGCCGACGCTCGCCAACCCGCTCTACGCGGCGACCTCGTCGGGCGTGTTCGTCAGCTACGACGACGGCGTCAACTGGATTACGCGCACGGTTTCCGACAGCGCGCCGCAGGTCACCGCCATCGCTGCCGATCCCGAGCGGCCCGGGCATGCCTATTCCGGCACCGACGACGGGCGCATCTTCCGTACGATCAATTTCGGCGACAACTTCATCCCGACCTGGCAGGAGCCCGACGGCGCGGCCATCGTTGCCATCGAGGCGTCGCGTTTCTTCAATATCTATGCCATCACCGCGACCGGCAAGCTGTATACGTCCGATGACATCGGCATCAACTTCTTCGCGCGTGCTGCGGAGATCACCCATCCCATCCTGTCGGTCGCCGTTGATCCGGAGCGTCCCTGGATCGTCTACGTCGGCACGGCCTTTGGTGGCGTCTACAAGTCCGAGTCGAACGCCATCGAGTGGCAGCAGAAGTCGAGCGGCATCGACGTGCCGTTCATCTTCTCGCTGCTCGTCGATCCCGACAACAGCAGCGTCGTCTATGCCGGGGCCGAAGGCGTGGTCTACCGCAGCGGCAATGGCGGTGAGTCGTGGGCGGCACTCGCTGGCAGCCTGCCGCAGGGCTTTGTCAGCGACCTGGAACTCGATGGCGCTACCGGCACCTTGTATGCCAGTGTCGATGGCCACGGCGTGTACGAGTCGGTCGACGGCGGGGCCTCCTGGGTGCAGGTGCTGGCCGGCGCCGGCGGCAGCTCGCGCATGCCGCTCGCCCTGAGCGAAGTCACCGCTGGCGGCTTGTTCGCCGGCAGCCTGGGCTCGGGCGTACAGCGCAGCACCGATGGTGCCACGACCTGGGCTCCGAGTAACGAGGGCATGGGCCTGCTCGTACGCTCGATTGCCATCGATCCGGACAACCCCGATACGATGTACGCGACCTCCATCGGCGCCGGCGTCTTCAAGAGCACCGACGGCGGCGACAGCTGGAGCCCGCAGGGCATCGAAGACGGCAACCTGTTCAAGGTATTCGTCGATCGGCAGGCATCCTCGACCGTCTACGTCGGCACGACCGAGGGCTTGGCGCGCAGCAATGATGCGGGCGCCAACTGGAGCAACGTGGCTTTCCGCGCGCCGTTCGTGTTCGACACGTTCGTCGATCCCAACGCCGCCGATACGCTCTACGCGGTTGCCGCCGAAGCGAAGGTGTTTCGCTCGACCAGTGGCGGCGAGACCTGGGATCAGCTCACGCGTAACGGCCTGCCCGAGGACAATCTCTTGTCCGGCACGGTTCACCCGGTCAGCGGTGACATCTACGTCGGTTCGGAGAACTTCGGCGTGTTCCGGCTCAGCCCGGGCAGCGATCACTGGGAGTCGCTGGGCCCGCCCGGCCTGCCGGTCGAGACGAAGATCACCGATATCGAGATCCCGCCCTCGGGGTTCGTCGTCTACCTGGCGACGACCGGTGGAGGCTTCTTTGGCAGCCTCGATGGCGGCAGCAGCTGGATACCCATGAACGAGGGCATTACCAGCCTGACCGGAGCGATCATGCGGGCCAACCCGTTCGCGGGCTCCGAGCTGCTGGCCGGGGTGTACAACATCGATGCCGAGTCACCCGGCTTGTACCGCTCTACCGACGGCGGCGTGAGCTGGACCGCTGCGGCCGGTTACGGCGGCATAGACGCGACCGCGCTGGCCTATTCCCCGCTCGTGCCGGGCCTGGTGCTCGCCGGCGGCGCGGAAGGGCTGGAGCGCTCGGACGACGGTGGTCGCACCTGGACGGAGGTACCGTTCGCCTTTGGCGCCGTGCGCCAGGTCGCCTTCGATCGCAGCGCGAGCGGCACGCTGTACGTGGCCAACACCAGTGCCGAGGTCTTCGTGTCGCATGACGGCGGTCAGAGCTGGAGCGCCTCGCCGCTGCCCAACCCCGCGGACGTCGCCGCGATCACAACCGGTGTCACGGTCGGCGAAGTGTTCGTCGCCACGCTCGGTGATGGCGTGCTGGTGTCGCGTGACGGCGGTCAGAGCTGGGGCCAGGGCGCCTCGCGGGGCTTGTGGAACGTGCCGGTGCTGGCTGTCGCGCAGAACCCGCTCGCACCGGACGAGCTCTACGTCGCGACGGGTGGCCAGGGGGTGCTGAAGAGCACTGACGGCGGCATCAACTGGGATCCCGCCAACGATGGCCTGGGCAGCTTGTTCCTGCTCACGATGGTGCTGGACGAGGAGAACCCGGGAACGCTCTACGCGGCGACCGCGGGCGAAGGCGTCTACCTGAGCGAGGACGCGGGCACGAGCTGGCGTCCGTTCAACGCCGGCTTGTTCAACCCCACGGTCACTGCGCTCGATATCCAGCACCTCGACAACACCGTCATCTACGCGGGAACCGAGGGCGGCGGGCTGTTCAAGCTCGTGCGCTGAGCGGGGCCGGAAGCAGCAGGAATGGAAGCCGCCCGGCACATGCATTTGCACTGGCTGTCGGTGTTCCGCGCGATGCCCGCGTGGCTGGTCGTGGTGGCGGCGATGGCCGGCGGCGGCGTCTTCGTGCTACTCGCTCTCAAGGCCTCGCCGTACATGGCGGCGGCGGCGCTGATCGGCCTGGTCGGCATGGGCGTGCTGACGCGCTACCCCTACCTCGGCCTGCTGATCACCGCGTTGATCGTGCCCATCGAGCGCTTTGGCCGCTTCACCGACGACAGCGCCCAGGTAACGCTGTCGCTGATGCGCCTGATTGGCGTCGCGGCGCTCGGCGCCCTGCTCATCCACAACCTGGTGCAGCGCCGGGGTTTCCACGTCGGCTCCTCGATGGCCTTGTACGCCGGCTTCACCGGCCTGGCCATACTCGGCGCGACCTACAGCACCGATTTCATCGGCACCGTGCGCGCCTGCGGTGCGATTCTCGGCAACCTGCTGTTTTTCTTCCTCGTCGTGAACCTGATCGATTCCGAGCGGCGCGTGGTGCAGTGCATCGTGCTGTGGCTCGCCGCGTCGGTGGCGGTGGCGGTGTATTCCACCTACGACT
>JAPOKK010000212.1 GCA_029977665.1 Pseudomonadota bacterium | reverse complement strand
CGGCGTGGTCTTCAACGGCGCGCGCGAGGAAGAAACGCTTGCCGTCGACGCCGCCGCGACCGTCGCCACGCGCGAGCGGCTGCGCGCGGCGCGCTGAGCACCACGCCGCGCAGCGTCCACCACACCAGGCCGATGCCACGAACGCGAGGAGCAGCACGATGAGCCAGCCACGACCGTATAGCCGCGAGGACGAACGCCTGCCGATGCTGCTCGGCTTCCAGCGTGTCACCGAGAACACGGCGGCGCTGACGCGCGCCATCGAGCACGGGCGCGGGATCTACGTCTACGATGCCGACGGGCGCGAGTACATCGAGGCGACCGCGTCGTTCTACGTCGCCGCGCTCGGTTACCAGAATGCGGAGTTGATCGATGCCATCGAGCGCCAGTATCGCGAACTGCCGTTCTTCGTCAGTGCGCACCAGCGCACGCCGCGCGTCGCCCTTGAACTCGCGGAGAAACTCGCCGCCATCGCGCCGGTGCCGCACGCGCACCTGCTGTTCGGCGCGAGCGGTTCGGAGGCCATCGACTTTCTCATCAAGATGCTGCGTTTCGGTGCGGTGGCTCGTGGTGAGCCGCAGCGTACGACCATCATCGGCCGCCACGGCAGCTACCACGGAGGGACGCTCGCCTCGGCCAGCCTGACCGGTGGTCACCACGAGGAATTCGGCCTGCCCCTGGCCGGCTTCCGCCACGTCGCGCAGCCGGATTTCCATGGCGGGCGGTTACCGGGTGAGAGCCCGCAGGCCTTCAGCGAGCGCCTCGCCGCCGAGCTCGCCGCACTCGTCGATGCCGAGCCGGCAGGCTCGATCGCGGCTTTCTTCGCCGAACCGGTGTGCTTCGCCGATGGTTTCAAGGTGCCGCCGGCGGCTTATTTCCCGGCCATCCGTGCCGTGCTCGACGCCCAAGGCATTGAGTTCGTCGCCGACGAGGTGGTCACCGGTTTCGGCCGCACGGGCAGCCTGTTCGGCAGCCACACGCTGGATCTGGCGCCGCATCACGTGACGATGGCGAAAGGCATCACGTCCGGCTACTTCCCGCTCTCGGCCATAGCCATCGGCGCCGATCTCTACGCGGCGCTGGAGGACGGCTCGGAACGTCTCGGCGTGCTCGCCCATGCCGGCACGTTCGCCGCGCACCCCGTGGGTGCCGCCGCCGCGCTCAAGACCATCGAGATCATCGAGCGCGATGGTCTCGTCGCCCACGCGCAGGCCATGGGCGAACATCTCGCGCGTCGCCTCGCGGCGCTGTCCGATCACCCGCTGGTCGGCGACGTGCGCACGCTCGGCCTCGGCGCCGGCATCGATTTCCTGCGCCGGGATACCGACGACCGGCCCAGCAACGACGTCGCCGACGCCAACGCCGTCATGACCGCGGTCTACCAGGCGCTGCTCGAACGCGGCGTGGTCGCGCGCGCCGCGGGGCGCAGCCTGGTACTGGCGCCGCCGCTCATCGTGACGGCCGCCGAGGTCGACGAGATCTGCCGGCGCCTCGCGCTCGCACTCGACGACGTTGCCCGCGCGCGCCGCGCGGGCTGAGCCGCGCGGTGCGTTCAGCCCACGCCGTGGGTGTCGAGCACGTGCGCCATGGCGTCGTAGAGATCGCCGATCAGGCCGACGGCGTGACGCTGCATGACCTGCTCGAGGATGCGCTCGACGCGCGGTGAATCGACCTGTGCGGTCAGCGCCTGCCAGATCACGCGGCAGGCAGGCGCCGGCGCGAGTGGTCCGCCAACGTCGCCCTGGTTGCCGCCGTGGACCCTGGCCAGTCGCTGTGCCAATACCCGGTAGCGGGCGCCGTGGCGCTCCTCGACTTCGATCACGACACGCGTCAGCAGGCGATTGTCGGCGGCCCGCGCCGTGGCCTCGTCGCGCGCGCGCAGCGCCGGGTCGGGCTGGCCGCCGGTCGCATCGCGCACCTGCGCGATGGTCAGTTCCTGCGTCTGGTCGAGGTCGAACACTTCGGAGAACTCGCGCAGGAAGCGTTGCTCGATGGTCAGGCCGATGCTGAGCGCGCGTTCCTCGAGGCGTTTCGCTTCGGCCGCCGCCTGCGCGCCGCCATCGTGGCGGTGGTCCGCCTCGTGCAGCAATTGCTTGACGACGTTGCTGCGTACCACCCAGGCGAGGTTCGCGACGCTGTTCTGCAGCAGCTTGCGGCATGCGCGCAGGGCCTGCCGCGCCCGCGGCGTCAGTTCGTGCCGCTGCGCCGCCTGGCTGGCGCGTCGTGCCTGCACGGCGTTGGCCGCGATCTCGCGCAGCGCCGTGAACAGTTCGTCGTCGCTACGCACGAAGCGCACGCCAATGGCGCGATGGGTAGCCCAGATGACCTCGACCTGCGCCGTGACCAGTGCGCGCGATCCGACCGAGCGGCGACGGAAGCGCACGCGGGCGCGCGCGCCCGCGTGGAGCGCACGCTGCTGCGGCTCGAGTGCGACGGGGCCGTCGATCTCGAGGGCCATGCCGCTGCGGCTGACGTCGACGATGGTCGCCGGGATGACGAGGCCCGCCTGGCCCTCGATGCGCGCGGGGACGCGTACGTCGTGCCGCAGGTTATCCCTGTGATGATGTGGCGTGGTCTGCGCTTCGACCAGTTCGGGTTCTTGGTGACGCACCGGATCGATTTCCCCGTCACGGTTCGCGGCTGCACAGCGGTGCAGCCGTCAGTATGCCGATTGTGCGGCCAGCGTCGTCGCCTGTCGACCTCGACGCGCGGCCCGCACGGCCTCGGCACGGTGAAAGCGCCGAATCGGCAACGCCTAGCGCCGGGGCGGGTTCCGCCCGGGGCGGCGTTTCAGGCCGTGCGCGACCACCGTGCCGCAAGCCACGGCGCAACGGCGTCCAGCGCGGCCCGGAACCCTCCGACATCGTAGTGACCGCGCGCTGGTACGCGGGCCAGTTCGACGTCGTATCCCGCATCGCGGCGCTGCGCGGCGAGGTTCTCGAAGCGGGCAAAATCGAACAGTTCGTCGTCCGGACTCGCCAGCATGTAGGCTGGCTGCACGGCATCGACCGTGCCTGAGGGAATGCCGGCGATCGGCACCAGTGCCGCGAAACGCTCCGGGTAGTGCGCGGCGAGATGCCAGGTGCCGAGCGCTCCCATGCTGTACCCGCCGAGCGCGATGCGCGTGGGATCGACGCCGTAGGCGGCGACGATGGCATCGAGCAGACCGATGACCCAGGCCTCGTTGGCGCTGTCGCTCCATGGGCCGCCGAGCGACTCGGGCGCGACGAGTACGGCGTCGAGGGCGGCGAATGCCGGCGCGAACAACTGCTCGAGCAGCGGCCGCCCGTAGAACCGGGTCGGCTGACCGGCGTAGTGCAGTACCAGCACGAGCGGCGGCGCGGACGACATCGACGCTGGCAGCGACAGCGTGAAGCGCGCGCCGCGACCGTCGGCCAGGCGGGTCTCGACGTCGTGAATGCCGGGTGCGCGCGGCATCTCGCTGGCGGGAGCGCCGCCGACGTTCAGCCGCGACGGGTCGAGCAGCGCCGCCGGCAGCATGCCCTCCGTGTCGGTCGATGCGTTCATGCACGCAGTGTAGCCCGCGGCACCGCCCGCGGGCGACGGCCGGCGCGACGCGAGCGCGTTCTGGGTTATTCTTCGGCGCCCGTAATCCCGGGGAGGAAATTTGTGTCGACGGATCCGGTGACCCAGGTCAGCGTCGCGCGCGACGCGCACGGTGACTATCGACTCGATTGGGGCGACGCCTTCGGCTCGGCGCCCGTCACGGTGCGCGCCGCGCTCGCGGCCGACGCGCTCGGCACGGCGCCGGTTGCCGGCAGCGCGCCCGGCACGCTCACCGTGGCGCCGCTCGATCCCGCCGAGCGACATTACTTCCTGCTCGAACCGGCCGCGGGCGAGGCCGTGATCGTCGCCGAGCGCGCGGTACCGTTCGCCGGCGGGGTCAATTTCCGCGATCTCGGCGGGTATCGCACGGACGACGGCCGCCGCGTACGTTGGGGACGGCTGTTCCGCTCCGGCCACCTGTCCGGCCTGACGGATGCTGACAAGCGCGGCTTCACGGCACTGGACGTGCGCACGGTGTGCGATTTCCGCCTGGCCGAGGAGCGTGCGAGCGAGAACGCGGAACTCCCGGGCACGGTCGAGATGCACACCATCGGCATCCCGCCCGGTATCGGCGATCGGCATTTCTTCCACCGTCTGTTCGCCAGTGCCGACAACGCCGAGCCCGTTCTCGAAGCGCTGCACGACATGGTCCGTTCGCTGGTGCGCGAAGCGGCGCCGCGCTACGCGGCCCTGTTCGACGTGCTGCTCGCCGCGCCCGCGGGCGCCGTGCTCATGAACTGCTCGGCGGGCAAGGAACGCACTGGTGTCGGCAGCGCGCTGGTGCTCGCGGCGCTCGGCGTCCCGCGCGAGACGATCATGTATGATTTCATGCTCTCGGGGACCTACTTCCCGGCCGCGGCGGAAGTGCCTCGCGTGCTCGAGAAGTACGGCGTGACGCATCGCGGGGAACTGGGGCGCGCGCTCATCATGCCGCTGCTCGAGACGCGCGCCTCGTATCTCGAGGCCGCTTTGGCCGCCATCGAACAGGATTTCGGCTCGATCGAGGATTTCCTCGCACACCATTACAAGCTGCGCGCGGCGGAACGCGCGCGCCTGCGCGACATTTACACTGACTGAAGGGGAGGGGCTGCCGCATGGCAAAGCTGTTCGTCGACACTGACAAGTACGGCTACCAATCCGATTTTCCCATCGTCGAGGCGTACAACGCCGCGGTGAAGGACCTCGTGCGCGATCGCTTCGCACAGTCCGGCCAGGACTGGAAGGACTTTGTCTTCGCCACCGAGTACGAGACCATCACCAAGGCCGACATGGAAGCGATCGAGGCGCGGCTGCTCGCCTACGGCTACCGTTTCGAGCCCTCGGCAATGTCTTCGCCGCGTGAGCGGCCGGAAGCCTACAAGGACTCCGGGCTGTATGCCGAGGATTTCAGCTTCGAACACCCCGAGGCGCCGACCGCGGCACCGGATGCCGACGGCCGCGAGCTGCGCGGTTGCGGCGACAACGTCGTCACCCACCGCGAGAACCTCGTCGGCACCGCGCGCTACGTGCGCACGACAGACAAGGTGCTCGAGTGCCTCACGCAGGGCGTGGCCGAAGACACCATCGCCATCGTCGACGACTCCGGCGGCACCCTGACGGCCCCCGTGCTCGAGAAGTTTCACGGCGTGCTCTGCGCCGGCGGCACGACACGCTCGCATCTCGCCATCCTCACCCGCGAGTACAACATTCCCTGCTTCATGAACGTGCGTCTCGCCGGCATCAAGGATGGCGATCGCATCGAGGTGGAGGTTTCCGCGCGCGGCAAGACCGCGGAGGACTACGAGCAGGGCCGCGACGCCTCGGCGCGTGTCTGGCGCCTGTCGCGAAACGCCGCCGGTTAGACCGGCGCGCCGTCCCCCGACCCAGATTCAGCGCTCGCCGGACCGTCGATCGGCAGCGCAGAGAAGCCGAGGAACCCGTCATGTCAGACATCAAGCTCACCTACGCGCAGCTGCTCGAGACCAACAACCTGATCCAGCAGAATGCCGACGAAACCTACTGGCTGTGCGCCACGCGCACGGTGCAGGAGTCGAAGATCTTCCCGGTCTCGGCCTACATCCTGTTTTCTTACCTCAACTGCTTCTACCGCTACCCGAGCCTGCTGAAGAAGATCGAGGACGCCATGCCGGCCGAGGAGATCGGCGACCGCGCGCGGCAGTCCGGCGTCAAGATCGTCGCCTGGACGATTCCCTGCTTCTATCTGCTCGGCCGCGAGATGCTGATCAACTGGGGCGTGATCAAGCCGACCGACGCCGTCCACGACGTTATGTACGTGATGGATTTCTGGAAGCGATTCCAGCTCTCCTGGCATCGCAATAACGGCAACATCACCAATCGCCAGGCCGATCATCGCGGCCAGATCTATGCCGAGCAGAAGCTGCAGGTGTTTCATGCCGATGCTTTCGAATGTCGCGAAGGCGACGAGCTGCACACGGCCGCGCAGGCGTTCATGGCGACGATCGCGCAATACGGCTTCCTGGTCTCCTGCGAGAGCCGCCTGACCATCCACAACCACGGCCCGTACAAGATTGCCGACAATCGCGAGATGCTGGTGCGCGAATTCCGCGAGCTGGCGGAGTACGACTATCCGTGGCTGGACGGAGTCGGTCGTGACATTCCTTACAACAATCTCACGGTGACGATGATCATCGAGGACTGCCATATCAACCTCCTCGATGACTGGGGCTCGTTCGAGTCGGAACCGGAGCTGCGCGCCGAGCACATCAAGGCGGTGGGGCTGTACTCGGCCGACAATCTCTCCGAAGGTCACGTCCCGGTCGGCATGGGCAGCCGCGAAGAGCTCACCGAGACCTTCAACGACCTCACCGAGCGCATCAAGGTCGCAACGACGAAGCTGTGGGAAGAGATGGCCGGCTGGACCCGCGACCAGCAGCTCGACGCCGGTGCGCTGGTTTATTTCGGCGTGGGCAAGGAGTTCGCCCACATCGCCGGCGTCTACGACGAAGAGGACTGGATGCGCATCGACGAGCGCGCCGAGCGCTTCCGCCCGCTGCTCAACGACGAATACGGCAATCTCTTCCTGGGCGAGCTGGTCGGCTACATTTCCTGCCCGAGCCAGCGCATGCACGAGTACACCATGATGATGCACACCGGGCAGCCGCGCCGCGCGTTGAGCTATTTCCCTTACTCGATGCTGAACGACGGGGATTACACCGAATCGGTCGGCGGCATGCGCCCGGGCGTGACCAACCTGCCGGCAAAGAACGACCGCTACCGCACCTCGCAGGGCGTCCTGACGCAGGAGGAGTACAACCGTCGCAGCCGCGAATTCGTCCCCAGGAGCTGCCAGGAGCCTTATCGATTCCTTTGCGCGG
>JAPOKK010000154.1 GCA_029977665.1 Pseudomonadota bacterium | reverse complement strand
GGTAGCTGTGCGCCCCCGCCCCGTCCGGCAGCGCGCACCCGGGCGACAGCGTGGCCAGCAGCCGGCGCAGCGCGCTCGCCGTCGCGGCGTCCTCGCGCCGCAGTTCGGCAGTCTCGCGCGCGCAGGCGAGGCGCTGCGCCCAGTACGCCATCGCGTCCGCCTCGCCGGCGCATGCGGCGGCATGCACGCGGTGCATGAACGGCAGGTCCAGCGCCCCGAGCGCACTGCCGGCGAGACCCTCGATCCAACCGGCCGCGCTCGTCTCGTCACACACGCGGCCCTGTTCGACGGCAAGCTCGAGGCCTTGCGAATAGCTGTAGCCACCGACCGGCAGTGCCGGGCTGATCAGCTGCCACAGGCGCGGTTCAACGCGCATGACGGTGCCAGTGGCGGCGTTCGTGCTCGTCCGCGTGGTCATGCTCGTCGCCGTGGTCGTGGTGATGGTGATGGTGATGGTGATGGGCATGGCCGTGCGCGTGTGCCCCGCCGTCGGCGTGGCCATGGCGATGGCCGCCGCCATACGCGCCGGCTTCCGGTTCGAACGGCCGCGCCATCGTCGTCACGACCAACCCGAGGCCGCCGACCATGGCGTCGAGCACGTGGTCGTGGCCCCACGCGAGCCAGCCGTCGCCGACTTCGACGGCAACGTGCCGGTTGCCCAGGTGATAGGCCGCGCGGGCCAGTTCGCGCGCCGCGCCGCGGGCCAGTGACACGGTCTCGGCCGCGGCATCGACGCGCACGACGAGACCGGCACCGGCCAGGATGTCGCCGCCGCGCAGTACCGTGCCGCGCGGCAGGTTGAGCCCCGCTTCGCGGCCCGAGGCGAGGCGGACGCGCTGGCGCGAGCGGCAGCGCGCCGCGAAATCGAGCGTTAGCCGGTCATCGACGGGCGTGCCCGCCGCGGCGAGTCCGGTCAGCATGGGTAAGCTCATCGTCACCGTCCCGGTGTCAGAACAGGAAGTAACGCTGCGCCAGCGGCAGCTCGCTGGCCGGTTCGCAGGTCAGCAACTCGCCGTCGGCGTAGACCGCGTAGGTCTCCGGATCGACGTCCATGTGGGGCGCGTAGTCGTTCAGCTTCATGTCACGCTTGGTCACCGTACGCGTACCGCGCACGGCCACCAGCGGCTTGGCCAGCTGCCAGCGCTGCCGCCCGCCGGCCTCGACCGCGGCCTGCGAGACGAACGTCACCGAACTCGCCGCGAGCGCGCCGCCGAGCGCACCGAACATCGGCCGGTAATGCACCGGCTGCGGCGTCGGGATCGACGCATTCGGGTCGCCCATCGCGGCCGCCGCGATCATGCCGCCCTTGATGATGAGCGACGGCTTGGCACCGAAGAACGCCGGCTTCCACAGCACGAGATCGGCGAGCTTGCCGACCTCGATCGAGCCGACCTCGTGCGCGATGCCGTGTGCCAGCGCGGGGTTGATGGTGTACTTGGCGATGTAACGTTTCGCGCGCAGATTGTCGTGGCGGCCGTTGTCGCCGGGCAGCGCGCCGCGCTGCACCTTCATCTTGTGCGCAGTCTGCCAGGTACGCGTGATCACCTCGCCCACGCGCCCCATGGCCTGGGAGTCGGAGGCGATCATCGAGAACGCACCCAAGTCGTGCAGGATGTCCTCGGCGGCGATGGTCTCGCGCCGGATGCGCGACTCGGCGAAGGCGACGTCCTCGGCAATGCGCGGATCGAGATGGTGACAGACCATCAGCATGTCGAGGTGTTCGTCGACCGTGTTGACGGTGTAGGGCCGCGTCGGGTTGGTCGAGGACGGCAGCACGTTCTGCGCACCGCAGGCCTTGATGATATCGGGCGCGTGCCCGCCGCCGGCACCCTCGGTGTGATAGGTGTGAATGGTGCGGCCGCGAAACGCCGCCAGCGTGTCCTCGACGAAACCCGACTCGTTGAGGGTGTCGGTGTGGATCGCGACCTGCACGTCGGTCCGCGCGGCACTGGTGAGACAGTTTTCGGACGCGGCCCGTGTCGTGCCCCAGTCCTCGTGCAGCTTGAGTCCCATGGCGCCGGCCGCGATCTGCTCGACCAGCGGATGTGGCAGGCTGGCGTTGCCCTTGCCGAGAAAACCGAGGTTCATCGGCAGGGCATCGGCGGCGAGCAGCATGCGGCCGATGTTCCACGGCCCCGGGGTGCAGGTCGTCGCGTTGGTTCCGGTCGCCGGGCCGGTACCGCCGCCGAGCATGGTGGTGACGCCCGACATCAAGGCCTCCTCGACCTGCTGCGGGCAGATGAAATGGATGTGCGCGTCGATGCCGCCCGCGGTCAGTATCATGCCCTCGCCGGCGAGCGCCTCGGTACCAGGCCCGATGACGATGTCGACACCTTCCTGGGTATCCGGGTTCCCGGCCTTGCCGATGGCGGCGATGCGGCCGCTCTTGATGCCGACATCGGCCTTGACGATGCCCCACCAGTCGAGGATCAGGGCGTTGGTGATGACCAGGTCGACGACTTCGGCCGCACTCGCCTGGCTCTGGCCCATGCCGTCACGGATGACCTTGCCACCGCCGAACTTGACCTCGTCGCCGTAGCGCGTGTGGTCGCGCTCGACTTCGATAATCAAGGCGGTGTCACCGAGGCGCACGCGATCGCCGGTGGTCGGTCCGAACATCTCGGCATAGGCACGACGGTCGATGCGGCTCATGACTGCCGCTCCAGCGCGCCCATGATGGCGCCGCGAAAGCCGTAGACGGTGCGCGTGCCGGCGTAAGGCACCAGCGCGACTTCGCGCGTCTGCCCGGGTTCGAAGCGCACTGCCGTGCCGGCCGGAATGTCGAGCCGCATGCCGCGCGCCTGTTCGCGAGGGAACGCGAGCGCCGAGTTGGTCTCATAGAAATGGTAGTGGCTGCCGACCTGGATCGGCCGGTCGCCGGTATTGGCGACACTGAGCACGACCACGGGGCGGCCCGCGTTGATCTCGATTTCGCCCGGTTCGACGAAAAGCTCTCCTGGGGTCATGAAAGGTCTCCTTGCGAACCAGCTCGCGTCAGGGAATGGGATCGTGCACGGTGACGAGCTTGGTGCCGTCGGGGAACGTCGCTTCGACCTGCACCTCGTGCAGCATTTCGGGCACGCCCTCCATCACTTCCTCGCGGCTGAGGATGCGACTGCCTGCGCTCATCAACTCGGCCACGCTGCGGCCATCGCGCGCGCCCTCGAGCACGGCGGCGGAGATGAGCGCGACGCATTCGGGGTAGTTGAGCTTGACGCCGCGTGCGCGGCGCTGCTCGGCGAGCTGCGCGGCGACGAACACGAGCAGCTTGTCCTTTTCTCTCGGGGTCAGTTCCATGGTGGGCTCCAGCCGTCACACGACGGCACGAACGGTTGGTTGAAGCGCGCGGCCATCACGTGCGCCACACGCGCGGCACGCTGGCCTCGCGTCCGATCACGGCAGGCCGCAGCGCCTGCCACACGCGCGCGAGGAACTCGCGCGTCGCGGTCGCGTCGTGGCCGAGGCAGCGCAGGCACAGCAGTCCTTCGAGGCGCGTCACGCCGACCTCGATGTCCTCCGGTGCGACGACCGCGCGCGCCGTCTCGACGCACGCATCGTCGGCCGGGCTCGCGAACAGCGCGCCGATGACGCGCCTTCCTCCGAGCCCCCAGGGCGCCTGCATGAACGGCGACGGCGCGGCGAAGCGCAGGCGCTCCTCGAGCAGCGGCACGCGGTCGACGCGGACATCGAGGAGCTGGTCCGCGGCCCCTTCGGCATAGTCGTCGCCGTGCGCCGGGCGGCCGAGGACGAGCTGTTCGCGGCCGAGGTAGCGCGCGCCCGCGGCGAGGTCGATACGGGTGCGCCCGGCGTAACGGCTGGCGTCGAAGAGGATGGTGTCCTGCGGCAGCCATTCGAGGCTGCTGCCGCTGGCGACCTCGAGGTGGACGTCCTGGCGCGCGACGCGGCCGGCGCTGCGATAGACCTTGCCCGACGCGGGCGTCGTGACCAGCGCGCGGCCACCGGGCGCGGTCGCGATGTCGATGGCCAGGCTGTCGCCGCCGACCAGGCCGCCGGGCGGGTGCAGGAGATAGACGTGGGCGAGGTCTCCTTCCGGGTAGAGGGCCTTCTGCACCGCCAGGGGACCGTGCATGTCGCGCCGCGCGATCACCGTGCGGCCGTGCCGCGGCGCGAGTTCGAGCGCGAGGTCAGCGCGCCAGGTAGCAAGATTGTCAGGCAGCGCCTGCATGGTGCACCACCTCGAGCAGGATCTGGGCGCCGACGACCAGTGCGCCGAGCCCGAAGCACAGGTTGAGCAAGCGTTCAGCGCGCGCGCCGTGCCGCAGCGCGCGAGCGTTGGCATGACCGAGCAGCGTCGCAATGAACAACATGGCGAACGCCACGCCGAGCGAGAAGCAGGCGAGGTAGAGCCCGGCCGCCAGCGGGTCGATGCGCCGCGCCAGCGGGATCAGCGCAATCACCGGCGCTGCACCGGCCAGGCCGTGCAGCGCGCCGACAACGTAGATACTGCGCCGCCCCGCCGCCGGCGCGCGGCGGGGACGCCCCCCTGGCACAAGTACCGCGCGTAGCAGCCATATGCCGAGCGCGCACAGAACCAGGGCGACCAGGGTTTCGGCCAGTGCCCCCAGCAGATGCGGGAAGGACAGTCCCAGCGCGGCAAGGACCACGCCGGCGGCGATGACCGCGGCACCGTGGGCGAGCGACCAGCGCAACCCCCAGCCCCAGGCGGCGCGCCGCGTATCGTCCTGGCGGCTGAACGAGGTTACCGTCAGCACGTGGTCGGCATCGCACGCATGCACCGCGCCCAGCACGACGCCGACGCCGAGATGCATCAGCGGGCTGTTGGCGAACAGCGTGCCCAGGTCCGGCATCACCTTGTCACACCGTCAGGAAGCGCTTGACGGTCGCTTCGTCCAGCGCGTCGGCCGCGGTCTCGGCGACGACGCGCCCGCGCTCGAGAATGACGAAACGATCGGCCACGCGGCGCGCGAACGGCAGCTTCTGTTCGACCAGCAACACGGTCAGGCCGAGTTCGCGGTTCAGCCGCGTGATGATTTCGCCGATCTCGTGGACGATGTTCGGCTGGATGCCCTCGGTCGGCTCATCGAGCAATAACAGCATCGGATCGAGCACGAGCGCGCGCGCGATCGCGAGCTGCTGTTGCTGGCCGCCCGAGAGGTCGCCGCCACGCCTGGCCAGCATGCGTTCGAGCACCGGAAAGATCTCAAAGACCAGCGGCGGGATGTCGCGTACGCCGTCGCGGCGCGCCGGCAGGCCGATGCGCAGGTTCTCCTCGACCGTGAGCAGCGGGAAGATCATGCGCCCCTGCGGCACGTAGCCGATGCCCGCGCGGGCACGGGATTCCGCGTTGCGCCGCGTGATGTCGGCGCCATCGAAGCGGATCGAGCCGGCCGCGATCGGCACCAGGCCCATGATGCAATTGAGCAGCGTCGTCTTGCCGACGCCGTTGCGGCCCGTCAGGCACACGCAACTGCCGCGGGCTACGGCGAGATCGAGATCCCACAGCGTGTGGCTCTCGCCGTAGTACTGGTTGAGGCCGCTGAGTTCGAGCATCACTCCCCCAGATAGACCTCGATCACGCGCGGGTCGGCCTGCACCGTGGCCATGTCGCCTTCGACCAGCACGCAGCCTTCGTGCAGCACGGTGACCTTGCGCGCGATGGAGCGGACGAATTCCATGTCGTGCTCGACGACCACCACGGAGTGTTCGCCGGCGAGCCTCTGCAGCAGCTCGGCGGTGCGTTCGATCTCCTCGTGCGTCATGCCCGCGACCGGCTCGTCGAGCAACAGCAGCCGCGGACGCTGCATCAGCAGCATGCCGATCTCCAGCCACTGCTTCTGCCCGTGCGACAGCGCGCCGGCCTCACGATAGGCGTCAGCCTCGAGACCGATGGTCGCCAGCACGCCTTCGATAGCATCGCGCAGCGCTGCGTCCATGCGTGCCACGAGCGTGCGCCACACAGCCTTGTCGCCGTGCGTCGCCAGCTCGAGATTTTCTACCACGTTGAGATTCTCGAACACCGTCGGCTTCTGGAATTTGCGCCCGATACCCGCCTTGGCGATGGCCGGCTCGTCGAGCCTGAGCAGGTCGATGCGGCTGCCGAACCAGGCACTGCCGGCATCCGGCCGCGTGCGCCCGGTGATGACGTCCATCATGGTCGTCTTGCCGGCGCCGTTGGGGCCGATGATGCAGCGCAGCTCGCCGTCGTCGATATAGAGGTTCAGCGCATCGAGCGCCTTGAAGCCGTCGAAGCTGACGCTGATGTCCTCGAGATAGAGGATCGGCCCATGGCTGGTATCGAGCAGCGCATCCGGCGGCAGCGGCGGCGCGAGGAAGTCGAACACGCGGTCACGGCGCATGAACGAAGGCGTCATGAGGCCCCTCCCCGCCGCCGCAGCAGGCCGGCCAGGCCACGCGGCAGGAGCAGCGTGCTGAGCACGAACAGCGCGCCGAGCGCGAACAGCCAGACTTCGGGCAGCACCGCGGTGAAAGAAGTCTTCGCGTAGTTGACCAGGACGGCGCCGGCGGCCGCGCCCCACAGTGTGCCGCGTCCGCCCACGGCAACCCAGATCACCAGCTCGATGGAATTGAGCGGCTGGAACTCTCCCGGGTTGATGATGCCGACCTGCGGCACGTACAGCGCCCCGGCGAGACCGGCGAGCACGGCCGAGAAGGTGAACACCCATAGTTTGAAATATTCGACGCGGTAGCCAAGGAAGCGGGCGCGGTTCTCCGCGTCGCGCACCGCGACGACGACGCGCCCGAGGCGCGAACCGACCACCGCGCGGCAGGCCAGGTAGGCCAGCGCGAGCAGCAGCGCAGAGCTCAGAAACAGGGCCACGCGGGTCGCATCCGCCTGCAAGTCGAAGCCGAGCAGGTCCTTGAAATCGGTCAGCCCGTTGTTGCCGCCGAAGCCCATCTCGTTGCGGAAGAACGCGAGCATCAGCGCGTAGGTCAGCGCCTGCGTGATGATCGAGAGGTACACGCCGGTGACCCGCGAACGGAACGCGAGCCAGCCGAACACGAAGGCGAGCAGGCCCGGCACCAGCGCCACCATCAGCACCGCGAACCAGAACATGTCGAAGCCGTACCAGTACCAGGGCAGTGCCTGCCAGTCGAGGAAGACCATGAAGTCCGGCAGCACGGGGTGGCCATACACGCCGCGCTCGCCGATCTGGCGCATGAGGTACATGCCCATGGCGTAGCCACCGAGCGCGAAGAAGGCGCCATGCCCCAGGCTGAGCACGCCGCAATAGCCCCACACCAGGTCGAGCGCGAGCGCGAGCACCGCGTAGCAGAGGTACTTGCCGAGCAGCGTCACCGTGTAGGTCGACACGTGCAGCGCCGAATCGGGCGGGATCACCAGGTTGGCGAGCGGTACCACGATCACGACCACGGCGAGGACTGCGAGCATCACCAGCCCGCCCTTGTCCGCCATCAGCCAGCGCATCACCACCGCCTCAGCCCTCGGCCGCGCGTCCGCGCTGCGGGAACAGGCCGCGCGGACGCTTCTGAATGAACACGATGATGAACACGAGCACCAGGATCTTCGCCATCACGGCACCCGCCCATGGCTCGAGGAACTTGTTCGCGACCCCGAGGCCGAGGCCGGCGAGCAGCGTCCCCCACAGGTTGCCGACACCGCCGAACACGACGACCATGAACGAGTCGACGATGTAAGCCTGACCCAGATTCGGACCCACGTTGGTCAGCTGTGACAGCGCCACTCCGGCGACGCCTGCAATGCCGGAACCGAGACCGAACGTGAGCGCATCGACGCGGTTGCCGCGCACGCCGATGGCGCGGGCCATGGCGCGATTTTGCGCCACCGCGCGCACTTCGAGCCCGAGGCGCGTGTAGCGCAGCACGGCCATCAACAGCGCGAATACGACCAGCATGAACAGCATGATGGTGAGGCGGTTCCAGGTCAGTGCGAAGACCGCGTTGATCTCGATCGAACCGCTCATCCACTCGGGCGTCGCCACGGATCGATTGAGCGGCGAAAAGATCGTGCGCACCGCCTGTTGCAAGACAAGACTGACGCCGAACGTCGCCAGCAGCGTCTCGAGCGGACGGCCGTAGAGAAAGCGGATGACACCGCGCTCGATGGCGATGCCGGTGAGCGCGGCGACCAGGAAGGCCGCCGGCACGGCGACGGCGAGTGACCACCCGAGGTGCTCGGGCATCGCGAGCTGGACGACGTAGGTGGTGTAGGCGCCGAGCATGATGAGCTCGCCATGCGCCATGTTGATCACGCCCATCACACCGAACGTGATGGCCAGCCCGATCGCGGCGAGCACCAGCACCGAACCCATGCTGAGACCGAAGAAGATCGTCTGCGCCAGCTCGTAGAGCGCGATGCGCTGCTCGATCGAGGCCAGCGCCGAGGCCGCGGCGCGACGTGTCTCGCGCGGCGCCGTGTCGTCCTCGGCCAGCACCGCGAGACGCCCGCGCGCGACCGGATCGAGGGAACCGCGCAAGGTGTCGATCGCAGCGTCGCGACGTGCCGCGTCGCCGTTCTCGAGATCGAAGATGGCAATTGCGACCGAGATCGCCTCGCGCACGCGTGCGTCTTCCTCCTGCGTCGCCCGCTCGGCAAGCAGATCACGGGCGTCGGCATCGAGCTGCCCGGACATCGCCTCGACCGCGGCGAGGCGCCGCGCGGGGTCGGCAGAGGCCAGGGCCGCACGCGCAATGAGGCCGCGCAGCAGGCTGCGCAACTGGTTGTTGACGTTGATGCGCTTGACCTTGCGGCGCGATACCGTGCCGAGTTCCGCGCCGTCCACGGCATCGGTCAGCACGTAGCCCGCTTCGGCATCCGCGACGATGACGACGCGGTCGTCCGATTTGCGCCGGTAGAGCCGGCCGTCGAGCAGCGCCTGCATCACCGGCACCGCGCGCGCATGGTCGCTCGATGCGATGCGCTCGACGACGGCATCCATGTCATCGAAGCCGCTCGCCGCCAGCGCCGCAAGGTCCGCGGCGAAACCCTCGCTTCGCTCGGCGGCCTGCGTTGCCGCGCCGGCGAGCAAGGTGCAGAGCACCATGGCCCAGGCCGTCAGCCACCGGCGTGCTGCTGCCCCGGGCCGGCCTGTGCCAGCGCGACGAGCCGATGAGCGTTCATGGTGCGACATAGCATGGGCAGTGCATAGCGCGTGCCAACCGCCAACCCATGCGCTTTTGCCGTGCGCGGCACGTATTGGTTCACCCGTTGCCAACGGGGACGCACCACCAGTGAACGCAGGCCAGGATGGCCGGCCCACAAGCGCACTGCATTTGTGCATAGCGTCGGATTCGTGGCGAAACGTCATCGCGGATCGGGGACGACGAGCGAACGCGGGCGGACAGCAGCTCGGGGGGCCTCTCCGCGTTCGCCGAATACCGCGCGACGACCCGCTTCTCGTCAAACACAACGGCCGGCCCCCTCACGGGGGCCGGCCGTGTCTCGCCTATCCTTTGCGCCGCGCGCGTCAGGCTGTCTCGGTCAGTAGTTCTGGCCCGAGCACTTGCCGGTCTTGACGTTGTAGTTGCCGCACGACAGTGGTGCGCGCCAGTCGGCGATGATGTCGCGCGAGCCTTCGAGGTAATCCGACCACGCGTCGCCGACCACCGTGCCCGGTGTCTGCCCGGCACGCATGATGGGGGTGACCTGTCGGTCGGGGCTTTGTGCGGCGAGCTTGACCAGT
>JAPOKK010000238.1 GCA_029977665.1 Pseudomonadota bacterium | reverse complement strand
TCTGCGGGGACCGACGCGCTCGGCTCGGGCAATGCCTCGCGGAAGACGGGCAACGGTGCCTCCCCGGCGTAAAGACTGTGACACAAATACGGCAGGAAAACTCCGGCGAGCGCGGGCGGCGTCGGCGGGCCGGTGGTTGCCCGACACGGCGCCCGCGGGTGGCGGCACGACGGCGCCGTCCGCGCTCGCCGGAGCTTTCCTGCCGTATTTGTGTCACAGTCTTTACGCCGGGGAGGCACCGTTGCCCGTCTTCCGCGAGGCATTGCCCGAGCCGAGCGCGTCGGTCCCCGCAGATGCCGTAACCAGAGCATGAAACCGACCATGAACAAACGTCCCGACCGCGCCCAGCGTGGCGCCGACAAGGTCGCCCGCATCCCGATCAAGATCGAACCTTCGACCGGCCCGCTACCGCGCAAGCCCGCCTGGCTGCGCGCGCGCGCACCGACGCATCCGCGCGTGGCCGAACTCAAGAGCCTGCTGCGCGAGGAGAATCTGCACACGGTGTGCGAAGAGGCCTCGTGTCCCAACCTGGGCGAATGCTTCGCCCACGGCACGGCGACGTTCATGATCATGGGCGATCTGTGCACGCGCCGTTGCCCTTTCTGCGACGTCGCCCACGGGCGTCCGCAGCCGCTCGACGAACAGGAGCCGGCCCACCTGGCCAACGCGGTGGCCCGCATGGCGCTGCGCTACGTCGTCATCACGTCGGTCGATCGCGATGACCTGCGCGATGGCGGCGCCGCGCATTTCGCTGCTTGCATCCGGGCCGTGCGCGAGCGCACTCCGGGCACGCGTATCGAGATCCTGGTACCGGATTTCCGTGGCCGCATGGAGCGTGCCCTCGAAGCACTCGTCGCGGCGCCGCCGGACGTGTTCAACCACAATCTCGAGACGGTGCCGCGGCTCTATCTCAAGGCACGACCGGGTTCGGACTACGCGTGGTCGCTCGATCTCATCCGTCGCTTCAAAGCCGCTCTGCCAGCGGTGCCGACGAAATCGGGCATCATGCTCGGGCTCGGCGAGACGGACGCCGAGGTGCGCGAGGTCATGCGCGACCTGCGTGCGCACGACTGCGACATGATCACCATCGGGCAGTACTTGCAACCGAGCCGTTCGCACCTGCCGGTCGAGCGTTTCGTCCCGCCCGAGGAGTTCGATGCGCTCGCTGCCTACGGGCGCGAGCTCGGCTTCGTCAACGTGGCCAGCGGACCACTGGTGCGTTCCTCCTACCACGCCGACCTGCAGGCAGCCGGCACGGCGGTTTCGTGAGGCCGGAACACGCTTGAACGGCGCGCTCTTCTACGCGGCCTGCAAGCTCCTCGTCCTGCCGCCGGGGCTACTCGTCGTCACCGGTTTGGTGGGGCTGTTGTGCCGGCCATTCGCGCGCCGAGCGGGGAACCTGCTCGTAGTGCTCGCGATTGCCGGGCTGTGGCTGTTGTCGACGCCCTGGATGTCGGCCACGCTCGCCGCGCCGCTCGAGCGCCACCTCCCGCTCGAACCCGCGGAACTCGCCGCGCACGGTGTCGAGGCGATCGTGGTCCTGGGTGGCGGGACTTATCGCGATGCCCCGGAATACGGCTTTCGCGACGAGGTCTCGCGGTTGACGCTGGAGCGGCTGCGGTACGGCGCGCGGCTGCATCGCGCGAGCGGGCTCGACGTCGCCGTGAGCGGCGGCAACCCGTCCGATCTCGATGCCGCGGAAGCCACGCACATGGCAACCGCGCTGGTGACGGATTTCCGCGTGCCGGTGCGCTGGGTCGAGACGGTCAGCCGCAACACGGCGGAGAACGCGAGCGCGAGCGCGGCGCGCTTTCCGTTCCGGCGTATTGCGCTGGTCACTCACGCGATGCACATGCCACGTGCGGAGCGCGCCTTCACCGCGGCTGGCTTCGAGGTCACGCCCGCGCCGATGGGCTTCGTCAGCGCCGGCGGGCGACCAGCCGACGACGGGCCGGCGGGGGTGACCGTGTTCGACCTGTTGCCCGAGATGCGTGCGCTGTGGGATTCGCACTATGCGATCTACGAGTACGTCGGCGCGCTGTGGTACGCGCTGGGGCGTGACTGAGTCCGATCAGCCGCCCTCGCCGTCGCTCTGCGCGTCGCTCGCGATCGTGCGCACCTCGGCGCTGAAGCCGCCGCGCGCTAGACGTGTCTCGACGAGTTCGCCCGGCGCAAGCTGTGCGCCGTCACGCACGATCTCCCCCGCGGCATTGCTGACGATGGCATAGCCGCGCTCGAGCGTCGCACCGGGACCGAGTGCGCGCAGCAGGCCGGCCTGCTGTGCCAGCGCTTCGCGACGACTGCGCAGGACCTCGCGCGCGGCCGCGCGCAGGCGCCCGCGCAGGTGCTCGAGTTCCCGCGTCTCAGCGCGCAGGCGCGTGGCCGGCGAGCAGGCCGCGACGCGGGTACGCGCGCCGTCGAGACGGCTGCGACGCAGGCGCAGGCCGACGCCGATGGCCTGGCCGAGACGTTGCGCAAGCTCGTCGACGCGCTGATACGCCAGTTCCAGGCGGCGCCGGGGAGAAACGAGGCGTGCCGCGAGTTGGCGCAGCTCGCGTTGTCGCGCACTCAGCGCGCGGGCCTGGGCAGCCTGAAGGCGGCGTGCGAGTTCGGCGATCCGCCGCCGCGCGGCGCCGACGTCCGGCGAGACCAGTTCGGCGGCGGCCGAGGGCGTCGGCGCGCGCAGGTCGGCAGCGAGGTCGGCAATCGTGAAATCGACTTCGTGACCGACCGCACTGACCACGGGCATGGACGCGGCCCGAACGGCCCGGGCCACCGATTCCTCGTTGAACGCCCACAGGTCTTCGAGCGATCCGCCGCCGCGGCCGACGATCAGCACGTCGCACTCGCCGCGGGCGCTGGCCCGCTCGATCGCCCGCACGATGGATGGCGCGGCCGTTTCACCCTGTACGGCGGTGGGATAGACGATCACCGGAATGCCGGGGCAGCGGCGCGCGAGGACGTTGATGATGTCGCGCACGGCCGCGCCGCTCGGTGAGGTGACCACGCCGACGGCGCGTGGCCAGGCAGGCAGCGGCCGCTTGTGCTCGGCGGCGAACAGGCCCTCGGCGTCGAGCTTGCGCTTGAGTGCCTCGAAGCGCGCACTGAGCAGGCCGTCGCCGGCGACTTCCAGCGTCTCCACGATCAGCTGGTAGTCGCCGCGCGCCGGGTAGAGGCTGACCCGGCCGTAGAGCTGCACGTGCAGGCCGTTCTCCGGCCGCGCGCGCAGGCCGATGACGCGGTTGCGGAACATCGCGCAGCGGATCTGCGCGGTATCGTCCTTGAGCGAGAAGTAGATATGGCCGGAGGCCGGGCGTGCGAGGTTCGACATCTCGCCCTCCACCCAGACGAAACCGAGCCCGTGCTCGAGCACCGCGCGCGCCTTCTCGTTCAGCTGCGAGACGCTGTAGATATCGCGCAAGCCATTGCCCTGGCGGGAGTTTTCGCGGCGTGTCCTGGCCATGTCGTGGTCTGCGCGGCGTTTACCGCGGCAGGCGTAAGCCCCTATAATTGCCGGCTTCCATTCTAAACGGATGCCCGCCCCCGATGCGCGTCGCCGACGAAGGCCTCACTTTCGATGATGTGCTGCTGCTGCCGGATTATTCCGAGATCCTGCCGCGGGAAGCCGATCTGCGCACCCGCCTGACCCGCGACATCGAGCTGCGCATCCCGCTGCTGTCGGCGGCGATGGACACCGTGACCGAATCGCGCCTCGCCATCGCCATGGCCCAGGAAGGTGGCATCGGTATCATTCACAAGAACATGAGCCCGGCCGAGCAGGCACTGCAGGTTCGTTCGGTCAAGAAGTTCGAAAGCGGCGTCATTCGCGATCCGATCACGACCACGCCGGACGCCAGCATCGGCGACGTCCTCGCGCTGACGCGCGCGCAGGGCATCTCCGGCGTGCCGGTGGTCGATGGCGGCAAGTTGGTCGGCATCGTAACCAGCCGTGACCTGCGTTTCGAAACGCGCTTCGATGCACCCGTTCGCGAGATCATGACGCCTCAGGGGCGCCTGGTCACGGTCGGCGAGGACGCCGAGAAGGACGAGGTCATCGGCCTGTTGCACAAGCATCGCATCGAGAAGGTGCTCGTGGTCAACGATGACTTCGAACTGCGCGGCATGATCACGGTCAAGGACATCCAGAAGTCCGACGAATTTCCCTATGCCTGCAAGGATTCCGACGAGCGCCTGCGCGTCGGCGCCGGTGTCGGTGTCGGTGAAGGGACCCACGAGCGCGTTGCCGCGCTGGTCGAGGCCGGCGTCGACGTCATCGTCGTCGATACCGCCCACGGGCATTCGCGCGGTGTCATCGACACCGTGCGCTGGATCAAGCAGCACTACCCGGACACCCAGGTCATCGGCGGCAACATCGCCACGGGTGACGCCGCGGAAGCGCTGATGCAGGCGGGCGCCGACGCCGTCAAGGTCGGTATCGGCCCGGGTTCGATCTGCACCACGCGCATCGTCACCGGCATCGGTGTGCCGCAGATCACGGCCGTGTCCAGCGTTGCCGCGCGCCTCGAAGGTACCGGTCTGCCGCTCATCTCGGACGGCGGCATCCGCTACTCGGGCGACATCGCGAAGGTCCTCGTGGCGGGTGCCTGGAGCGTGATGATCGGCTCGCTGTTCGCCGGTACCGAAGAGGCGCCGGGCGAAGTCGAGCTCTACCAGGGCCGTTCCTACAAGTCGTATCGCGGCATGGGTTCGCTCGGCGCGATGGCGCAGAAGCACGGTTCCTCCGACCGCTATTTCCAGGAGAGCGGCGAGATCGAGAAACTCGTGCCGGAGGGCATCGAGGGCCGCGTACCCTACAAGGGACCGTTACGGGCCGTGGTGCACCAGATGGTCGGGGGCCTGCGCGCGGCGATGGGCTACACCGGCTGCCGCGATATCGCGGAGTTCCGCTCCAAGCCGCAGTTTCTGCGGGTCACCGCGGCCGGTGTGCGCGAGAGCCATGCGCATGACGTGCAGATCACGAAGGAAGCGCCAAACTACCGTCTCGACTGACCTGGCGTGACGGCTGCGGACCGGGGCGGCCCGCGCCGTGAACGGCGCCGAGGGGAGCGGCGAGGGCGCATGCGACGATTTCCTCATACGCGCCCGGCGGCCAAGCGGGCGACGGCTAAGCAACGAGATCGAACAGCGGCGCGGTCGGTGGGCCGCCCCGCCGCCAACCCGGAGTGGCCCGCATTGACTCCCGCAGCAGTACTTCTCCAACGCCCGGTGCCCGGCCCATGAACGCCTCCCCCGACCTCCATGCGGACCGCATCCTGATCCTCGACTTCGGTTCGCAGTACACCCAGCTCATTGCGCGCCGCGTCCGCGAGGCCCAGGTCTACTGCGAGATCCGTCCCTACGACATCGATGCCGCCGAGCTGGCCGCTTTCGGCGCACGCGGCGTGGTGCTCTCGGGCGGGCCCGAGTCGGTCAATGCCAACGCCGAGTTTCGCGCGCCGGACGCGGTGTTCTCGCTCGGCGTGCCGGTACTCGGCATCTGCTACGGCATGCAGACGATGGCGCTACAGCTCGGTGGGCGGGTCGAGGCCTCCGCCGAGCGTGAATTCGGCTACGCGCGGGTGCGGGCACGCGGGCACTCGGTGCTGCTGCGCGACATCCAGGATCTCAGCAACGAAGCGGGTCATGGTCTGCTCGACGTCTGGATGAGCCACGGCGACCACGTCACCGACCTGCCGCCAGGATTCAAGCGCATCGCCTCGACCGACAGCGCCCCGATCGCTGGCATGGCGGACGAGACGCGCGGATTCTACGGACTCCAGTTTCATCCCGAAGTTACGCACACCCACCAGGGCCAGGCGATCATCAACCGCTTCGTACACGAAATCTGCGGCTGCGGTTCGCTGTGGACGCCGGCCAACATCGTCGCCGACAGCGTTGCGCGGGTGCGTGCGCAGGTTGGCGAGGATCGCGTCCTGCTCGGGCTTTCGGGCGGTGTCGATTCCTCCGTCGTCGCCGCCCTGCTGCACGAGGCGATCGGTTCCCGGCTGACCTGCGTGTTCGTCGACAATGGTCTGTTACGCCTTAACGAATCTGCCGACGTCATGCGCACCTTCGCCCAGCACATGGGCGTCGACGTGCGCCTGGGCGACGCCGGGGAGGAGTTTCT
>JAPOKK010000181.1 GCA_029977665.1 Pseudomonadota bacterium | reverse complement strand
TCCTCACATGCAGCTTTTCCGTTCATGCCCGAAGACCCCGAACAGCCCCCCCCCGCCCGCCGTATCCTCGTCACCGGCGCCAGCCGCGGGCTCGGCCAGGCCGTCGCGCGCGGCTGCGCCCACGCCGGCGCTACCGTCCTCGCCGCGGCGCGTAACGTGCGCGCGCTGGAGGCGCTGGCCGATGAGCTCGTCGCGGCGGGCTGTCCCGAGCCGCTGCTGGTGCCAATCAACCTGCAGACTGCCGGTGTCGACGACTATGCCCTCGTCGCCGAACACATCGAGACCCGTCTCGGTGGCCTGGACGGCCTTGTGCTGGCTGCCGCCATGCTCGGCGACCTCACGCCGCTGTCGCACTACGACACGGTCACCTGGGCCCGCGTGTTCCAGGTCAACCTGCACGCCAGCCTGCTCCTCGCGCAGGCTTGTCGGCCGTTGCTGCGGCAATCCGGGCACGGTCGCGTGGTCTTCACGCTGGCCGACGAAGCCTACGAGGCGAAAGCCAACTGGGGCGCCTACGCGGTGTCCAAGTTCGCGCTGCGCGGGCTGTTCGAGCTGTGGGCGCAGGAATCCCGCGACGATGCGGCGCTCCGCGTCAACGCCGTCGTGCCGCCGCCGTTGCGTACCAAGCTGCGCATGGACGCCTTCCCTGCCATCGACGCGGCGAGCCTGCCCGAACCCGACTGTGTCGTCGCTGCCTACCTCGACCTGCTCGGTGATGCTGCGCCGCACGGCACGCTGGTGCGCGTGCCGGCACCGGCCGGCAGCTGAATGCCGGGCACACGGCAGCAATTGCCGCCCGTGCGGCGGCGGTGCCGACTTTCCGACACACGCCGCGTCACGCGCGCGTCGGGATCTTGACGTCAACACGCGTGCCGTCGTCCGCTGGCGCCGGGGGAACGCCGCGCGAAAGCCGCGTATTTCATGCAATTGTTAATTAAAACAGCATGATAGCTTGATGTTGCCGATCTGGCGCGAGATCTCCCTGCCAAGTGGTGGCACGATTTTCGCTTGAGGAGGCTCGCATCGACACGAACCAGGCGGCACGCACAAGATGAGCACACCGATGAAGCAGATTTCCGAATCGGCGCCATGGCAGGGAGGCGATTTCAGCCGTGACTTTCTGCCCTTCTCGGCCGAAAACGCAGACACGCGTCACCTCGTCTCAGACTCGACCAAGCTGCGCATCGCAACCGCGCTGCAGTCGAGCCTGCACGTGCGCGACATCATCCGCGGCTTCGCGCGCGAGGCCAGGCGCATCGTGCGCGGCATCGTCGTGCGCTACCACCACAGCGGTCAGCGCCTGACCGTCGAGGATGGTGCCGGCGAGATGAATCGCTACAGCTACGAACTCAACCTCATCGGCAAGTACCTCGGCGAGGTCACTTTCTCGCGGCACCAGCCGCTGACGGAGAACGAACTCGCCACGCTCGAAGTGCTCCTGTGCACGCTGATCTACCCCCTGCGCAATGCCTTGCAGTACGAAAGCGCGCTGCGTATCGCGCTCAAGGATCCGCTCACGGGCGTGAGCAACCGTGCGAGCATGGGGGCGCACCTGAATCACCATATCTCCCTCGCCCAGCGGCAGTCGACGCCATTGTCGCTGCTCGTCATCGACATCGACCGCTTCAAATCGATCAACGATCGCTATGGCCACATCGTGGGTGACGTCGTGCTGACCCAGGTCGCGCAGCGCATCGTCGGCTGCACACGCACCAGCGACGGCGTGTTCCGGTACGGTGGCGAGGAGTTCGTCGCGGTGCTGCCGAGTACCGACGCGGTGGGTGCGGAGCTGCTCGCCGAGCGCATCCGCGCGAGCATCGAGAGCCTGCGCTTCGATGCCCTGCCGCCGCAGACCAAGGTTACCGCGAGCCTCGGCGTGGCCCATTACGAAGCCGGTGAATCGCAGACGGAGTTTCTGCAGCGTGCCGACGAGGTGATGCTCGCGGCCAAGCGCAGCGGTCGCAACCGCGTGTGCGTAGCTACCTGCGCTGAGGCTCAGCCAGCCAGCGACTGATCGCGGCCGGCTCGTCCAGCACCGCAGCCAGGGCGTCCTCGTCGAGCACCGGCACGCCGAGCGCTTCAGCCTTGGCCAGCTTGCTGCCGGCATCGCTGCCGGCGACGACGAAATCGGTCTTCTTCGACACGGCGCTGCTGACCTTGGCGCCGAGGCGCTGCAGCTCGCGCTTGACCTCGTCGCGCGGCCGCGACAAGGCCCCGGTCAGCACGCAGGTCAGTCCGGCCAGGCCACCTTCCTCGGTGCTCGCCGGCGGCGCCTCCTCCGGCCAGTGCACGCCGAGTTCCTGCAGCTGGCGCACGAGCGCGCGATTGCCCTCGTCCTCGCACCACGCGCGGATGCTGCCGGCGACGACCGGGCCGATGTCCTCGACCCGTTCGAGAGCCTCGGCGTCGGCCGCCATGATCGCCTCGAGCGTGCCGAAGGCGCGCGCGAGATTCGCTGCCGTCGCCTCGCCGACCTCGGGGATCCCGAGCGCGTGAATGAAGCGCGCCAGCGTCGTCTCGCGTGCGCGGTCGATGGCGGCGACGAGGTTGGCGGCGGACTTCTCGCCCATGCGCCCGAGCGCGGCCAGGGTCTCGGCTTCGAGCGTGAACAGGTCGGCCGGCGTGCCGACCAGGCCTTCGCCGACCAGCTGCTCGACGATCTTCTGGCCCAGTCCCTCGATGTCGAGCGCGCGGCGCGAGGCGAAATGGATGATCTCCTGCACCCGCCTGGCGCGATCCTGCCCGGGCACGGAATCCGGCATGTCGTAGGGCACGCTGTCGGCTGGTCGCCGTTCGGTGACCACGCGTACGATCTCGGGGATGACGTCGCCCGCACGGCGCACGACCACGGTGTCGCCCACGCGCACGTCCTTGCGCCGGATCTCGTCGGCGTTGTGCAGCGTCGCGTTGGTCACCGTGACGCCGCCGACGGCGACCGGATCGAGGCGCGCCACCGGGGTCAACGTGCCGGTGCGTCCGACCTGCACTTCGATCGCGAGCACGCGCGTGGTGCGCTCGTCGGGTGGAAATTTCCATGCCACGGCCCAGCGCGGTGCGCGCGCGACGTGCCCGAGGCGGTCCTGGTCGCGGACCGCGTCGACCTTGTAGACGATGCCGTCGATTTCGTAAGGCAGGCCGGCGCGGCGATCGCTCATGGTGCGGAAATAATCGACACAGGCGTCGCAGCCATGCAGCAGCTGCGACTCGGGCGAGACGCGCAGGCCGAATTCGCGCAGCCAGGCCAGCGTGTCTGCCTGTCCGACGGGCCGCGCCGCGCCGTCGAGTTCGCCGATGCCGTAGCAATACATGGTCAGCGGGCGGCTCGCCGTGACCCGCGAGTCGAGCTGGCGCAGGCTGCCGGCGGCGGCATTGCGCGGGTTGGCGAAGGTCTTCTGACCGAGCTCGGCCTGGCGCGCATTGAGCGCTTCGAAACCGGCCTTTTCGATGAATATCTCGCCGCGCACCTCGAGCAGCGCCGGCGGCTCCCCGCGCAGGCGCAGTGGCACGGCACGGATGGTACGCACGTTGGCGGTGACGTCTTCCCCCTGGCTGCCGTCGCCGCGGGTCGCCGCGCGCACCAGCTCGCCGTTCTCGTAACGCAGGCTGATGGCGAGACCATCGAGCTTCGGCTCGGCGGCAAGCGCGATCGTTTCGCGCTCGAGTTCGCCGACGACGCGGGCGTAGAACTCGCGGAATTCCTCTTCGTCGAACACGTTACCGAGCGAGAGCATCGGCACGGCGTGGGTCACCGAGGCGAACTGGGCCGATGGCGCGGCGCCGACGCGCTGCGTCGGCGAATCCGGCGAGACCAGCTCGGGATGTGCATGCTCGAGCGCTTCGAGCTCGCGCATCAGTGCATCGAACTCGGCGTCGTCAATGCTCGGGTCGTCGAGAACGTAGTAGCGGTAGTTGTGCTGCTCGATGGCCTGGCGCAGCTCCGCGATGCGGTGCGCCGGCGTGTCAGCCGCTGGCATCGGGATAGCGCGCCGCGCGCTGGCGCAGCGCGGCAATGGCGTGGGCGTCGAGCGGATGGCGCGGCGTCCCGAACAGCTCGCCGCCGGTGAGTTCGGCGAGACGCTGCGCGGAGCTGAGCAGCAGCTCGAAGGCGACCGGCCCTTCGAGCGCGGCCGGCAGCTGCAGGAACAGCACGATGCCCGAGGTGCGGAAGGCCTCGATCTTGTTCAGGTCGAACGTGCCCGGTTCGAACATGTTCGCGGCGCTGAAGACCGGCGTGTCGCTCTTCAGTTCGCCCGCGCCGTAGTGATGGAAGATGGACATGTCGCCGAAGCGCATGCCGACCGCGTTCAGCGCGCGCACCAGTTCGGGGCCGCCGAAAGGGCGCTGCTCGCGCGCGCGGACGTAGAGATTGATCAGGCCGTCGTCGTCTTCGGGCGGCGCGGGCGGCGGCGCGGCGCGGCGTGCGCGGCGGCGCGGCGGCGGTTCGGGATCGGGCGAGTCGGCGCCGAACAGGTCGAGCTGGTTGCTGCTGCGGCGGGCATTGTCGGGCTCGGCGTCGAGCAGCGCATCGTTGCGCACGCGCGGGAGTTCTTCGAGCACTTCCTGCTCCGGTGGCAGCACGAGGTCCGCAGGCATGCCCGTGGCTGCGGCCGTGCTGCCATCTTCTGCCGCCGCCGATGTCCGCGCCGGCGCGAGCGACGGCCCGTCATCGAGCTCGAGATGGACATCGGAGATGCGATGCCGCTCGCGTTCCAGCTCGGGCGGTTGTTCGTCTTCCGCGTCCTCGGTGTGGCTGAGGATGACGTCGGGCAGGTCGCGGCGACCCAGGCGGCGATCGAGCCCGAGCCGCGACTCACGACGCTTCTTCATGCTGCTGAAGGCGTAGACGCCGAGCACGATGGCGACGCCGATGACGATGAGAAGCAGGCGCAGCGACATGCGGTACGTGCCCGCTCAGGCGATTGCGGCCAGCTCGACCGCCTGTTCCATGTTGACCGAGACCAGGCGCGAGACGCCGGGCTCGTGCATGGTGACGCCGATCAGCTGCTCGGCGATTTCCATCGTGATCTTGTTGTGCGTGACGAACATGAACTGCACCGTGCCCGCCATCGACTTGAGCATTTCGGTCAGGCGCACGACGTTGGCATCGTCGAGCGGCGCGTCGACCTCGTCGAGCAGGCAGAACGGCGCCGGGTTGAGTTCGAAGATCGAGAACACGAACGACAACGCGGTCAGCGCCTTCTCACCGCCGGAGAGCAGGTGGATGGTGCTGTTGCGCTTACCCGGCGGGCGCGCCATGACGGTGACGCCGGTTTCGAGGAGATCGTCGCCGGTCATCTCGAGATAGGCATGGCCGCCGCCGAAGAGCACCGGGAACATCGCCTGCAGGCCGTTGTTAACCTTGTCGAAGGTCTCCTTGAAGCGCGTCCGTGTCTCGCGATCGATCTTGCGGATGGCGTCCTGCAGCGTGGTGAGGGCCTCGGTGAGGTCGTCGTGCTGGCTGTCGAGGTAGGTCTTGCGTTCGGACAGCTGGTTGTACTCGTCGATCGCGGCGAGGTTGATCGCGCCGAGGCGGGCGATGCGTTCGCCAAGCTTGGTGAGCTGCTCTTCGAGCGCCTCCTCGGTGGCCTCGCTGGTCAGGGCGGCCAGGGTCTGCTCGAAATCCTCGCCGGTCGATTCAAAACGGTTGCGCAGCTCCTGCAGGCGCACTTCGAGCGCGCGCTCGTCGAGACGGACCTGTTCGAGGCGCTGCTGGCATTCGCTGATCGCCTGTTCCACGGCGCTGCGCCGCGTGTTCGCCTCGCGCAGGGATTCGTCGAGGTTGCTCAGCGCGCTGCGTGCGGCGGCCAGCGCATTCTCGGCCTCGAGCTTCTGCGCCAGCGCCTGTTCGAGTTCGCTGCGCATGGTCTCGCGCGGTTCGACGAGCGCGCCCAGTGCTTCGGCGAATTCGTCGCGGCGTTGTTCGAGCTGCGCGAAGGCGGTGCTGTTGCGCGCCATCGTGTCGCTCAGCGACTGGCGGCGCGATCCCAGGCTCTGCAGGCGCAGTTCGAGTTCGTGGGCACGTTCGCGATGCTCGCGCCACGCGTTGCGCGAACGGTCGACCTCGCGCTGGATGTCGCTGCGGCCGGCACTCAGGGCTTCGCGTCGCGTGGCGTGCTCGGCGAGCGTCGCCGTGGCGCGGTCGAGCTCGGCGCGCACGCGCGCAATCTGCTCGCTGTTCTCGGCATTGACCTGAGCCAGGCGCTCGATCTCGGCCAGGATGTCGGCGGCGCGCGCCTCGCGGCGGTCGCGTTCGGCTTCCAGGCGCGACAGTTCACCGCGGCGCGCGTCGGCCTCGCGTCCGTGACGCTCGAGTGCGACGCCGACTTCGTGTTCTTCCTGCTCCATCGTCTTCAGGCGCGCCTGTGCGCCCTCGAGCTGGCCGCGCAGGTTGGCGGTATCGGCCTCGTGTTTCTCCAGTTCGGCAGCCAGTCGCGCGAGGTCGCGCTCGCGCGCCAGGATGCTCTCCTCGGCTTCGCCGCGCCGCGGCAACTCGGCCCAGTTGTGTCCGATGAGGGTGCCGTCGCGCAGCGCCACGATGGCATGCGCCGGCAGCCGCGCGAGCAGTGCGCGCGCGCTCGCTTCATCCTCGGCCGCGTGGATGTCGTGCAGCAGCGGCCGCAGGTCGATGCGTCCGCGCACCCGCCTCACGAGCAGGGTGTCGTCGTGCGGGCTGGCCGCCGTGACCTCGGCCGGCAGGGTGTCGAGCACGGTCACGCCGGCCTGTGCGATGCTGCCGCGCTCGTCGCCGAGCACGCGCGCGACCAGGCCCGGGCCGCACAGTGCGCCGAGGGGGATGCGCAGCGCCGCTTCCAGCGCCTGTTCCCAGCCGGGTTCGGTGTCGATGTACTCCGGCAGGCGGGCGACGTTCTCGATGCCTTGTTCGGCGAGCCAGCGTTCGATCGTTGCCTGGTCGTCGCCGTAGGCCGCTTCCTGCAGCGCGCGCAGCGAGGCCTGGCGCCCGCGCAGTTCCTCGAGCTTGATCTGCTGTTCGTGCAGCGCCGATCCCAGCGCCTGGGTGGCGCCGCGGCTCTGCGGCAGGTTGGCGCGCAGCGCGGTGCGCCGCTCGGCGAGCCCCTGGCGCGCCTGTTCGTTCTCGTTCACCGCTTGCGTCAGCTCGGCAATGCGCACCGCGAGTTCGCTGGTGTCGTTGCGTGCCGCCTCGTCGTCGAGGGTCGTGCGCCGCTTGTCGTTTTCGGCAACGCCCGAGAGCAGGTGCTCGAGGCGAATCTTGGCGGCCTGTTCGGCCTGCGCGAGCTGGGTGTGCTCGCGGTTGAAGGCATCCCAGTCGTGCTGCCACTGTTCGAGGCGGCTCTCCACTTCCTTCAGCGCTTCGGCCGCCGCCTGCTCGTCGCCCCGCGCGCCATTCAGGCGTGGTTCGGTCGCGGCGAGTTCGGCGTTGGTCTGCTCGAGCTGGTCCCGGTCGGATTCGAGCACGCGCTGCAGCTCGTCGAGCGTCGCCTTGGCGTCCTCGTGGTCGCGGGTCAGCCCCTGTTCGCGCTCTTCGGCGTGCTGAATCGCCTGTTCGAGTCGCGAGATTTCGCCCGCGCGTGCGTAGAACTCGGATTGCACACGGTTGAAGGTCTCACTCGCTTCGGCCTGGGCTTCGCGGCAACCGGTCTGCTCGGCCTCGATTTCGCGCAGCCGGGCCACCTCGGCTTCGAGCTCGTTGGCACGCTGCTCGGCGAGCTTGCGGCATTGCTCGCGTTCCTGCTCGATGCCGCGCCAGCGTGCCGCGATGAGACTGCCCTGCAGGCGGCGCTCCTCGGCCTTGTAGGTCTGGTAGCGCTCGGCCGCGCGCGCCTGGCGCTGCAAGTGGCTGAGCTGCTTGTCGAGTTCCTCGCGGATGTCGTCGAGGCGTTCGATGTTCTCCTCGGTGTGCCGCATGCGGTTCTCGGTCTCGCGGCGGCGCTCCTTGTACTTCGAAATACCGGCAGCTTCCTCGAGGAAGCCGCGCAGTTCCTCGGGACGCGCCTCGATCACGCGCGAGATCATGCCCTGCTCGATCACCGAGTAGCCGCGCGAGCCGATGCCGGTGCCGAGGAAGACGTGGGTGATGTCCTTGCGCCGGCAGCGCGCGCCGTTGAGAAAATACGACGACACGCCGTCACGGCTGATGGTGCGCTTGATCGAAATCTCGCCGAAGCCGGCGTACTGGCCGCCGATGGTGCCGTCGGTGTTGTCGAACACGATCTCGACGGTCGCCTGGCCGACCGGTTTGCGCGTGTTGGAGCCGTTGAAGATGACGTCCGCCATCGATTCGCCGCGCAGATGCTTGGCCGAACTCTCGCCCATCACCCAGATCAGGGCATCGATGATGTTCGACTTGCCGCAGCCGTTGGGGCCGACGACGCCGGTGAGGTTGCCGGGCAGCGAGATCGTGGTGGGATCGACGAAGGATTTGAAGCCTGAGATCTTGAGTCGGGTGATGCGCATGGGCGCAAAGCATACCCCATCGCGATCGCGCCACACAACGCTCGCACCGGATTCGCGGAGATCGCGTAACTTCATGGTCTGAAAGCATAAAATTCGCTGCTCTTGACGTATGTTCGAGGCCCGGCCCGGGTCTCGCCGGCGGCCCCGGCAAGGCCATTCGGGG
>JAPOKK010000190.1 GCA_029977665.1 Pseudomonadota bacterium | reverse complement strand
CGCTTCGCTCGTTACGCTTCCCGCCGCCCCGTCCGACTCCTGGCGCGGCAGCAGTGCTCAGAATCCTCACGTATCGTCACATACGCCGCGGTTCCTGCGCGCCGCGAGCGCGCGACCCCTCTTCGCTCGTGACGCTTCCCGCCGCCCCGTCCGACTCCTGGCGCAGCGCGGGTGGCCGCAAGCCATGGCAAATCGCGGCATGCCGCGCTTCCTGCGCGCCGGCCGCACACGACCTGCCGGCGCTCGCGACGCTTCTCGCCCGCCCGTCCGACTCCTGGCGCAGCAGCAGTGCTCGGCATCCTCATGGTTACCCACCTACGCTGCGGTTTCTGCGCGCCGCGAGCGCGCGACCCCGCTTCGCTCGTGACGCTTCCCGCCGCTCCGTCCGACTCCTGGCGCAGCAGCGGTGCTCGGAATCCTCACGGATACCCACCTACGCTGCGGTTCCTGCGCGCCCGTCCAAGGACGGTCGCGGCGCACGTGACGGTGCACCGGGGTTGATCTGATGGCGACGCGCTGCCGTATCACGGCTTTCGGTTTCGAGGCGGGGGAAATCATTGCGGGCAAGTACCGCATCGAGGCCTTGCTCGGCGCGGGCTGGGAGGGCGAGGTCTATCGCATCACCGAGCTCGGCACCGGCATCGAGCGCGCCGCGAAGCTCTTCTTCCCGCACCGTAATCCGCGCAACTCGGCGGCGAAGCGCTATGCGATCAAGCTGCACAAGCTGCGTCACTGCAACATCCTCATCCAGTACTACACGCAGGACTTCATCGAGTTCGAAGGGCAGCGCATCACGTTGCTGATTTCCGAGTTCGTCGAGGGCGAACTGCTGAGCGCGATGCTCGCGCGCCAGCGCGGCGCGGCGCTGCCGCCTTTCGAGGCGCTGCACCTGCTGCATGCGCTGGCCTCGGGCATGGCGGAGATCCATATGGCACGCGAGTACCACGGCGACCTGCATACCGACAACATCATCGTGCGGCGTTTCGGCCTCGGCTACGAGATCAAGCTGATCGACCTGTTCCACTGGGAAGCACCGCGGCGCGAGAACATCCACGCCGACGTCTGTGACCTCATCCGCATCTTCTACGACTGCCTCGGTGGCAAACGCCGCTACCGCCACCAGCGCGCGGAGATCAAGGCCATCATCTGCGGTCTGAAACGTTCCCTGATATTGAAGAAGTTCCGCACCGCCGGACAGCTCCGCGACTACCTGGAAACCATCAACTGGCAATGAAGCCCGTAGCTACCCTTTCCGAGTGCGGCACGCTGCCGCACCTGTACAGCGCCATGTCGACGCCGCAGGTCGAGATCTTCGCGACCCCGCGCGCCCAGGTCGCGGTCTTCACACAGCGCTCGCCGGAGCGCGAAGACGACAACCAGGACGCGGTGCTGGTGCTCGAACACGGTATCGACACGGTCATCGCCGCCGTTGCCGACGGAGCCGGCGGCTACCCCGATGGTGGCGCGGCGAGCGCGCTGGCCCTGCGGGCGCTGGCGCGCGCCTGCGAGGAAGGCCAGGCGCTGCCCGCGCGGGCCGCGATCCTCAACGGCTTCGAAGCCGCACACGCGGCGATCAAGCAAGCCGGCGGCGGCGCGGCGACGACACTCGCGGTGATCGAGCTCTGCGGCGCGACGCTGCGTACTTACCACGCCGGCGACAGCGGCATCGTGGTCTGCGGTCAACGCGGACGCCTGCGGCTGCAAAGCGTCTCCCACTCGCCGACCGGCTACGCCATCGAGGCCGGCCTGCTCGACGCCGCGGAGGCGCTCCACCACGAAGACCGGCACATCGTCTCCAACCTGCTCGGCCTCGAGCCGATGTCGGTCGAGATCGGCTCGCCCGTCACCATGGCCGCGTTCGACACCGCGCTGATTGCGAGCGACGGCCTTTACGACAACCTCTACCTGGCCGAGATCATCGAAGTCATGCGCAAGGGCGCGCTGACCGACGCGTGCGCCGCGCTTGCCGCGCAGGCACGCTCACGCATGCTGCACACCCGGCCCGGCGAGCCCTGCAAGCCCGACGATCTCAGCGTCGTGCTCCTGCGCCGCACGCGCGGCTGAACGCCGCGCGCGGCGCCCGGCCCGGGCCAGCAGCCGTGCCGCGACATGCGGCGGGATTGCGCCGGCGGCACGGTAACGAGCCATCACGGCAGCGGGAATCTCGTCGTAGTTGCCGATCTCGCCGCGACAGCTTGCCGCCCCGCACAGGCAACGGAAGCGGAACGGGAACGCGACCTGGGTCACGCCGTAATCGAAGCGCAGTTCCGTGCCCTCGGCGATGTCTTCGAGCGCGACGAGAAACACACCGCGCGTCGTCACGCGCACGTAGGTGTTGGGCTCACAGGCGTGGTTGATCAGGTCGTCCGCGCCGCCCGAACGTCCGAGATAGAGTCCGTCACCGATCTGCAGGTAGTCGTCGTGCGCGCCGGCACGCGCCGCGGCGTCGATCGCAGGTGCATCCAGCACCTCGCCACCAAAGCGCAGGATGCGCGTGCGCGCCGCGACCGGCTGCGCCGCGAACACGCCATGACCACCACACGAAGACCGCACCTCGGTGCGCGGATATCGCGCCATCGAGCATTCCTCGAGCCCGCGCCGAATCAAGGGGATTCCGCCGCGGGTGGCCACTCCACCAAGGCGCGTCGTGCCCGACCGGGGCAAGGTGATCGGGCGACGTTTTATCGGGCATTCCGCGGCAAAAAGCAATCGTTTTCTGCAAGCGCCGCGGGCCGTCAGATCATCGTGTAACCGCCGTCTACCGCCCAGGCCTGGCCGTTGATGTAACTGGCTTCGTCGGAGGCGAGGTAGACGGCCAGGCCGGCGACTTCGCGCGGCTCGATCCAGCGTCCCAGCGGCACGCCCTGGTTCATCCGCGCCGCCAGTTCCTCGGCGCTCACGCCGGTGACCGCGGCATGGCGCTGCATGAAACCGGTGGCCATGTCGGTATCGACGATCCATGGGCAGATCGCGTTGACGAGCACGTTGTGCGGCGCCATTTCGAGACCCAGGCAGCGCGTCAGTCCGACCACCGCGTGCTTGGAGGCGTTGTAGGCGCTCTGGTTGCGCGAGCCCCACTTGCCTGCCGTCGAGGCAAGATTGATGACGCGTCCCCGGGCGCGTTCGATCATGCCGGGCAGCACCGCCTGCGTGACGTGAAAGACACTGTAGACATTGCTCTCCATCACGGCGCGGAAGTCGTCGAAGCTGTAATCGGTGAATCGGTTGGGAATGTGGATGCCCGCGTTGTTGACGAGGATGTCGAGCGGCGCGACGGCTTCGGCGCGGGCCACCATGTCGCGCACGGCAGCACCGTCGGTGACATCGCACGGCAAGGGGGTGACGCTGACACCGTAGTGTTGCGCGATCGCCTCCGCCGTCTCACCGAGACGCACGGCGTCGCGCGCGTTGAGCACGAGCGCGCAGTCTTCGGCGGCGAAGGCCTCCGCGATGGCGCGCCCGATGCCGCGGCTGCCGCCGGTGATGAGAGCGGTCTTGCCGCTGAGTCGTGCTGTCATGACGGTTTCCTCCCCGAATCGTGATGGGCTGGTAGGTTGACTGGGGCGCGCAGCGCGCAGTCCCTCGCGCAGACGCGACGTGCCCCCGTCCGGCAAGCGTACACCGCTCATCACGGCGCCATGTTCGGGCAGCATCGACCGGATGCGGGGATAATGCCGCGCAGCCCCTCCCCGGACACGAGGAATCCGCGACATCATGATCACGCTCTACCACTGCGCCGGCGCCCGCTCGATGCGCAGCCACTGGCTGCTGCACGAACTCGGCCTCGACTTCCGCCTGGTCACCCTGCCCTTCTCGATGGCCGGTCTGCGCACGCCGACCTACCTCGCCATCTCACCGCTCGGGCGCGTGCCCTGCCTGGTCGACGGCGACCTCACCCTGATCGAGTCCGGGGCCATCTGCCAGTACCTGTGTGAGACCTACGACGACGGTCACTTGCACCGCCCGCCGGGACATCCCGAGCGCGCCGCCTGGTTGCAGTGGCTGCATTACGCCGAAACCATCGCCGTGCACGCCGCGAGCCTCGTCCAGCAGCGCGTGTTCATCGCGCCGGCAGACCGCTCGCCAGTCGTGCAGAAACTCGAATCGCGACGCCTGTTCAAGGCGCTCGAAGTGATCGCGGCGGAACTCGCGACACGCGATTATCTGCTGGCCAGCGGCTTCTCCGCGGTCGATACGGCAGTCGGTTATAGCGTGCACCTCGCGCGCCAGCTGATCGACACCACGCCGCTCCCGACCATCGAGGCCTACCACGAGCGACTCGCCGCGCGGCCGGCATTTCAACGCGCCCTCGACCCCTCGCCGCTGGACGACGCGCCGGCCTGAAGCCCGCCCGACTGCGCGTCGAACTCAGGCGGCCAAGTCACTCGAGCCAGCTGCGCGGGTCGAGCGGATCTTCCGGCAACAGTTCCTCGCGCTCGATGGAATAGATCAGGTCAGCGCCCTGGCGCACGCCCGATTCCGCTTCCACGCTCCAGCTCGGCGTCAGCTTGTAATTGAGAAAGAACGACATGAGGCGGTCGAACGGGTTGAACTCCGAGCGCACCGACAGCTTGGGGGTAAGGCGCTTGCCGGCCGTGATGGCGGTGTCGCGCGTGGTCTCGCCGGTGTCGATGCCGAACTCGTCGAGGCCGAACGCGTCGCGCACCTGGCTGGTGACCATGGAGGCACGTTCCGCGCCGAGCGACAGCGCCGCGCTGGTGATGACCGATGCCTCGCCGGACGACGCGCTGTCGAGACCATGGCCGGTGACGATCCAGGCCAGGATCTCGGCGTCCGGCATCGGCGGCTCCGAGAACAGCTCGAAGCGCGGCGCACGCACGTTGCCGCTGACCAGCAGGCCGGCGACGACGCCGACGTCCGGACGTACCGCGCGCACATCGAGCTCCGGGCTGTCGATGGGCCCGGCGAAGATGAGGTGTCCGCGTTCCACCGACAGTTCCTGGCCATAGGCCTCGTAGCGTCCGCTGGCGATGCTCCCCCGGCCGCTACCGCGGCCGATGCGGTCGCCGCGCTGCTTGGTCCAGCGCACGCCGCCGGCGAGGCGTGCATCGAGCCCCGCGGCGTCGATCCGCACCTCGTCGCCGAGCACCAGCTCGACGTCGCCGGTCACGGCGTTGGTGAAGAAATCGACCGGCGGCGGCACATCGTCGGCGGGTGCCGCGGCGCCGACGATCACCTCGTCGGGCGAAACGGCGATCGCCGAAGGTGGCAGGGTGCTGAGCGAGACGATGACCCGCGGTAGCGTCAGCTTGCCGCTCAGGTCGGCGTGCCGGGTGCTGAAATCGAGCACCAGATCGGGCGAGACGTCCGCTTCCACGTCGGGCAGGCGCACCACGCCCAGGTGCTCGCCGTGCACACGCACCCGGCCCGGCCAGTCGGCCTGCGGATCGAGTGCCACGCGCCCGTCGAGTTCGACCGCGTGCTCGTCGTCACCGAGCGCGCCGTGCACCGTGAGCACACGGTCGGCCGCGCTCCGTGCGGCGAGTTCTAAGCGGCTGATGCGCATACCGCTCGCCGGCAGCGTGATGGCCCCCTCGCGCAGGCGGGCGTCGAGCGCGACGCGCGGCTGCGCACGCGTGCCGGCCAGCGTCGCCTCGAGCAGTACCGCACCACGGGTGCCCGCGAGTTCCGGCACGAACTCCTCGACCCAGGCCAGCTCGGCGGCTGCAAGCCGCAATGAGCCGTCGAGCGCCTGCGCGGCGTCGAGACCGTATCGCAGATTCCCGTCGAGCGAGAGCCAGCTGCCGAGATCCGCTTCGACGCGCGCCGAGAGCAACGCTGGCGACAAGGTCAGCGTGCCCCGCGTTTCGCGCAACGGCACGACTTCCACGCTGCCGTCGGCACGCGCAGCGTGCAACTCCGCCCGCTCGAGCGTCAGCTCCGCCGTACCCTCGATGCCTGCGGTGCTCGCGGTGAAACGGGCCGCGCCACCCAGCCGCCCACGCGCGCCGATCGTGGTCGGCAGGTAGTCTGCGAACACCGCGAGCGGCAACGCGGCGAGACTCAGCTCGCTATTGCCGGCCGTACCCGTCCAACCGTCGAGTGCGAGGCACAGCCGTGCCGCGTCCTGGCCCAGGCAGGCCCGCGCGAGATCGACACGGCCCTCGACATAGGCGAGCGCGCTCGGGTTCTGCAACGCCCAGTCGCCGAGCGGCGTCGCGCCGAGCACGAGCGTCTCGAGGCGGCCTTCCCAGCGCGGCGCCTGCCAGCCACCCTGCGCGACCAGGGTCGCGCTCGGCGCGCCGCCGTCGAGTGCCAGTTCGAGCGTATGGTTGCCGAGCGTGCCGTCGAGCCCGACGGCCAGCGTGCCGAGTTGGCGCGCCGCCGCCTCGATGCCGCTCAACGTGAGGTCGAGATGCTGTGCGCCAGTGCTTGCGAGATCGAGCGCCACCGATCCTTCGAGCGCTGCCACCGACCAGTCGTCGCGGCGCAAGCCGCGCCCGGCCAGCGCCGCGGTAATACGCGGTGCCGCCAATGCGCCACCGAACGTGCCGTCGGCGCGCAGCTCGCCGGCCAGACCCGGCGCAAGCTTGCCGAGGTCCGCTGCGACGAGCTCGAAACGGCCGGCCAGGGCATCGTCGAGTACGCCGCTTGCGTCGAGCACGTTGTCGCCAAGCTCGAGGTGTGCCCGCTGCAGGCTCACGCGCTGTCCCTGCATGGCCAGCGCGAGGTGGCCGGCGACTGTGTGGCCGCGCCAGCTGCCGGCGAGTTCGGCGAGATCGAGCGAGCCGTCGAAGCCGTCGTCGTCACGTGCGGCGAGCGTGAGCGAACCGCTGCCGGCAAGCGCCGAATCGAGCCCCGGTGCGAGCCGGGCCAGGTCGAGCCCGCGCGCGGAAAAACGCAGATCGACCGCGGTACGCGGCGCAAACCGCACCTGACCGCGAGCCTCCGCCGCACCGCCCAGCAGGCCGGTATCGAGACGTGTGACAGCAAACGTCTCGCGGCCGAGTTCACCGTCGAGCGCGAGGCGCAAGGGTCCGATCCGCGCGTGGCGGCCATCGGCAACGACGGCGAGCGCGAGGGCGTCGAGCGCACCGCGCACCCGGGCATCGACATGCGTCAGCTCGAGGGCCTCGGCGCCGCCCGGCGGCAGTACGAGATCGGCAGCCACCAGCGTCGCGTCGAGGCGGGGCTGATCATCCAGCCCGTCGAGCGTGCCACTGAGCGTGCTCGCAATCGGCGCGACGGCTTCGTGATGCAGCACGAGTCGATCGGCCGCATAGTCGAGGCGGCCGCTGCCCGTCAGCGTCGGCCACGGGCCACGCTCGGCGCTTGCGCGCCACTCGAACGTCGCGCCGTAGCTGCCGGCCGCCGTATCGTCACCGGCCTGCACGCCAGCGGCGATGCTGACGGCGCGCGGCGCGAGGCCGCTGCCCTCGAGGCGACTGTCGAGGGCAAGATCGAAGGCCGCCGCGGTACCGTGCAGCCCGACCAGGCTGGGGCCGAGGCGCAGCGCCTCGTCCCCCTCGCCGAGCGTCAGCGTATCCGCTTCCAGCGACAGGGCGAAGCGCGGCTCGGCGGCCATGACGTCCAACTCGCCATTGACGCGCAGCGGCAGGTAACCCTCGACGTGTGCATCGAGCCGGAGGTCATCGAGCCCTCCGCCGAGCGCAAGCTCGACCCGTTGCCGTGGCACACCTTCGCGCACCCCGTCGAGCGCGGCTGCGAGCTTCGGCACTGCGCCGTCGACCAGTTCGAGCGAACCACCGAGCGTCACACGCGCCTCGCCGCTCGTGGCGACGAGCGCGATGTCGTCCAGCTCGAGACGGGCGCCGTCGAGCGACGCGCCGAGCGCCAGCGACTCGACGCGGCCGGCGACGCCGGCGACGGTGACGTCGCGGACATCGATCTCGCGCATCGTCACGACCACCGGCAGCGGCACCAGGAGCGGTGTCGCCAGTGCCGCGGGCGCGCTCGCCGCGCGCGG
>JAPOKK010000003.1 GCA_029977665.1 Pseudomonadota bacterium | reverse complement strand
GCGCGCAACAGACCGAAACGCTGAGGTAATCATCTCGAGAGCGTCAGGCCCGAGGCGCTCGAAAGCGTCTCTTCATACGGGAGTATCGGGGAATTGCGGTAAGCGAGTTACCCTGAGCCCAAACGTCTGCGCTCAGGCGCATGTGACTCCGATGAAGATGCTGCCACCCAGTGTCGGGCCGTCTTGATGAGGCGGGGTTCGGGCAGACGAGCTGAGCGGCTCGGCCCAAGGCGTTGTCGCGTCAGTCGCGGCATCGCACGGCATCAGCGCGCGTGCTCTGGCGTGTTCGCCAGGTGATTGCTGGAACGCGAACGGCGTTCCCCCTCGAGCACGCAAGTGCTGGTACCGGGAGGGGGAATCGAACCCCCACATCCTTTCGGATACCAGATTTTGAGTCTGGCGCGTCTACCAGTTCCGCCATCCCGGCATGGATGCGAAGGGCGCCGAGTATAGAGAATGACCGCGGGACGGTCGACCGGTGGAGGTTGCAGGTCTGCCGGCAGCCTGTCGGACTTCGGAACAATCGACTGCGCTGGCGGGAGGGCGGCGCGGATAAGCCCGATTTCTCGTTACGTGCAACCACTATGCGCCTCGAAATCGTGTCCATCTGGACGCGCCCTCCCACCCTGCTCGCGACGATTGCCTGAGTTCGACAGGCTGCTAGGATCGCGCGGTGCAACTCGCCGACTTCGATTACCACCTGCCCGAGGCACAGATCGCGCAGCATCCCCTGCCCACGCGGCGTGCCGCGCGCCTGCTGGTTGTACCGCCGGGGGAGGGTGCCTGTGTCGATCGTGGCGTGGCCGACCTGCCGCAATTGCTGCGTGCCGGTGACCTCGTGGTGCTGAACGACACCCGCGTCATCCCGGCGCGCCTGCACGGTCGCAAGGAGACCGGTGGTGCGGTCGAGATCCTGATCGAACGGGTCCTCGACCGCGAACGGGCGCTGGCCCACGTGCGCGCGAGTAAGTCACCGCGCCCGGGCAGCCTGATCCTGCTCGATGACGCCCATCGCCTGGTGGTGCGTGCGCGGCACGACGACCTGTTCGAACTCGCCGTTGCTGCGCCGGCCGGCGCGAGCATCGACGCGGTGCTCGAGGCGCGCGGCGAGGTGCCGTTGCCTCCGTACATAGACCGCGCGCCGGAGGCAGGCGATCGCGCGCGCTACCAGACGGTTTTTGCCAGCACTCCCGGCGCGGTCGCCGCACCGACGGCGGGCCTGCATCTCGACGACGCGCTGCTCGCGGAGATCGCCGCGGCCGGCGTCACTATCGGCAAGCTCACGCTGCACGTCGGCGCGGGTACGTTCCGGCCGGTGCGCGGCGAGGACATCGACAGCCACGTCATGCATGCGGAGCGTTACACCGTCTCCGGCGCGCTGTGCGAGGCGATCGCGGCGACGCGGGCGCGCGGTGGGCGGGTCGTCGCCATCGGCACCACGGTCGTGCGCGCGCTGGAAAGCGCCGCCGCCGCGTCAGCCGACGGCACGCTCGTACCGAGCGAGGGTGAGACGCGGCTGTTCATCCGTCCCGGCTACCGCTTCCGCGTGATCGACGCGCTGCTGACCAACTTTCACCTGCCGCGCTCCACGCTGTTGATGCTGGTCAGCGCCTTCGGCGGCCACGAGCGGGTCATGGCAGCCTACCGGCATGCCGTCGCGGCCGGTTACCGCTTCTTCAGCTACGGCGACGCGATGTTGCTCGAGCGGGCCGCGCCGGCGCCGGCGTGAGCTCGCACGCAGGGCTCTGCCGCGCCAGTGACCAGCGGTCTGCGGGGCGCGGACTTCCCGGTTAAACTGCGCCGCGTGTACGCCCCGCGCCCGGCACTGCCACCGCGCGGTTCGCGTGCAGGTCCGCACTGGTAGAGCTTCCCCGGGAGAACGGTTTGGCATTCGATTTCGAGGTCGAGGCGCGCGACGGCGCCGCGCGCGCCGGGCGCCTGCGCTTCGCGCGCGGCGAGGTGGAGACGCCGGTGTTCATGCCGGTCGGTACCTACGGCACGGTCAAGGCAATGACGCCCGAGGAACTCGAGGGACTCGGCGCGCGCATCGTGCTCGGCAACACCTATCACCTCATGCTGCGTCCCGGCACGGAGATCATCGCCGCCCACGGTGACCTGCACGACTTCATGCACTGGGAGCGCCCCATCCTGACCGATTCCGGCGGCTTCCAGGTGTTCAGCCTGGGTGAGCTGCGCAGCATTGCGGAGGAGGGCGTCACGTTCCGCTCGCCTCTCAATGGCGATCGCATCTTTCTCTCGCCAGAAATCTCGATGCAGGTGCAGCGCGCGCTCGGCAGCGACATCGTGATGATCTTCGACGAGTGCACGCCTTATCCCGCGGACGAGTCCACCGCGCGCGCGTCGATGGAACTCTCCCTGCGCTGGGCGGCACGCAGCCGCGCCGCCCACGGCGACAACCCCGCCGCGTTGTTCGGCATCGTCCAGGGCGGCATGCACGAAGCCCTGCGCGAGGCCTCGGCGGCCGGCCTGCTCGAGCTCGGCTTCGACGGCTATGCCATCGGCGGCCTCTCGGTCGGCGAACCGAAGGCCGAGATGGCGCGCATCACCGCCCACACCGCGGCCCTGCTGCCGGAAGACCGCCCGCGCTACCTGATGGGGGTCGGTACGCCGCAGGACCTGGTCGAGGCGATCGGCCGTGGCATCGACATGTTCGACTGCGTGATGCCGACCCGCAACGCGCGCAACGGCCACTTGTTCACGTCCACCGGCGTGGTGCGCATCCGCAACGCGACGCATCGCCACTCGACCGCGCCGCTCGACCCGGCGTGCGGCTGCTACACCTGCAGGCACTACTCGCGCGCCTACCTGCACCACCTCGAGCGCGCCAACGAGATCCTCGGTGCGCGGCTCAACACCATCCACAATCTCGCTTTCTACCTCGATACCATGGCCGCCGCGCGGGCCGCGATCCGAGCCGGCCGTTACGACGCTTTCGCGCGTGATTTTCTCGCCACGGCGGCGCCCGAGGGGAGCTGACACCGGCCGCCTGGCCTGTGGCATAATGCGCGCCATTTTGCGGGGAATTCCATGGATTACCTGATTCAGAACGCGTGGGCGCAGGGTGCCGGCGGGGCCGCCGAGCCGGGTCTGGCGAGCTTCCTGCCGCTCATCATCCTGTTCGTCGTCTTCTACCTGTTCCTGATCCGGCCGCAGATGAAGCGGCAGAAGGAACACACCAAGATGGTCGAGGCCCTGGCCAAGGGCGACGAGGCGGTCACCAGCGGCGGCCTGCTCGGGCGCGTGACCGAGGTGGGCGACAACTTCGTCAAGTTCGAAGTGGCCAAGGGCACCGAGGTCAAGGTGCAGAAGCACGCCATTGCCCAGGTCATGCCCAAGGGCACGATCAAGGACCTGTAGACCTGCCGTGCCGGCCGGCGCGTTCCCGCCCGACCCCACGAATCCCTTACGGACGTTTCGATGAACCGATACCCGTTGTGGCGCTACCTGCTGGTTGCGCTGGTGATCGCGGCCGGCGTGCTCTACGCGCTGCCCAATATCTACGGCTCCGACCCGGCATTGCAGGTCAGCGCGCGTCGTGGCCAGGCGGTCGACGAGGCGCTGCGTGCCCGCGTCGAGGCGGCCCTGGACGAGGCCGGCGTGACGCCCAAGCGCATCGCGCTCGAGCAGAACCGCCTGCTGGTGCGTTTCGACGATACCGAGGCCCGGATCGCCGCGCGCGGCGTGGTCGAGCAAGCCGTCGGTGAGCAGGACTACATCGTCGCGCTCAACCTCGCCTCGGCGACGCCCGGCTGGCTGCGCGCGCTCGGCGGCGAGCAGATGTACATGGGCCTGGACCTGCGCGGCGGCGTGCACTTCCTGATGGAAGTCGACATGGACGCGGTGCGCGTGCAGACCGACGAACGTTTCATCTCCGAGCTGCGCACGGCTTTCCGCGAGAAGAAGGTGCGTTACCGCGCGTTGACGCGGCGTGCCGAGGGCGGTATCGACGTCGAGTTCCTGAACGCGGAGATGAAGGCGCGCGGCGCCGACGTCGTCGGCGCCGACTTCCCCGACCTGTCGAGCAGTGACGGCGCGTCGGACAGCGAGCTGACCCTGACGGTCAACGAGCAGCTGATGGAGGAGACCCGGCGTACGGCCGTCAAGCAGAACCTGACGACGCTGCGCAACCGCGTCAACGAGTTCGGCGTCGCCGAGCCGGTGATCCAGCAGCAGGGCGAGGACCGCATCGTCGTGCAGTTGCCGGGCGTGGAAGACACCGCCGAGGCGAAGAAAATTCTCGGCGCCACCGCGACGCTCGAATTTCGCATGGTCGATACCACCGGCGACGTGCAGGCGGCGGTCGGCGGGCGCGTGCCGCTCGCCTCCAAGCTCTACAAGGACCGCGACGGCAACCCACTGCTGCTCGAGAAGCGCGTGATGCTGACCGGCGAGTACATCATCGACGCCGCTTCCGGCATCGAGCAGCAGACCGGCAGCCCCGCCGTGTTCATCACGCTCGACGGCAAGGGCGCGCGCATCTTCAGCCGCGCGACCCGCGAAGAGGTCGGCAACCCGATGGGCGTGGTCTACATCGAGCAGCGCAAGGGCCGCGCGGTGGAAGAAGTGATCAACGTCGCCACCATCCGCGACGAGCTTGGCAAGCGCTTCCAGATCACAGGCCTCGACACGACCGAGGAAGCGCGCACGCTGGCCCTGCTGCTGCGCGCCGGCGCCCTCGCCGCGCCGATCGAGATCGTCGAGGAACGCACCGTCGGGCCGAGCCTCGGCCAGGACAACATCGACATGGGCGTGCGCTCGGTGATCATCGGCATGGCCGCGGTGCTGGTGTTCATGGCGCTGTATTACAAGGTGTTCGGCCTGGTCGCCAACGTCGCGCTGCTGTTGAACCTCGTGCTCATCGTCGCGCTGCTGTCGTTGCTGCAGGCGACGCTGACGCTGCCCGGCATCGCCGGCATCGTGCTCACGGTGGGCATGGCGGTCGACGCCAACGTGCTGATCTTCGAGCGCATCCGCGAAGAACTCGCGATCGGCAATTCACCGCAGATGAGCATCAACGCGGGCTACGACAAGGCGTTTTCGACCATCGCCGATGCCAACGTCACGACGCTGATCGCCGCGATCGTGCTGTTCAGCTTCGGCACCGGGCCGATCAAGGGTTTCGCCGTGACGCTCTCGCTCGGCATTGCCACCTCGATGTTCACCGCCATCACCGGCACGCGCGCCATCGTCAACCTCATCTACGGGGGACGGCGCGTGAGCAAACTTTCGATCTGAGGTCGCCGCCATGGCCGAGTACAAGCGCAGGGAATTCAATATCGACTTCATGGGCAAGACGCGCATTGCGGTCATTCTGACCGCTTTGTTGACCGTGCTTGCCATCGGCGCGCTGGTCGCCAAGGGGCTCAATTTCGGCATCGATTTCACCGGCGGCACGCTGGTCGAGCTGGGCTATCCGGACAAGGCCGATCTCGGTGCCATCCGTGAAGCGTTGGCCGGCTCCGAGTTCGACGGCGCCTCGGTGCAGCGTTTCGGTGCCGACAACGACGTGCTGGTTCGCCTGCCGCCGGCCGGCGAGGCCGGCTCGGCCGGGCTCGGCGACCGCATTCTCGCGCTGTTGCCGGGTGCGGAGATGCGCCGCATCGAGTTCGTCGGCCCGCAGGTCGGCGACGAACTGGTCGAAGACGGCATCCTCGCGCTGCTCTATGCGCTGGGCGGCATCCTGATCTACGTGATGGTGCGCTTCACGCTCAAGTTCTCGCTCGGCGCCATCGTCGCCACCGTGCACGACGTCACCATCGTGTTCGGCTTCTTCGCTGTCTCCGGCATGGAATTCGACCTCACCGTGCTCGCCGCCGTGCTCGCCGTCATCGGTTACTCGCTGAACGACACCATCGTCGTGTTCGACCGTATCCGCGAGAACTTCAAGCGATATCGCAAGGACGAGCCGCGCGAGGTCATCAACAAGTCGCTCAACCAGACGCTCTCGCGTACCTTGATGACCTCGGGTACCACCTTGCTCGTCGTGGTGGCGCTGTTCGTCTTCGGTGGTGAGCTCATCCACGCCTTCGCCGCGACGCTCATGATCGGCATCTTCGTCGGCACTTACTCCTCGATTTACGTCGCGAGCGCGATGCTGCTGTGGCTGAACGTGAGCAAGGTCGACCTCATGCCGGTCGCCAAGGAAGGCGAAGCCCTCGACGGACGCCCCTGAGGGCGCGGCCCAGCGCCGCAGCGGCGCGCCGATGGAACTGCTGATCGACCGCGAGATCACCGGCGCGCGCGAACTCTTCAGTGCGTTCGGTGAAGTACGCCTGTTCGACGGCCGCGACCTCGGCCGCGCCGCGATCGGTGACGCCGAGGTGCTGCTGGTGCGTTCGGTGACGCGCGTGGACGCCACGCTGCTCGGCGCAAGCGACGTGCGCTTCGTCGGCACCGCGACCGCGGGTACCGACCACCTGGATCTCGACTGGCTGCAAGCGGCCGGCATTACCGTCGCCGATGCCGCGGGCTGCAATGCGCAGGCGGTCGCCGAGCATGTCGTGTGCTGCCTCTACCGCTATGCCGCGCGCCGCGGCTGCGACGTGCGCGAACTGTGCCTGGGTATCGTCGGCTACGGCCATGTCGGGCGCGCCTTGGCAGCGCTCGCCTCGCGCATCGGCGTACCCTGGCTGGCCAACGATCCGCCGCTCTCCATGGCCGACCAGGACGTGCCGCATACCGATCTCGTGACGCTGCTCGAGCGCAGCGACGTGCTCTCGCTGCACGTGCCATTGACCCGCGCGGGCGCGCACGCGACGGCCGGACTGATCGGCGCCGCCGAACTCGCGCGCCTGCGCCCGGGCAGCCTGTTGATCAATGCCGCGCGCGGCGGCGTGGTCGACGAAGACGCGCTCGTGGCCGCCGTACGCGGACCGCGCCGCCTGCTCGCCGCGCTCGATTGCTGGGACGGCGAGCCGCGCGTCGCCTGCGCGACGCTGGCCGCGAGCTGGCTGGCCAGTCCGCACATCGCCGGCCACACGCGCGAAGCGCGCGCCAACGCGAGCCTGCGCCTGGCCGCGGCCCTGAGCACCTGGAACGGTTGCGCCTTCCGCGCGCCGGACCTGCTCGCGGCAACGCCGGCGTCGACATTGCACGCGGGCGCTGCGGGCGTCGTGGGTGTGCTCGCCGAGGCCCACGATCTCGCGGCGCACACCGCGCGCATGCGTGCGCTCGCCGCGGAGGATGCGAACGGCGCGCGCGCCGCGAGCTTCGATGCCGATCGCCGCACGTTCGGCCTGCGCCGCGAGTTTGCCAGCCATCCCGTTGCATGTGCCGGGTGCAATCCCGATACTGTCGCCGAACTCGACCTGCTCGGCTTCACCCGCCGCGCCTGAGCGCGCTCCCGAGAACCACGACTGCCCATGAGCACACTGTCCATCGGAACCCCGCTGGCCGCGAACGCGACCCGCCTGCTGCTGCTCGGCTCCGGCGAGCTCGGCAAGGAAGTCGCGATCGAAGCGATGCGCCTCGGTCTCGAGGTCGTCGCCGTCGATCGCTATGCCGACGCCCCGGCCATGCAGGTCGCCCACCGCGCCCATGTCATCGACATGCTCGATGGCGCGCGGCTGCGCGCAGTCATCGAGGCCGAGCACCCGCGCTGGATCGTTCCCGAGGTCGAGGCCATCGCGACCGACACCCTGGTTGCGCTCGAAGCGGAAGGCTTCGTCGTGGTGCCGACCGCACGTGCGACCCACCTGACCATGGATCGCGAAGGCATACGCTGCCTCGCCGCCGAGGAACTCGGCCTGCCGACGTCCGCCTACCGCTTCGCCGGCAGTGCCGCGGAATGCGCCGAGGCAATCGCGGCGGTCGGCATGCCGTGCATCGTCAAGCCGGTCATGAGTTCGTCCGGCAAGGGGCAGATCACGGTGCGCGATGCGGCCGACGCCGCGCGCGCCTGGGACTATGCCGTCGGCGGCGCGCGCGCCGCGCGGCCACGGGTGATCGTCGAGGGTTTCGTCGCATTCGACTACGAAATCACGCTGCTGACGGTGCGCCACCGCGGCGGTACCAGCTTCTGCGCGCCGATTGGCCACCTCCAGGTCGACGGCGACTACCGCGAGTCCTGGCAGCCACAGCCGATGTCGCCACCGGCGCTGGCGCGCGCGCAGGAGATCGCGCGCGCCGTGACCGACGCGCTCGGCGGTTGGGGCCTGTTCGGCGTCGAGCTGTTCGTCAAGGGCGACGAAGTGTGGTTCAGCGAGGTCTCGCCGCGGCCGCACGACACCGGCATGGTCACGCTCATTTCGCAGACACAGTCGGAGTTCGCGCTGCACGTACGCGCGATCATCGGCGCTGAGCTGCCGCACATCGAGCAACTCGGCGCGGCGGCGAGCTGCGCCATTCTCGCCGAGGGACGCGGCCGCGACATCCGCTATGCTGGCGTGGCCGAGGCGATCGGCGGCGGCGCCACCGATTTGCGCCTGTTCGGCAAACCGGAGATCGCCGGCAAGCGCCGCCTCGGCGTGGCCCTCGCGCGCGGCGCGGACATCGAGACTGCGCGGGCGCGGGCGCGTACCGTCGCCGGGGCGATTACCATCGACATCGATTGAGCCGGCACGCGGCCGGCGGGGGAGACCGACCATGAGAATGATGCACACCATGCTGCGCGTGACCGATCTCGAGGCCTCGATCGGCTTCTACTGCGACGTGCTCGGCATGCAGGTGCTGCGGCGCCGCGACTTTCCCGAGGGCCGCTTCACGCTGGCCTTCGTCGGCTACGGTCCCGAGGCCGAGAACACCGTCCTCGAGCTGACCCACAACTGGGACACCGACAGCTATGACCTCGGCGATGCCTACGGTCACATCGCGCTCGGCGTGGCGGACGTCTACAAGGCCTGCGACGAGGTGCGTGCACGCGGCGGCAAGGTGGTGCGGGATGCGGGGCCCATGAAGGGCGGCACCCACGTCATCGCCTTCGTCGAGGACCCGGATGGCTACAAGGTGGAACTCGTCGAGGATCACGCCTGAAGGCCGCGCGATCGGCGTGCCGGCAGGCCGGTTTGTGCTACATTAGCGCCCCTTGCGGACAGGCGCCCCGTCGCCGCTCCCGCGCGTGACGGCGCCGCCCAGGCCCGGCGCACAATGCCATGATCCCCGCCCACGCCATGGTTCGTATCCGCCAGCGGCCTGCGGTAGAGGAAGTGTGAGAGGAACACGATGAACAAGCGCATTTGGGCACCCATGCTCGCCCTGCTGATGATTCTGAGCGCGACCGCCGCGCACTCGGCGAACGCGGCCGACGACCCGACGACGATCGTGCGCGAGACGACCGACAAGGTGCTCGACCGGGTGCGCGCCGACAAGGAAGCGCTGGAGGCCGACACGGGCCGCATGTACGACCTCGTCTCCGAGCTGATCTTTCCGCATTTCGATTTCCCCATCATGTCGCAGTTCGTGCTCGGCGAGCACTGGAGCGAGGCCGACGAAGCGAGTCGCACCGGCTTCATCGAGCAGTTCCGCAAACTCCTGGTGCGCACCTATGCAACCGCCCTGTTGCAGTTCTCCAACCAGGAAATCACCTATCCGCCGGTCGAGCAGTCCGGCCGGGCGTCGTTCGCGCGCGTGATGCAGGACATCGCGCAGCCCGGCAGCTCGCCGCTGTCGGTGCTCTACCGCCTGCACAACAAGAGCGGTGAGTGGAAGGTCTACGACGTCTCCATTTCCGGCGTCAGCCTGATCCAGACCTACAAGGCCAATTTCGACTCCAAGGTCAAGAAGGACGGGCTCGACGGCCTCATCGCCTCGCTCGACAGCAAGAACCAGCAGTACGGCAACTGAGTCACGCCACGAGCGTCAGAGAGCCCATGGATCCGAATCAAATCAAGCAGATGATCGTAGACGGCATCCCCGGTGCCGAGGCCCACGTCGATGGTGACGGGTCGCACTTCGTGGCCCGCGTGATCAGCGACGAGTTCGCCGGCATGCCGGTGATCAAGCAGCACAAGATGGTCTACGCGGCACTTGGCGACAGCATGGAAAGCGCCATCCACGCACTCTCCATCCAGACCTATACTCGCGAGGCTTGGGAGAAAGCACGCAAGTTCCAGACGCTCTAGCGGCTGGCCGGACACGGGATGGACAAACTGATCATCCAGGGCGGGCAGTCGCTCAGAGGCGAGATCCGTGTCTCCGGCGCGAAGAACGCCGCCCTGCCGATTCTCGCTGCCACGTTGCTCGCTGACGGACCGGTGACGATCAGCAACGTGCCGCACCTGCACGACATCACCACCACGATGGAACTGCTCGGGCGCATGGGGCTGACGCTCACCGTCGATGAGCGGATGCACATCGAGGTCGACAGCAGCACGATCCGCGAGTTCTTCGCGCCCTACGAGCTGGTCAAGACGATGCGCGCCTCGATTCTCGTGCTCGGACCGCTGCTCGCGCGCTTCGGCGAGGCCGAGGTCTCGCTGCCCGGCGGCTGTGCGATCGGCTCGCGGCCGGTCAACCTGCATCTTCATGGGCTCGCGCAGATGGGCGCCGACATCTCGGTCGAGGGCGGCTACGTCCGCGCGAAGGCGAAGCGTCTCAAGGGCGCCGACCTCATGCTCGACCTCGTCACGGTGACCGGCACCGAGAACCTCATGATGGCCGCGACCATGGCCGACGGCGTGACCACCATCCGCAACGCCGCGCGCGAACCCGAGGTGGTGGACCTCGCCAACTGCTTGATCAAGATGGGAGCGCACATCGAGGGCGCAGGGACCGACACCATCCGCATCGAGGGCGTGCCGGCGCTGCACGGCACCGAGTACGACATCCTGCCGGATCGCATCGAGACCGGTACCTACCTCGTGGCCGCCGCCATGACGCGTGGCCACGTGAAGCTCAAGAACACCCGGCCCGAACTGCTCGAGTCGGTGCTCGCGAAACTCGCCGAGGCGGGCGCGCAGGTGAGCATCGGCGAGGACTGGATCGCGCTCGACATGGACGGCCGGCCGCTGCGCGCGGTCGACATCCACACCTCGCCCTACCCGGGTTTCCCGACCGACATGCAGGCGCAGTTCACCGCGCTCAACTGCATCGCCGAGGGGACCGGCACGATCACCGAATCGGTGTTCGAGAACCGCTTCATGCACGTCCTCGAACTGCAGCGCATGGGCGCGCAGGTCAAGCTCGAGGGCAACACCGCGATCACCACCGGCGTGAACCGTCTCACCGGCGCGCCGCTGATGGCGACCGATCTGCGCGCTTCGGCGAGCCTCGTGCTGGCCGGCCTGGTCGCCGAGGGTGCGACCGAGGTCGATCGCATCTACCATATCGATCGCGGCTACGAGACGATCGAGGAAAAGCTCGCTAACCTCGGCGCCCAGATCAAGCGCGTGCCGAGCTGAGCCCGGCGCCCGCCCGCGGCGCGGCCCGCGACCATCGCTCGCTTCGCGGCCGGTGCCGCGAGCGCCCGACCTGACGACACGACGACCATGACTGCAACCGTGAACCGTAACGCCGGCGACCTCGTCATCGCGCTCTCCAAGGGCCGCATCCTCGAAGACGCGCTGCCGCTGATGACTCGCATCGGTATCGAGCCGCTCGACGACCCGGCAAAGTCGCGCAAGCTCGTGCTCGATACCTCGCGCGAAGACGTCAAGCTGCTCGTCATCCGCGCCACCGATGTGCCGACCTACGTCGAGTACGGCGCCGCCGACCTCGGCGTGGCGGGGAAGGACGTGCTCATGGAGTACGAGGGGCACGACTACTACGAGCCGCTCGACCTCGGCATTGCGCGCTGCCGGCTGATGGTCGCCGGTTTGCCCGGACAGGACTTCTCGCGCCGGCGCCCGCGCATCGCGACGAAGTACGCGCGCACCGCGCGCGATTATTTCGAGAGCCTCGGCATGCAGGCCGAGATCATCAAGCTGTACGGCTCGATGGAACTCGCGCCGCTGGTCGGGCTCGCCGATCGTATCGTCGATCTCGTCGATACCGGCAACACGCTCAAGGCGAACGGGCTGGTCGCGATGGAGACGATCTGCGAGATCAGCTCGCGCCTGATCGTCAACAAGGCCGCGATGAAGACCAAGCACGCGCGGGTCAGCGAGATCATCGGCGCGCTGCGCGAGGTCGTGGAGCAGCCGGCGTGAGCGCGCTGATCAACCGGCTCGACGCGCGGGCAGCGGATTTCGATGCGCGACTGACCGCGCTGCTCGCCTGGGACGACGACGAACGCCCGGACGTCACCCGCGCGGTGAAGGAGATCCTCGACGCCGTGCGGCGCGAGGGCGACGCCGCGCTCGTGCGCTACACCAATCGATTCGATCGCCGCGCGGTGGGTGCCGCGGCCGCGCTCGAGGTCGCCGACCCCGCCGCGAGCCTGGACGCGGTGCCGGAGGCCGTGCGCGCCGCGCTCGAGCAGGCCGCCGCGCGCATCCGCAGCTACCACGAGAAACACAAGGCGGTTTCGTGGAATTACCGCGAGGCGGACGGCACCGTGCTCGGCCAGCTGGTCACGCCGCTCGACCGCGTGGGCATCTACGTGCCTGGCGGCAAGGCCGCCTATCCGTCTTCCGTACTGATGAACGCGATCCCGGCCAAGGTCGCCGGCGTCGGCGAGATTGTCATGGTCGTGCCCGCACCCGACGAGCACGTCGAGCCGGTGGTGCTCGCGGCGGCCGCGATCGCCGGCGTCGACCGCGTGTTCACCATTGGCGGCGCGCAGGCGATCGGTGCGCTGGCCTATGGCACCGACACGGTGCCGGCCGTGGACAAGATCGTCGGACCCGGAAACATCTACGTGGCCACCGCGAAGTCGATGGTCTTCGGTCGTGTCGGCATCGACATGATCGCCGGGCCGTCGGAGATCCTCGTCGTGTGCGACGGTGGCACCGACCCCGACTGGATCGCAATGGACCTGTTCTCGCAGGCCGAGCACGACGAGCAGGCGCAGTCGATCCTGGTCAGCCCCGACGGCGCGTTCCTCGACGCGGTCGAGGCGAGCATCGCGCGCCTGCTGCCGACGCTGCCGCGGGCCGACATCGTGCGCACCGCGCTCGCCGCGCGCGGCGCGCTCGTGCAGGTCAGCGACCTGGACGCCGCGGTCGCGCTCGCCAACCGCATCGCGCCCGAGCACCTCGAGCTGTCGGTCGCCGATCCGCAGCGCTGGCTGGCGCATATCCGGCACGCCGGCGCGATCTTCCTCGGTCGCCACACGCCTGAAGCCATCGGCGACTACTGCGCCGGACCCAACCACGTCTTGCCGACCGCCGGGACCGCGCGTTTCTCTTCGCCGCTCGGCGTCTACGATTTCCAGAAGCGTTCCTCGGTGATCGACTGCTCGCCCGAAGGCGCGGCGCACCTCGGGCGCATCGCCGCGGTGCTCGCGACCGCCGAGGGTCTCGACGCCCACGCCCGCTCGGCGGCTTACCGCGCCGCGGACGAGTGAGCATCGGCGCGCGCATCGCGTGCTTCGCCGCGCCCTGGGTGCGCGAACTCGAGCCCTATCGCACCGAGCAGGGCGACGGCCTGGTCAGGCTCGACGCGATGGAGATCCCGTGGTCGCTGCCGGACGCGCTGCGCGCGGCCTGGCTCGCCGTCGTCGCCGAGGTCGAACTCAACCGATACCCGGACCCGCAGGCGCGCGAGCTGCGCGCGCGCCTGCTCGCGTATCACGGCCTGGCGGCGCCGACCGACGTGCTGCTCGGTAACGGCTCCGACGAACTCATCCGCATGCTCTGCCTCGCCTTCGCGCGCGGACCGGAAGCCTGCGTGCTGACGGTCGAGCCGAGCTTCGCCTTGTTCGGCAGCGCCGCGCAGGCGGTTGGCATGCGCAGCGTCGGCGTTCCGCTCGCCGCGGCCGATTTTTCCCTCGACGTCCCGGCCATGCTGGCGGCCATCGAGCGCGAGCAGCCGGCGCTCGTGTTCCTGGCAAGCCCCAACAACCCGACCGCCAATCGTCTCGATGAAGGCACGCTCGAGGCGTTGTGCGCGGCGGCGCCCGGCCTGGTGGTGCTCGACGAAGCCTATTACCGCTTCGCCGGCGCGACGCGCGTGGGCGAGGTGGCTGCGCACGAGAACCTGGTCGTGATGCACACGCTGTCGAAGGTCGGCCTGGCCGGCCTGCGCGTCGGCGCGCTGTACGGCGCCGCGGAATGGCTGGCGCTGCTCGAGCGCGTGCGCATGCCGTACAACATCAACGCCTTGTCGCAGGCCGGCGCCCTGTTCGCACTCGCCCACGAGGCGGTCTTCGAGCGCCAGGTCGAAGCGGTGCTTGCCGAGCGTGAACACCTCGCGGCGCGGCTTGCCGCGCTCCCCGGCATGACCGTGTGGCCGAGCGCGACCAACTTCCTCCTGGCGCGCGCGCCGGCCGGCCGCGGCAGCGCGCTGTGCGCGGCACTGCGGCGCGGCGGTGTGCTCGTACGCAATCTTGATGGCAGCCATCCGCTGCTCGCCGACTGCCTGCGCGTGAGCGTCGGCACGCCGCGCGACAACCAGCAGTTCCTCGAGATGCTGGCAGCGGCGCTGCAATAGCGCGACGACCGTTGCTCAACGCGGCAACGGGCGCCGCGACACCATCGCCTCGGCAGGCACCGGACGGCCCGCGCGCAGCAAGGTCATGGCAACCCGGCTGCCGGGTGTCAGCGCCGTGATGCGGTCGATGGCGGTGCGAGAATCGCCGATCGGCTCGCCACCGATGTGGGTGATGATGTCGCCCGGGCGCACACCCGCACGGTAAGCCGGTCCGTCGGCGAGGACGCCGAGGACGAGGATGCCCTGGCCGGCGCCGGATTCGGCACGCTGAGCATCGTTGAGGTCGCGCGCGTCCAGGCCCAACCAGCCGCGCTGCACGCTGCCCTGCTCGAGGATCTGCCGGGCGACGCCGAGCGCGAGCGCAGTCGGGATGGCGAAGCCGATGCCCTCGGAGTCGATGCGCGCTGCGTTGATGCCGACCAGGGCGCCGCGGCTGTCGACCAGCGCGCCGCCGGAATTGCCGAAATTGATCGCGGCATCGGTCTGGATGAAGCTCTCGAAGGTGTTGATGCCGACGCGGTTGCGGCCGGTCGCGCTGACGATGCCCTGCGTCACCGTCTGGCCGATGCCGAGCGGGTAACCCATGGCGAGCACGACGTCGCCCACGCGCAGCGCGTCGGAATCGCCGAGTTCGATCGTCGGCAGGTCGTCAAGGTCGATCTTGAGCACTGCGAGGTCGGTTTCCGGATCGGTGCCGACGACGCGCGCATCGGCCTGGCGTCCGTCGCGGAGCGAGACATGGATGCTGTCGGCGCCGGCGATGACGTGGTAGTTCGTCACGATGACGCCGGAGGGGTCGAGCAGCACGCCGCTGCCGAGGCTGGTCTCGCTGCGTACCATGGCCGCACCGTCGTCGAAGAAACGCCGGAACAGCGGATCCTCGGTGAGCGCGTTGCCGCCGGCCGCGCGCCGGCTCAGCGTGCGTACGCTGACGACCGCCGGTGCGGCACGCGCCACTGCCGTGGCGTAACCTCGGCGTGGCAGCTCGACGCGCGGTCCCGGCCAGCTTACGGGGCTGCCGCTCAGAGCGGCCCACAGGATGACGACCAGAGCGGCCGCGCCAAGGCCGACCAACGCCCAGTGGATGACGAACAGGATGGATTTCATGGCTGGCGCGGCAGGGCCGCCGCGGTGTCCTCCGCGCGCCATGGGCGCGCCGTGGCGGGCGGGATTTTGGTGATATAATCCACCGCAACATACTGATTGTCGATATCTCGTGGCAGTCCGTGTTCGGGAGGGAACGCGGCAAGCGCGGGATCTGGCCGCAACAGCGATTATCCCAGGGTGAAGCCGAATTCCCCGCGCGCTCCGCGTCCGTGACCGGGTGCCACTCCGCTTGCCAGAGACATTCATCACAGACCTTCAAGTTGGGAGACATCACAGCATGAGCGAGAACGCTGTCGATCCGGATCGGCGTCGCTTTCTCACGGGCACGGCGTCGGTCATCGGAGGAATCGGGGCCGGCCTGGCCGCGATTCCCTTCGTAGCCACGTTCCAGCCCAGCGCCCGGGCCAAGGCCATCGGCGCTCCCGTCGAGGCAGACATCAGCCAGCTCGAACCAGGCGGACGCCTGATCTTCAAGTGGCGCGGCAAGCCGGTGTGGGTGGTGCGCCGTACGCCCGAGCAGCTGGCCGCCCTGGAGTCCCTGGACGGCGTGCTGCGCGACCCGGCCTCGAGCGAGTCGCTGCAACCGGAGTTCGCCGCCAACCCGTGGCGTTCCGAGAAGCCCGAATACCTCGTGCTAGTGGGTATCTGCACCCATCTGGGCTGCTCGCCGAACTTCTTCCCGAGCACCGACGCCGAAGGCATGGGCAGCGACTGGCAGGGCGGTTTCTACTGCCCCTGCCACGGCTCGAAGTTCGACCTCTCGGGACGCGTCTACGCCGGTGTTCCGGCGCCGACCAACATGGAGGTGCCGCCGTATTACTACATCGACGACACGCACCTGATGATCGGTGAGCTGGAGGAAGGCGCGGCATGAACATGATCACGAAAGGGCTCGTCGGCCTGCGCGACTGGGTCGATGACCGGTTCCCGCTCATGCAGCTGTGGAACGACCACATGGGGCAGTACTACGCCCCCAAGAACTTCAACTTCTGGTACTACTTCGGCGTGTTGTCGCTGGTGGTGCTGGTGATCCAGCTCGTGACCGGCATCTGGCTGGTGATGAACTACAAGCCGGACGCCAACCTCGCCTTCGGCTCGGTCGAGTACATCATGCGCGACGTCAGCTGGGGCTGGCTGATCCGCTACCTGCACTCCACCGGCGCGTCGGCGTTTTTCGTCGTCGTCTACCTGCACATGTTCCGGGGGCTGCTCTACGGCTCGTACAAGAAGCCGCGCGAGCTGATCTGGATCCTCGGCATGTTCATCTACCTGTCGCTGATGGCCGAAGCGTTCTTCGGCTACCTCCTGCCGTGGGGCCAGATGTCCTACTGGGGCGCCCAGGTGATCATCTCGCTGTTCGGCGCGATCCCGTGGGTCGGCGATACCTTGTCGCTGTGGATCCGCGGTGACTACGTGGTCTCGGACATCACGCTAAACCGCTTCTTCTCCTTCCACGTCATCGCGCTACCGTTCGCGATCGTCGGCCTGGTCGTGCTGCACATCATCGCGCTGCACGAAGTCGGCTCGAACAACCCCGATGGCGTCGAGATCAAGAAGAACAAGGGCCCGGACGGCAAGCCGCTCGACGGCATCCCGTTCCACCCGTACTACACGGTGAAGGATTCGGTAGGCGTGATCGTCTTCCTCATCCTGTTCGCCGCGGTCGTGTTCTTCGCGCCCGAGATGGGCGGCTACTTCCTCGAGCACAACAACTTCGTGCCCGCGGACCCGCTGAAGACGCCGGAGCACATCGCCCCGGTGTGGTTCTTCCCGCCGTTCTACTCGGTACTGCGTGCCAACACCGGCGATTTCTTCGGCGGCCCCGGCAAGCTGTGTGGCGTGATCTTCATGGGCCTCGCGACGATGCTGTTCTTCGCGCTGCCCTGGCTCGACCGCAGCCCGGTCAAGTCGATCCGCTACCGTGGCACGCTGTACAAGTCGGCGCTGACCATCTTCGTGGTCTCCTTCCTGATCCTCGGCTACCTCGGCCTGCTGCCGCCGACGCCGGGGCGCACGGCGGTGGCGCAGGTGTGCACCATCCTGTACTTCCTGTTCTTCTTCCTCATGCCGATTTACACCAAATTGGACAAGACCAAACCTGTGCCGGAGAGGGTGACGGGCTGATGAACAAGCTGATTACCGCATTGGTCCTGTGGGCCGCAGCCAGTCTCGTCTTCGCCGCCGGCGGACACGGTCCGGAGAAGCTCGACGCCAACGTCAACCTGGGCAACAAGACGTCGCTGCAGCGCGGCGCGCGCCTGTTCGTCAATTACTGCCTGAGCTGCCACTCGGCGCAGTACATGCGCTACAACCGCATGGCGACGGACCTCGGCCTGAGCGAAGACGTGGTCAAGGCAAACCTGATGTTCGCCAGCGACAAGGTCGGCGACACGATGACGATCGCGATGAAGCCGGAAGACGCCGAACAGTGGTTCGGCGTGGCGCCGCCCGATCTCTCGGTCATCGCGCGTTCGCGCGGTGCGGACTGGTTGTACTCCTTCCTCAATGGCTTCTATCTCGACGAGAAGCGGCCGACGGGCGTCAACAACCTCTACTTCCCCGATACCGCCATGCCCCACGTGCTGGCCGAACTGCAGGGCCTGCAGGTCAAGCACGAGGCGGACGCGCACGGCGATGGGCACGGCGGCCACGGCGGGCCCGTCCTCGAGCTGGAAAGTCCCGGCAAGCTGAGCCCCGGCGAGTACCGCCAGGCGACGCGTGACCTCGTCGCGTTCCTGGTCTACATGGGTGAGCCCGCCAAGCTCGTGCGCTACCGGATCGGGTTCTGGGTGATTGCCTTCCTGCTCGTGCTGCTGGTCGCGGCTTACCTGATGAAACGGGAATACTGGAAGGATGTTCACTAAGATGACCGCGCTCGCTAATCGGCGTTCAGTGATGACGTTGTACGCCGATGCAGCCGACCCGCTCGGCCATAGCGTGCGCCTGGTCCTCACCGAAAAGGACATCAACGTCGAGATCCACTTCATCGACGAGGAGAGCAAGCCGGACGATCTGCACGATCTCAACCCGTACAGCAGCCTGCTGACGCTCATCGACCGCGATCTGGTGCTCTACGACGCCCAGATCATGATGGAGTATCTCGACGAGCGTTATCCGCATCCGCCGCTGATGCCGGTCGACCCGGTGGCACGCGCGAACAACCGCCAGTTCCGCTACCGCATCGTGCGTGATCTCTACTCGCTCGCCGAGGAACTCGAAGGGGACAACGACATCGCCGCGGCCAATGCGCGCAAGTCCATGCGCGACAACCTGCTCGCGCTGGCGCCGGTGTTTTCGCAGTTTCCCTACTTCATGTCCGAAGAGTTCTCGCTCGTCGACCTGTGCATGGCGCCCCTGCTGTGGCGCCTGCCGCGTTACGGCGTCAAGCTCGGCGCACCGGCCAAGCCCCTCCTGAAGTACGCCGATCGGCTGTTCGACCGGCGTGCCTTCCACCTCAGCCTGTCGCCGGTCGAACAGGAGATTCGCTGAGCGCGGCCCTCAGGCCGTGTCCGCATCATGACTTCCACGCGTCCCTACCTGTTGCGCGCGATCTACGAATGGATCGTCGATAACGGCCTCACCCCGCACCTGCTGGTCCACGCGGACCACGACCAGGTGATGGTGCCGCGCCAGTTCGTCGACAACGGTGTTATCGTGCTCAACGTATCGCCGAGCGCCGTGCGTGACCTGCATCTCGGCAACGAAGCGGTCGAGTTCAATGCGCGCTTCGCCGGCCGGCCCCAGCACGTCTACGCGCCGATTGGCGCCGTTCAGGCGATCTACGCGCGTGAGAACGGGCAGGGTATCGTGCTCGGCGAGGCCGAGGGCGCTGCTGCTTCGGGGCCGGCCGACGATGCGGCGCAGACGCCTGCGTCCGAGCCGCAGGATGGCCCGAAGCGGCCGCCGCATCTCACCGTCGTCAAGTAGGCAGGCACACCTCGATGCCGGGGGGTCTCGCGGCTGGCGTGCAAAGCGGCCTCAGTCGGCGGTTCCCGGCGGATACTCGAAGAGTTTCACGACGCGCTTGACGCCGGGTGTGGCGCTCGCGATGTCGGCGGCAAGCGCGCCCTGTTCCGGCGTTACGAATCCCATGAGGTAGACGACGTTCGCCTCGGTGACGACCTTGATGCGCTGGGCGTTGATCGCCGCGTCGGTCAGCAGGCGTGTCTTGACGCGCGTCGTGACCAGACCGTCGTTGGTGCGCGAGATGAGCGCGCTGGGCGCGCCGATGGCGATTTCGTCAAAGACGTGACGCACCTTGTCGACCTCGCGCACGAGGGCGACGGCGCGCTCGCGCAGCGCGCGACTCGGCGCCTGTCCGGTGAGCAGGACGACCTCGTTGTAGCTCGTGATGCTGACGTGCGTCTGTTCGCGTAGCTGTTGGTCGGCGCGAAGTGCGGCAGCCGCACGCATCTCGATCGCCTGGTCCTCGACCAGCGTGCCGGCGGTGCGCGGGTCGCCTGCGACGACCGCGCCGGTCGTCGCGGCGCCACCCACGAGCAGCGGCGCGCAGCCAGCACATAGCGCGAGCGCGAGCAGGGCCGGCAAGCTCCGCGCGAGGTGCGCCGCGCAAGACGTGTGCTGTCCGGCGGCACGAACGCGGCGCATGCCGCAGGTGCTCAGCTCTCGGCCCCCAGCAGGTGGTTGTCGACCAGGTCGCACAGGCAATGGATGATGGTCAGGTGGGATTCCTGGATACGCGCGGTCGATTCGCTCGGCACGCGCAGCTCGATGTCCGCGTCGGCCAGGCTGCGCGCGGCACCGCCGCCGTCGCGGCCGCTCAGCAGGATCACGCGCATGCCCTTGTCGTGGGCGGCGTCGAGGGCGTTGATGATGTTGTGCGAGTTGCCGCTGGTCGAAATGGCGAGCAGCACGTCACCGGGTTGGCCGAGCGCGCGGATCTGCTTGGCGAAAACATCCGCGTACTGGTAGTCGTTCGCGATCGAGGTGATGGTCGACGCATCGGTGGTCAGCGCGATGGCCGGCAACCCGGGCCGCTCGCGCTCGAAGCGGTTGAGCATCTCCGATGAGAAGTGCTGTGCGTCACCCGCGGAGCCGCCGTTGCCGCAGCTCAGGATCTTGCCGCTCGCGAGGAGGCAGTCCGCGACCGCCTGCCCGGCGTGGACGATGACATCGGCGAGGGTGTCGGCGCAGCGCGCCTTGACCTCGATGCTGTCGGTGAAGATGGCCTTGATTCTGGTCGCTTGGTCCAAGCAGGGCGTCCCGTTGGCAGTGAGCGGGGGGCTCGGGGTGTCAGGGCGAGGCGAGCATTATGCAGAAAACGCCCCTTCGATCCAGTCGAGTTCGAGGGCATCCAGGGGGCCATGCAGGGCGACGACGTCGAAGCGGCACGGGCAGCCAGCGCGGGCGCCGTGACGTGCAAGGTAGTGCTCCGCCGCTCGCAGCAAGCGTTGCTGTTTGCGCCGGTCGACGCTCTCGGCCGCGGACCCGTAGGCGCGCGAGCGCCGGTAGCGCACTTCGACGAAGACGATGCTGTCGCCGTGCTGCATGACCAGGTCGAGTTCGCCGCCGCGGCAGCGATAGTTGCGTGCGAGCATGCGCAGGCCGCGCTCGCTGAGGTAACGTTCGGCAGCTCGTTCGAGGCGGGCACCGACGGCGGTGGCCGCTTCGCGCTCACTCGCCGGCGGCGGCGCCATGTCCGGTCGCGCGCGTCGCGGCTGCCTCGGCGCGGCGCGGCGTGCCGTTGACGTAGCGCATCCAGGTGAGCTTTCGATGCAGCACCCCGCGCTGGTCCATCGACAGGTCGCCGGTGACGCCGGGCACGCGCAGCCCGGGCTGCAGACGCAGCTTGCCGAGATGTGGCAGCACCCGGTAGGCGTCGATACCGAACGCGTAGAGTCGCTCGATGCCGGCCGCGCGCGGCGACCAGTAGCGCTCGACCACGGCGTGTGTGCGCCGGTCGGCGCCATCGAACAGCCATGGCATGTCGGCGAACTCGATGCCGTCGAGATCGATGTCGCCCTCGGCGCTGCTGGCGCCGGCGTAGACATGCGAGGTCGCGTAGACCGGCATCGAGCCGGCGCCGAAATAACGCAGCTGCGGCATCAGCTGGCGCGCGTTGCCCGGGTAGGCCGCGAGCAGGATGACCGCGGCATCCTGGCGCCGGCGCGGCTCGAAGTGCAGCGGCAGATTGAGCCGTTCGCGCAGCGCCGCGGCGCGCGCCTGGCTCAAGTCGATGTTCAGCGCCTGGCGTACGGCACGCGTGTAGCCCTCGGTGCTCTCGTTGTAATGGACGCTCGCGAGCACGGTGCCGCCGGCCGCGTTCCAGGCGGTCTCGTAGGCGGCCATCAGGCGCTTGCCCCAACTGCTGTCGGGCGCGAGCAGGAGCGCGCCCTGGCCGCGCGCGATGGCGCGCTCGGCGACCTGTGCGGCCTCGTCTTCCGGGGTCAGGCCGAACTGGTAGAAGCCGGTGCGCGGAAGCGTGGCGTCATCGACCACGTTGAGCGCCAGCACGCCGACGTTGAGGTCGCTGTCCGCGCGCAGCTGTTCGACGAGTTCCTTGCGCAGCGGGCCGACGATGAACTCGGCGCCGTCGCCGAGCGCGCGGTTGACCACGCTGGCGGTGTCGCCGTCGCTGGTCGAGTAGACGCCCACGCGTGGCCGCGAAGCGGCGTTCTCGTCACCGAACCAGGCGCTGATGAAGCCGTCGCGGATGGCCTCGGCGGCGGGGCCGAAGGTGGCGTCGAACGGCAGCAGCAGGGCAACCCGGCGTGGCCGCTCGCCGAGCGCTTCGGAGCGTTCGAGCAAGGCTTCGATGAGTGCACCCGCGGGATGCCCCGGGTAGCGCATGCGCCAGTCTTCGGCACGCGCGGCGAAAGTCGTGGTATCGAGCATCGAGCGGCGCGCGGTCAGCGCGAGCGCGTACCAGGCCGCCTGCGTGTCGGCGGTGGCCGCCGTCGCGCCCTGCTCGAGGTCGGTTTCCGGCAGGCTCGAAACCGCGCGCCAGGTTTGCTGGCGGAGTTCGTCCTCGCGCTCGGCGGGGTAGGGGTAGCGCCACGCGGCGATCAGCGCGGGTGCCGCTGCCTGCGCATCGCCGAGGTTGAGTGCCGCGCGGCCCCGCGTGCGCGCCAGGACGCCGCGCTGGTAGGGCGTCAGCGGGGTGGTGTCGACGGTCTCGGCAAGCGCCAGCGCTTCGCTGTCGCGCGTGGCTTGCAGCAACGCGCGTGCGCGCGCGGTCGCGATCGCACCGTCGGCGCCGCTGGCGCCTTCGAGCAGGCTGAGCAGGCCGTCGGCGGTCGCGTAGTCACCGGCGTCCTGGTAGGCCAGCGCCGCCATCGCGCGCAGCCGCGTCGCCTGCGCGCCGCTGCTCGTCGCGGCGAGCGTTTCGTAGGCGTTGGCGGCCTGAGCGAAATTGCCGGCGGCGAGCTGTGCGTTGGCCAGCGCCTGCGGATCGGGCGCGGGCGCGCTGGGCGTCTCGCGCACGTTGCCTTGCGGTGCGCAGGCGCATGTAATGAGCGCAATGAGTAGCGCACCCAGTACCCGCAGGCGGGCGAACACAGAGTAGGCGGGGGACACGCAGCCAGTATCAGCGGCACCCGGGGAGGGGTCAATCGAGCGCCCCGCGCTCTACGTCGTGGCGACGCCGATCGGCAACCTGGGCGACTTCAGCCCGCGTGCCGTGGCCGTGCTCGCCGCCGTCGATCGCATCTTCTGCGAAGACACCCGCCACAGCCGCAGGCTGCTCGACCATTACGGCATCACGACCGCGCTCGAGCCGCTGCATGCGCACAACGAGCGGCGCATGGCCGGTCAACTCGTCGCGCGCATGCGCGACGCCGGTGAAGCCTGCGCGCTGGTCAGCGATGCCGGCACGCCGCTCATTTCCGATCCCGGCTACGTCCTCGTATCGAGCGCGCTCGACGCCGGCGTCGCGGTACGCACCGTGCCCGGACCGAGCGCGCTCGTCGCCGCGCTCAGCATCAGTGGCCTGCCGACCGACCGCTTCGTCTTCGAGGGCTTCCTGCCGAGCGCGGGCGGCGCGCGCGCGCGCCGCCTCGCCGCGCTCACCGACGAGCCGCGTACGCTGGTCTTCTACGAAGCCCCGCATCGCCTGCTCGCCATGCTCACCGATCTGCGTGAGGCGTTCGGCGCGAACCGCGTCGCCGTCGTGACGCGCGAACTGAGCAAGCGTTTCGAGACCGTCTACCGCGGCACGCTCGAAACGCTGCTCGGCACGCTTGGCGCGGATCCGCACGCGACGCGCGGCGAAATCGTGGTGCTGGTAGCGGGGGCTCCGCAGGTCGCGACGGACGCGCAGGAAGCCGAGATCGATCGCCTGCTCGGCGTGCTGCTCGCGGAAACCGATCAGCGCACCGCGGTGCGCGTCGTCACCCGCCTCACCGGCGCGCGGCGCAACGCGGTCTACCGGCGCGCGCTCGCGCTCGCCGCGGACGATTGAAAAGCGTCGCGCCGAGGCTCAGACTTGGCGCCGGCAAGTCGGCCGGGTGATCGCTGTCGCGGACCTTTGCGGGTTCGTCGATGGAGGAAAGTCCGGGCTCCGTAGGACAGGATGCCAGGTAACGCCTGGGGGGCGCGAGCCCACGGAAAGTGCCACAGAAAATATACCGCCACACCCACGGGTGCGGTAAGGGTGAAAAGGTGCGGTAAGAGCGCACCGCGCCGGCTAACGCCGGTGGCAGGGTAAACCCCATCCGGAGCAAGACCAAATAGGGAAACGTACCGCCGCGAGGCGGGTCAGCGCGGTCCGCGTGAGTTTCCGGGTAGGTCGCTACAGGTTCGCGGTGACGCGGATCGCAGATGAATGATCACCATGCTGCTTTGCAGCAGTACAGAACCCGGCTTACAGGCCGCCTTGCCTTTCTCCGCACTTCTGAGACGCGCTCGCGGCAGCGAGTTTCTATTCTCGAATGGCCATGAGCATTGCAGCTTATCGTGATGATTTTTTTCGATCTTTCTTATGAGTTGTTAGTGTGTGCTTACTTCGATTCCATCGGCTGAGAGCTAAGTTACTGTAACTAAAGCAAGAATTCGTGCCCGATTCCCGGTAATCACCTTGACACTTTTCGTGGCCCGTCCTTATAGTTGCCACTTGTGGTGATTGGTGGGGAAAAGTGGATCTACACGCATCAGCGGCCTTGAATCGACCGCCCCGCGCGCTTGCGGGCGCGCGCCGCTGAGCGGGATCCCGCACGCACATGTTCCGGGGACTCACGACCGTCAATCTCGACGTCAAGGGCCGCTTGGCCGTCCCCGTGCGCTTCCGTGAAATGCTCACCGCCTGCGACAGTCGCGAGCTGGTCCTCACCCTCAATCCCTGGGATCGTTCCTTGTGGCTCTACCCCTTGGCCGAGTGGCAGATCATCGAGGCCAAGCTGTCCGGGCTTTCGGATTTCGACAAGCAGAGCCGCCGCACGAAACAGATGATGCGAGGTTACGCAACCGATCTGAGCTGCGACGGCCAGGGCCGCATCCTGTTACCGCCCGAGCTACGCGAGATCGCGGCGTTGAGCAAACAGGTCGTGATGCTCGGGCAGGGCAACAAGATCGAGATCTGGGATGCCGTGCGCTGGCGGGCCGAGCGCGACGAATGGTTGGAGGACGTCAGCGCCGACGGCAACGCGCCGTCGTCGGCGCTCGAATCACTGGCGCTGTGAGCAAGACCGGTGTCCGTCCACGTACCGGTACTGCTCGATGAGGTTGTCGATCTCATGAACGTGCAACCCGCCGGGATCTATATCGACGCGACCTATGGACGCGGCGGCCACGCGCGCGCGCTACTCGGCGCGCTCGGCGATGCCGGCCGCCTCGTCGTGTGCGACCGCGACCCGCAGGCGATCGCCGACGCCACCTCGCTGGCTGCAGCCGATCCGCGCGTCGAGGTGCATCGCATGGCGTTCTCCGGGCTCGCTCAGGCGCTCGCCGGGCTGCGCGGCCGGGTCGCCGGCATGCTCGTCGATCTCGGCATCTCCTCGCCGCAGGTCGACGACCCGTCGCGCGGCTTCAGCTTCCGCCACGACGGCCCGCTCGACATGCGCATGGACCCGACCACCGGTGTCTCCGCCGCGACCTGGCTCGCCACCGCCGACGAGCAGGAGATCGCCGACGTGCTCTGGCGCTACGGCGAGGAACGCCACTCGCGCCGCATCGCGCGGCGTATCGTCGAATCGCGCACCGCCCATCCCCTCGAGACGACGTTCGACCTCGCCGCGCTCGTCAGCGCGGCGATCGGTCGCGGCGGCGGGCGCATCGATCCGGCCACGCGCACCTTCCAGGCCATCCGCATCCGCATCAACGACGAGCTCGGCGAAGTCGAGCGCCTGCTCGATACTGCCCTCGATCTGCTCGCCGTCGGCGGTCGCCTGCTGATCATCGCCTTCCACTCGCTCGAGGACCGGCTCGTCAAGCAGCGCTTCCGCGCGCTCGAACAGGACTATCGCGACGCACGTCGCGCCGGGCCGTTGCCGGTGCCGACCTTTCACGAAGTGACCCGCAAGCCGGTGATGGCCAGCGCCGCCGAGACCACCGCCAACCCGCGCGCCCGCAGCGCCCGCTTGCGCGTGCTGGAGCGCCTCGCATGAGGCTGCTCGCCGTCGCCGTACTGGTCGGGCTGTGCGCCTTTGCCTCGGCCGTCGAGCTGGTGCTCAACCGCCACGCCAGCCGCAAGCTGTTCGTCGAGCTGCAGTCACTTCGCGACACCCAGCAGCAGCTCGACCAGGAGTGGGGTCAGCTGCTGCTCGAACAGGCCACCTGGGCGACCCATGTGCGGGTCGAGGGCATTGCGCGTGAGCAGCTCGGTATGGTCACGCCCGCGCCGCGCCAGGTGGTGGAACTGCGATGAGCACGCGTACCCGCAGCCGGCGCGATCTCAAACTGCGTCGCCGCCTGGTGGTGGCGAGCTTCCTGCTCGCGGCCGGCGCCCTGGTCGGGCGCGCGGTCGAGTTGCAGCTGCACGAGAGCGAGTTCCTCCAGGGGCACGGCGATGCCCGCTACCTGCGCACCGACCAGATCCACGCGAATCGCGGCATGGTGCTCGATCGCAACGGCGAGCCCCTTGCCATCAGTACGCCGACGCAGTCGGCCTGGATCAAACCGGCCGACTTCATCACCGAACGCGAACGCTGGGGCGAACTGGCCGAGACCCTGAACGTCTCCGTGGCGCAACTCGAGACGCTGGTCATGCCGCGGCTCGAGCGCAAGTTCGTCTACCTCAGGCGCCACCTCACCCCCGACGAGGGCGCTGCCATCCGCGAACTCGATCTTGAGGGGGTCGGACTGCAGCAGGAGTATCGTCGCTTCTACCCGGAAGGCGAGGTGGCCGGGCACGTGCTCGGCTTCACCAACGTCGACGATCGCGGGCAGGAGGGCATCGAGCTGGCATTCGAAGAGCAGCTCCGCGGCCAGCCGGGCTTGCGCCGGGTGATCAAGGATCGCCTCGGGCGGGTCGTCGAGGACGTCGAGCGGCTGCACCCGATCCGTCCCGGGCAGGACATCGTGCTCAGCATCGACGAGCGCGTGCAGTACGTCGCCTACCGCGCACTCAAGAACGCCGTGCACGCGGAGCGCGCGCGGGCGGGATCGATGGTCATCGTCGATCCGCACTCCGGCGAGATCATCGCGCTGGTCAACCAGCCGTCGTTCAATCCCAACAACCGTGCCGACCGCAAGGTGTCGCACTACCGCAACCGCGCCGTCACCGACCTCTTCGAACCGGGCTCGACAATCAAACCGTTCACCGTGGCCATCGCGCTCGAGAGCGGACGCTACGCGCCGGATACCGCGATCGAAACGACCCCCGGCTATTTCAAGGTCGGCCGCAACACGGTGCGCGACGTACGTAACTTCGGCACCCTGGACGTCGCCGGGGTGATCGAGAAATCGAGCAACGTCGGCGCCAGCAAGATCGCGCTCTCGCTCGAGCCGGAGACGCTGTGGCGCGGCCTGCGCAGCTTCGGTTTCGGTTCCTTGACCGATGTCGTCCTGCCCGGGGAAACCTACGGCCGTCTCAACGATTACGCCAACTGGAGTGACATCGAGCACGCGACCTTGTCGTTCGGTTACGGCATGTCGGTGACTGCGGTGCAGCTCGCGCGCGCCTACACCGTGCTCGCCAACGATGGCTGGCTGCAACCGCTGTCCATCGTCCGGCGCGACGAACCCGTGGCGCGCGAACGCGTGCTGAGTGCCGAGACCGCGCGCAACGTGCGCCGCATGCTCGAGCGCGTCGTCGTGCAGGGCACCGCACAGCAGGCGGCGGTGCCGGGCTATACCGTCGCCGGCAAGACCGGCACCGTGCACAAGTCGGTCGATGCCGGCTATGCCGAACACCGCTACCTGTCACTCTTCGCCGGCATGATCCCGGCGCGCGAACCGCGCCTGGTCGCGATCACGGTGATCGATGAGCCGGACGGCGGCGAGCATTTCGGCGGCCGCGTGGCGGCGCCGATCTTCGCCAGCGTCATGCGCGAGGCGACGCGTATCCTGAACATCCCGCCCGATGCCCTCGGCGAACCGGCCGCACCCACCGTGTGGTTGGCGGGCGCCCTGCCGTCCACCTCGTCCGAGGAGGCGGCGCCATGAACGCGCTGAGCGAGAACATGCCACTGTCGACCCTGCTCGCGGGCATCTGTGATGTCGCGGCGGCGAACGACCGCGTGATCAGCGATCTCGCGCTGGACAGCCGGGCGGTGGGTTCCGGTTGCTGCTTCCTCGCTGTCGGCGGTCACCGCGAGGACGGCTTTCGCTACGCGGCCGACGCGGTCGCACGCGGCGCCGTCGCGGTGCTCGCCGAGCGCCCGCATGACGAGGTCGCGGGCGGGGTACCGGTGGTCCACGTGCCGGCCCTGCGCCGCCTGCTCGGCGAGCTTGCCAACCGCTTCTTCGATACGCCGTCGCGCGGCGTGCGCGTGTTCGCCGTCACCGGCACCAACGGCAAGACCACCGTGGCCCATCTCGCCGCGCAGGCGCTCGCAATACTGGAAGGCGCGGCGGGTTACATCGGAACCCTGGGCGCCGGCCCGCTCCGGGCGCTGGAAGCGAATCCGAACACGACGCCGGACGTCATCAGCATCAATCGCTGGCTGGCACGTTTGCGTGCCGCGGGTACGCCCGCCGCCACGCTCGAAGCGTCGTCTCACGCGCTCGACCAGGGACGTCTCGACGGCGTAAGCATACACGCTGCGGCGTTCACCAATCTCGGACGCGACCATCTCGACTACCACGGCGACATGGCGCACTACGCCGCCGCCAAGCGTCGCCTGTTCGAGCTGCCCGACGTGGCCGCGGCGGTCGTCAACATCGACGACCCCTTCGGTGCCGAACTCGCCGCCGCGTTCGGCTCGCGCCTGCCGCTGCTCACCTGCTCGTCCGGTCACGGCCGCGGCGCCGTTTCCGGTCACGCCGACCTCACCGCGCGTGCGATCGGTCTCGATGCCGACGGGCTGCGTTTCGAACTCACCGCCGGCACGCGGCGCCTGCCCGTGGCGACGCGCCTGATCGGCCGCTTCAACGTCGACAACCTGCTCGTCATCGCCGGTCTGCTGCAGGCCGGCGGCCACGATCTCGCGACGATTGCCGAGGTTCTCGGGCGGCTCGAAGCGGTGCCGGGGCGCCTGCAGGCCTGCGGCAGGAGCGCTCGCGGCGCGCGCGTGTTCATCGATTACGCGCACGGCCCCGACAGCCTCGCCGCGGCACTTGCCACGTTGCGCGAACTCGGCCCGCGCCGTCTCCACGTCGTGTTCGGCTGCGGAGGTGACCGTGACCGTGGCAAGCGGGCCCAGATGGGAGCCTATGCCGAGCAGGGCGCCGACCGCGTGATCGTGACCAGCGACAACCCGCGCTCCGAGCGCGCCGCGGACATCGCGGCGGCGATCGTCGCCGGTATGCGCGCCCCGGAGGCCGCCGTGCTGATCGAGGACCGGGCCGAAGCGATCCGTGTGGCGATCGACGCGGCCGGGCCCGGCGACATCGTGCTCGTCGCCGGCAAGGGGCACGAGACGACCCAGGAGATCGCCGGCCGCCGTTTGCCGTTCAGTGACCAGCAACAGGTCGAGCTTGCCCTGGCGGAGGGGGCGGCATGATTTCGCTCGGTCTCGCCGATACCGCGCGCATCCTCGGCGGCACGCTGCACGGCGCCGACGCGCGCTTCGACGGGGTCGGTACGGATACCCGCACGTTGCGCGCGGGCGAACTGTTCTTCGCGCTGTCCGGGCCGCGCTTCGACGCCCATGACAAGCTCGACGATGCCGTGCGCGCGGGCGCGGCCGGCGCGGTGGTGCGCGAACGCCGTGGCGCCGCGCTGCCGCAGATCGTGGTCGACGATCCGCGCTGGGGGCTCGGCACGCTGGCGCGCGAATGGCGTCTGCGCTTCGCGATCCCGGTGATCGGCGTCACCGGCAGCGCGGGCAAGACCACGGCCAAGGAAATGATCGGCGCCATCCTTGCGACGCGCCGGCACACGCTCGTCACGCACGGCAACCTCAACAACGACATCGGCGTTCCCCTGACCTTGTTCCGACTCGGCCCCGAGCACGAGGCCGCGGTCATCGAGATGGGTGCGAACCGAGCCGGCGACATCGCCCTGCTCGGCGACATCGCCTGTCCCGACGTCGGCCTCGTGACGCTTTGCGCGCCGGCTCATCTCGAGGGGTTCGGCGATGTCGACACCGTGGCGCGCACCAAGGGCGAGATCTACACCCGCCTGCCCGACGACGGCGTGGCCATCATCAACCAGCAGGATGCCTATGCCGGCCTGTGGCGCGAGATGGCCGCGCCACGGCGCGTGCTGAGTTTCGGCACGGGGGGAGACGTGTACGCGCTCGACGTGGCGACAGGGGCCGGGCCAACCCGCTTCCGCCTGTGCACGCCGGCCGGCGAGCGCGCGATTACCATCGCCCATCGTGGCCGCCACAACGTCGACAACGCGCTCGCGGCAGCGGCCGCCGCGCTGGCCGTGGGTGTCGACCTGGACGACATCGCCGCCGGCCTCGCCGCAGCCGCGCCGGTCGCCGGACGCCTCGTCGTGCACGAGGTCGGCGCGGGGCTCACGCTCATCGACGACTCCTACAACGCCAACCCGGCGGCACTCGCCGCCGCGATCGCGGTTCTCGCCGAGTACGACGGCGCGAAATGGCTGGTACTTGGCGACATGGGCGAGCTCGGTGAAGCAGCCGAGCGCTACCACGCCGAGGCGGGTGCGGCGGCGCGTGCCGCCGGCGTCGAGCGCCTGTTCGGGCTCGGCGCACTGGCTGGCCACGCGGTGCGCGCGTTCGGCCCGGCCGGCGCGCACTTCGATGATATCGCGGCACTCGTCGAGGCCTTGCGCACGGCCATCGCAGCGGCGTCGCCGGCTGTGACCCTGCTCGTCAAGGGTTCGCGCTCGATGGGCCTCGAGCGCGTGGTCGCGGACCTCACGAAGGCGGAGGGCGCGTCATGCTGATGTACCTGGCCGAGTACCTGACCCGCTATCACACCGGGTTCAACGTGTTTCAGTACATCACGCTCAGGACCATCCTCGGCGTGCTCACGGCCTTGTTCATCGCGCTCGTCATCGGGCCGTCGATGATCCGTCACCTGACGCGCTTCCAGATCCGCCAGAACGTGCGTGACGACGGTCCGCAGAGCCATCTCTCCAAGGCCGGCACGCCGACCATGGGCGGTGTGCTGATCCTGGTCTCGATCCTCGCCAGTACGCTGCTCTGGGCCGACCTCGACAACCGCTTCGTCTGGGTGGTGATGACGACCACGCTGTTGTTCGGCGTGATCGGCTTCATCGACGATTACCTCAAGCTCGCGCGGCGCAACTCGAAGGGACTGCGCGCGCCGTACAAGTATTTCTGGCAATCGGTCGTCGCTCTCGGCACGGCGCTGTTCCTCTACCACACCGCGCAGTCGCCGACGGAGACCGAACTCATCGTGCCGTTCGTCAAGAGCGTCGCCATCGAACTCGGTGCGCTGTACGTGGCGCTGACCTACTTCGTGATCGTCGGTACCAGCAACGCGGTCAACCTTACCGACGGTCTCGATGGCCTCGCGGTCCTGCCGACGGTACTCGTGGCCGCGGCGCTGGTGGTGTTCGCCTATGTCGCCGGTAACGTCAACTTCGCGCGCTACCTCGCCGTCCCCTACGTCTACGGGGTCGGTGAAGTGTGCGTGTTCTGCGGCGCGATCGTCGGTGCGGGCCTCGGCTTTCTCTGGTTCAACACCTACCCGGCGCAGGTCTTCATGGGGGACATCGGCGCGCTGGCGCTGGGTGCCGCGATCGGCACCGTCGCGGTGGTCGTGCGGCAGGAGCTCGCGCTGCTCATCATGGGCGGTGTGTTCGTGATGGAGACGGTGTCGGTGATCCTGCAGGTCGTCTCGTTCAAGCTGACCGGCAAGCGCATCTTCCGCATGGCGCCGATCCATCATCATTTCGAACTCAAGGGCTGGCCCGAACCGCGTGTCATCGTGCGCTTCTGGATCATCACCGTCATCCTGGTGCTGGCCGCGCTGGCCACGCTGAAGATTCGCTGAGTCGCCGTTCATGTCGAGCCATGCCATGACCCACCGAGCGCAGCAGCAGACCGCCGTCCACGCCGTCATCGGGCTCGGCGCGAGCGGCCAGTCCTGCGTGCGCCACCTGCGCGCGCAGGGTCTCGCGGTCGTGGCTTTCGACAGTCGTGCCGATGCGCCGGGGGCGGACGCCGTGCGCCGCGCCCACCCCGAAGTGGAGGTCGTCACCGGGGCGCTCGACGCCGCGCGCCTGGTCGGCTGCCGGCAGTTGGTGATCAGCCCGGGCGTGCCGCTCGACCAGCCGGCGCTGACCGCCGCGCGCGCAGCCGGCGTCGAGCTGCTCGGCGACATCGAACTGTTCGCACGCGCGGCGCGCGCGCCGTTCGCCGCGATCACCGGGACCAACGGCAAGAGCACCGTGACCACCCTGGTCGCCGACATGCTCGCGGCGGCCGGGCGCGACGTGCGCCGCGGCGGCAATCTCGGGCCGCCGGCGCTCGACCTGCTGCAGGCGCGCGAGCCGGACTGCTACGTGCTCGAACTGTCGAGCTTCCAGCTCGAACTGACGAACTCGCTCGCACCGACCGTGGCCGCGATCCTCAATATCACGCCCGACCATCTCGATCGTCACGGTTCGTTCGAGGCCTACGTCGCGGCCAAGGCGCGCATTCTCGACCGCGCGGCCATCGCCGTGCTCAATGCCGATGATCCGGTGGTCGATGCGCTGCCGGTGCGCGGCGAGCGCGTCAGCTTCACCCTCGGCGCCCCGGGCCCGGCACGTTTCGGCCTGCGTCGGCAGGGCGCGCGCGCCTGGCTGGCCGGCCCCGGTGGCGACCTGCTCGCCGTCGACGAACTCGCCATGGCCGGACTGCACAACGTCTCCAACGCGCTCGCCGCCGCGGCGATGGCGCGTGCGCTCGGGGTCGACGATGCAAGCGTGGCGCAGGTGCTGCGCACTTTCCGTGGTCTGCCACATCGGGCCGAGAACGCCGGCACGGTCGACGGCGTGCGCTACATCAACGATTCCAAGGCGACGAATCCCGGTGCCGCGATCGCTTCTATCGAGGGCCTGCTCGGTGACCGCGACGGCGTGCTCATTGCCGGCGGTGAGGCCAAGGGCGCGACGTTCGAGGCTTTCGCCGAGGTCGTCGCGCGTCGCGCACACACGGTCGTCCTGATCGGCCGCGCGGCGCGCGACATCGAGCTGGCGCTCGCCGGGCGCTGCGATTGCGTGTTCGCGACCGACATGCCGGCCGCGGTGCAGGCCGCCCGCCGTGCCGCCCGCGCCGGCGACACGGTGCTGCTGTCACCGGCCTGCGCGAGTCTCGACATGTTCGCCAACTACGCCGAGCGCGGCGCGATCTTCGTCGCCGCGGTCGCGGCCCTGGAGGGGAGCTGATGGAAGCCGCGGTCGCGCAGCAGGCAGTACCCCAGGCCGTGCCGCAGGGCGGGCGCGAGGAGCGCGCGTTCGTGGCCTACGACCTGTGGCTGATCGGGGCGGCGCTGATGCTGCTCGCGATCGGCGTCATCATGGTGGTGTCGACCTCGGTCGCGATCGCCGAGCGCCGCGAGCTCGATGCCTTGTACTACTTCTGGCGGCAGCTCGTCGGCGGGGGGCTCGGCATCAGCGCGGCGATCGTGATCACGCGCCTGCCCCTGCGTCACCTCGAGCAGATGAGCTCGGTGCTGCTGTTCGCCGGCATGGCGCTCGCCGTCGCCGTGCTCGTGCCCGGGCTCGGCCGCGAGGTCAACGGCAGCATGCGCTGGATCGGTCTAGGACCGGTTACCCTCCAGGCTTCGGAGTTCGCCAAGCTCGCCGTCGTCGTCTACCTCGCTGCCTACCTGGTGCGTCACAACCAGCAGGTGCGCGCCGACTTCATCGGCTTCATCAAGCCCATCGGCGTGCTCACGGTGATTGGTGGCCTGTTCGTCATCGAGCCGGATTTCGGCGCCGCGGTCGTGCTGTTCGCGACCGGCCTCGGCATGCTTTTCCTCGGCGGCGTGCCGATGCTGCGTTTCATCTTCTGGGGGCTTGCCGCGCTCGCCGCGCTCGCCGCGCTGTCGATGCTCGCGCCGTACCGCGTGCAGCGCCTGATGACGTTCATGGACCCGTGGTCGGACCCGTTTAACAGCGGTTTCCAGCTGACCCAGGCGCTGATCGCCTTCGGTCGCGGGGAGTGGTTCGGCGTCGGCCTCGGCAACAGCGTGCAGAAGCTGTTCTACCTGCCGGAAGTGCACACCGACTTCGTATTCGCCGTGATCGGCGAGGAAGTCGGGCTGCTCGGCAGCACCGGCGTGATCGCGTTGTTCCTGTTCCTCGTCTGGCGCATTTTCTATCTCGGCGGCGTGGCCGAGCGCGCCAACCAGCTGTTCGCCGCCTACGTGACTTATGGCATCGGCCTGCTGATCGGTATCCAGGCGTTCGTCAACATCGGCGTCAACATGGGGCTGCTGCCGACCAAGGGCCTGCCGCTGCCGTTCCTCAGCTATGCCAGCAACAACCTGGTCGTGAACTGCGCGGCAATTGGCATCGTGCTGCGTGCCGGCCACGAGGCGCGCCGGCCGGCGGCGCCGTCAGTGCGTGCGGGAGCAGCCGCGTGAACCGCGCCGTCATGATTCTCGCCGGCGGCACTGGCGGCCACGTCTACCCGGGACTCGCGGTCGCCGAGGCCTTGCGTGCCGAAGGCTGCGAGCTGTTCTGGATGGGGACGCGGCGGGGCATCGAGTCGCGCCTGGTTCCCGCCGCCGGCCTGCCGTTGCTGATCGTGCCCGTCGCCGGACTGCGGCGTTCCGGCGTATGGCGCTGGCTGAGTGCGCCGTTGACGGTGGGCGCGGCCTTGCTATGCGCGCTCGTGCACATGATCCGTGTGCGGCCTCGCGTGGTGCTCGGCATGGGCGGCTTCGTCAGCGGCCCCGGCGGTGTGGCCGCGTGGCTGTGCCGGCGTCCGCTCGTGATCCACGAACAGAACGCCATCCCGGGACTCACCAACCGGCTGCTCGCACGCATCGCTAGCCGTGTCTGCGAAGCCTTCCCGGGCACCTTCGCCACCATCCGCAGCGCGCAGACGTGCGGCAACCCGGTGCGCCGCGACATCGCGGCACTCGCACCGCCCGCGCAGCGCCTGGCAACGCACGAGACACCGAGCGTGCTCGTGTTCGGCGGCAGCCGCGGCGCGCGCGCGCTGAACGAGGCGGTGCCGGCCGCGCTCGCCGCGAGCGGCGTGGACGGGCTGCGCGTGCTGCATCAGTGCGGCGAGGCGGATGTTGCTGCGACGCGTACCCGCTACGCTGCCCTCGCCGGGCGGGCCGAGGTCCAGGTCACGCCGTACATCGACGACATGGCGGGTGCCTATGCCGCGGCCGATCTCGTCATCGCGCGCGCCGGCGCACTGACCGTCGCCGAACTCGCCGCTGCCGGCGTGGCGTCCATCCTCGTGCCCTATCCGCACGCGGTCGACGATCACCAGACGGCCAACGCGCGTCATCTCGTCGAGGCCGGCGCCGCGTTGCTGATACCGGAGCGCGAGCTCGACGTCGCGCAGTTCGCTGCCGAAATTGCGCGCCTGCTCACCGATCGCGCCCGCCTGCTGGACATGGCCGAGCGCGCACGGGCGCTGGCACGCGCGGACGCCGTCGCGCTGGTCTCGCAAGCCTGCCTGGAGTACGTCGATGCCGACTGACGAACGCCAGCTGATGCATCGCGTCGAGCACATCCACTTCATCGGCGTGGGCGGTGCCGGCATGAGCGGAATCGCCGAGGTGCTGCGCAACATCGGCTACCGCGTGTCCGGCTCCGACACGTCGGAATCGCGGGTCACTGCGCACCTACGCGACGCCGGCGTCGAGGTCGTCATCGGCCATGCCGAGCACAACATCGCCGATGCCGACGTCGTGGTCTACTCGAGCGCGGTCAAGGCCGACAACGTCGAGCTGGAGGCCGCGCGCTCGCGGCGCGTCCCGACCGTGCCGCGCGCCGAGATGCTCGCCGAACTGATGCGTTTCCGCCACGGCATCGCCATCGCCGGTACGCACGGCAAGACGACTACCACGAGCCTGGTCGCCGCGGTCCTGGCCGAGGCCGAGCTCGATCCGACCTTCGTCGTCGGCGGCCTGGTGCGCAGCATCAACGCCCATGCGCGGCTCGGCGAAGGCAAGTATCTCGTCGCCGAAGCGGACGAGAGCGACGGTTCGTTCCTGCTCCTGCAACCGCTGATGGCCGTGCTGACCAATGTCGACGCCGACCACATGACGACCTACGAGGGGGATTTCTCGCTGCTCAAGTCGGCGTTCGTCGAGTTCTTCCGGCGCCTGCCGTTCTACGGCGTCGCCTGCGTGTGTCTCGACGACGAGCATGCCGCCTCCCTGATCCCCGAGATTCGCGCACGCGTGATCACTTACGGTTTTCATGCGGACGCGGACGTGCGCGGCCATGGCCTGCGCCACGTCGATGGCCGCGAGCATTTCTCGGTCAGCTGCCGGTTCGCCGAGACGGGCGGCGGGTTCGAGCTGAATCTGCCCGGCGAGCACAACGTGCAGAACGCGCTCGGGGCGATCGCCGTGGCGCTCGAACTCGGTATCGCACCCGCCGCGATCCGGCGTGCGCTGGCGCGCTTCGAGGGCATCGCGCGGCGCTGCCAGATCCACCCCGAGGTCGCGCTCGGTGGGCACGCGGTGACGCTCGTCGACGACTACGGCCATCATCCGCGCGAACTCGACGCGGTCCTCGCGACCATTCGCCGCCGCTGGCCGGGACGCCGCCTCGTTGTCGTGTTCCAGCCGCATCGCTACACGCGCACGCGCGACCTGCTCGATGATTTTGCCGATGTCCTCTCACGTGCCGACTTGCTCGTGCTGCTCGAGGTCTACGCTGCCGGCGAAGCGCCCATCGCCGGGGCGGACGGGCGCGCGCTGGCGCGCGCGATACGCTCGCGCGGACAGGTCGAGCCGGTGTTCGTCGACGATCCGCGCAAGGTCATCGAGGTCGTCGGCGGCCTGGTGCAGGATGGCGACGTGGTCGCGATGCTGGGTGCGGGCAACATCGGCCACATCGCCGAGGAGATGGTCGCATGAGGGGGCGGGCGTGATGACGGCACACCTCGAGCGGCCCGGCCAGGCGATGCTGCGCGGACGCCTGCGCCACGACGAGCCCATGGCACGCCATTCGACCTGGCGCTGCGGGGGGATGGCCGCACGGTATTTCGAGCCCGCGGACCGTGCCGACCTCGTCGCCTTCCTGCGCGGCGAGGGCCACGCTGCGCCGCTCTGCTGGCTCGGACTCGGCAGCAATCTGCTGGTGCGCGACGGCGGGCTGCGCGGCACCGTGATCGCCACCGCCGCCGGCCTCAACACCCTGCGCTGGGAGTCGGATGATCTCGTCTACGCGGAGTGTGGCGTGCCCTGCGCGCGTCTCGCGCGCGAAGCCGCCCGCCGCGATCGCGCCGGTCTCGAGTTCCTCGCCGGTATACCGGGCACGCTGGGCGGCGCGCTGCGCATGAACGCGGGCGCGCTCGGCAGCGAGACCTGGCAGTTCGTCGCCGCGGTCGAGATGATTGACGACAATGGTGAGGTGCGCCGTTACGAGGCCGATGCGTTCGCGCCCCGTTACCGCGGCGTGGCCGGTCCGGACGGCTGGTTTCTCGCCGCCTGGCTGCGCCTGCCGGCCTCCGCGGCGGGCGGCGGGGCGGCACGCATCCGCGAAGTGCTCGCGCAGCGCGGGCGTACCCAGCCGACCGGGCAGGCGAGCTGCGGTTCGGTGTTCAAGAATCCGCCGGGTGACTATGCCGGCCGTCTCATCGAGCAGTGCGGGTTGAAGGGCTATCGTCACGGCGGTTGCCAGGTGTCGACGGTGCACGCCAACTTCATCGTCAACGATGCCGACGGCAGCGCCGCGGACATCGAAGCGATCATCGAGCACGTACGCGCTAGCGTCGCGCGCGCGACCGGTGTCGTGCTCGAAAGCGAGGTGCAGATCGTCGGTGACCCGGAGGGCCGGTCATGAGCCTGCTCGACGCGGATCGCCGCCGCCGCACCATTGCCCGCGCGGGGCGCGTCGGCGTGCTGATGGGTGGCATCTCGGCCGAGCGCGAGATTTCGCTGCGCAGTGGCGCGGCGGTCCTCGCCGCCCTCCAGCAGGCGGGCATCGAGGCGCGGGGCCTGGATTGGAACGGACGTCTCGACGATGCGCTGCTGCAGGCCGATGTCGACCGCTTTTTCATCGCCTTGCACGGGCGCGGCGGCGAGGACGGACAGCTTCAGGCGGTGCTGGACCTGATTGGAATACCCTACACCGGCAGCGGGGTGCTGGGCTGCGCACTGGCGATGGACAAGTCGCGCGCCAAGCTCACCTGGCTGGGTGCGGCGTTGCCGACGCCGCCGTTCGAGGTGGTCGACGACAGGGCGGATGTCGAGGCGGTGCTCGCGCGCCTCGGTGCGCCGGTGTTCGTCAAGCCGGCGCGCGAAGGGTCGAGTATCGGCATCAGCAAGGTCGACAACGGCGAGGCGCTCGCTGCCGCAATCGCAGCGGCGCGGCGCTACGACGAGACGGTGCTGGTCGAGCGTGCCGTCGATGGCGCCGAGTACACGCTCTCGATCGTCGACGGCGAGGCGCTGCCTGCGATCAAGCTCGAGACCTCGCGCGAGTTCTACGACTTCCAGGCCAAGTACGTCGACGACGACACCCGCTACCTGTGTCCCTGCGGCCTCTCCGCCGCGGCCGAGAGCGAGCTTGCGGCGACCGGGCTGCGTGCGTTCGAGGCGCTCGGCGCGCGTGGCTGGGGACGCGTCGATTTCATGCGCGACGCGGCCGGCAACAACTGGCTCATCGAGCTGAACACGGTTCCCGGCATGACCGACCATTCGCTGGTACCGATGGCGGCGCGTGCCGCCGGCCTATCGTTCGAGGATCTCGTCATCGCCATCCTGGCCGCGAGCATGGGCGAAGGAGGCGACGCATGAGCCAGGCCGTGGTCAAGACGCCGCCGGTGACACAGTCGCTGCCGTCACCGACGGTGGTGGTCTTCTCGCTGATCCTGCTGGGGACCATCGGCGCCATTGCCTGGGCAGCCAGCGAGCTGAGCGATCCGACCGCGCTGCCCATACGCCGTGTGCAGATCGAGGGCGAGTTCAAGCATCTCGATCCCGAGCACCTGCAGGAAGTCGTGGTAGGCGTGGTGGACGCGGGGTTCTTCCGCGTCGACGTTGCGCGGGTGCGCCAGCGGCTGCTCGACGAGCCGTGGATCCGGGAAGCGACCATCCGGCGCGTATGGCCGGAAAGCCTGCACGTGAGTATCGTCGAGCAGGCGCCGGTCGCGCGTTGGGGCGAGCAGGCGCTGCTCAACGAGCGCGGCGATATCTTCGCCCCACCGCGCGAAGCGTTGCCGACCGGGCTCGTGCGTCTCGATGGCCCGCTCGGAGCCGAGATCGAGGTGCTCGACACCTACAGGCGCATGCGCGAGCGGCTGGCGAGCGTGAATCTCGACATCGTTGCGCTCGAACTCTCGGCACGTCACGCCTGGCGAGTGGAACTCGCCGGGGGCAAGGAGCTCGCCTTCGGCCGCCGCGACGTGGAGACCCGGCTCGAGCGCTTCCTCGCAGCCTGGCGGCAGGGGCTGGGCGATGTTTGGACGCGCGTCGGACGTGTCGACTTGAGGTACACCAACGGCTTTGCCGTCAGCGAGCAGGCTGTGCCGCGCGAGCACGGCCAAACGGATGAGAACAGTTAATGGAGGCGCGCACAGGCGCCGTCCAGGACAGGTATTGATGGCCAGGAAATCGGACAAGAAGCTGCTCGTCGGGCTCGACATCGGCACCTCCAAGGTGGTCGCCATCGTGGGCGAGATATCACCGGACAACGAGATCGAGGTCGTCGGACTCGGCTCGCACCCCTCGCGCGGGCTGAAGAAGGGCGTCGTGGTCAACATCGAGTCGACGGTGCAGTCGATCCAGCGCGCGATCGAGGAAGCCGAGTTGATGGCCGGCTGCGAGATCCATTCCGTCTATGCCGGCATCGCCGGCGGCCACATCCGCAGCCTCAACTCGCACGGCATCGTCGCCATCCGCGACAACGAGGTGACGGTGAACGACGTCGAGCGCGTCATCGACGCGGCACGCGCGGTGGCGATTCCGGCCGATCAGAAGATCCTCCATATCCTGCCGCAGGAGTTCATCATCGACGGCCAGGAGGGCATCCGCGAACCGATCGGTATGTCGGGTGTGCGCCTCGAAGCCCGCGTGCACATGGTCACCGGTGCCGTGTCGGCGGCGCAGAACATCGTCAAGTGCGTGCGACGCTGCGGCCTCGAAGTCGACGACATCATCCTGCAGCAGCTGGCCTCGTCCCACGCCGTGTTGACCGAGGACGAGAAGGAACTCGGCGTATGCCTATGCGACATTGGTGGCGGCACGACCGACATGGCGGTCTTCGTCCACGGCGCCATCCATCACTCGGCGGTGATCCCGATCGCCGGCGACCAGGTCACCAACGACATCGCCGTCGCGCTGCGCACGCCGACGCATCACGCCGAGGACATCAAGATTCGCTATGCCTGCGCGCTGACCCAGCTGGCCAATCCCGACGAGACCATCGAAGTGCCGAGCGTCGGTGACCGTCCGCCGCGGCGCCTCGTGCGCCAGACCCTGGCCGAGGTGGTCGAGCCGCGCTACGAAGAACTGTTCAACCTGGTCGCCACCGAACTCAGGCGCAGCGGCTTCGAGGAAATGATCGCGGCAGGTGTCGTGCTGACCGGCGGTGGCGCCAAGATGGAAGGCGTCATCGAACTCGCCGAGGAAGTGTTCCACATGCCGGTACGCCTGGGCACGCCGCAGTACGTGGCCGGTCTCGTCGACGTGGTACGCAACCCGATTTATGCAACCGGCGTCGGCCTGCTGCTGTTCGGCGCCCAGGATGGATCCGGCTTCACGCAGCCCGGACGCTTCGACACCACGACGTCCCTGTGGGAACGCATGAAGGCCTGGTTCCATGGGAATTTTTAGAAAAGGCGATGAGGAGCGACGCATCGCCGCACACAACGCTGGATAATCTTGCCACTAGAACGAACTCCCGCCACGGCGCGGGAGGCGATACGCAGACGGAGGGAACGACATGTTTGAACTGATGGACTCCTACAGCCAGAGGGCGGTCATCAAGGTGATCGGTGTGGGCGGTGGTGGCGGCAATGCCGTCGAACACATGCTCAACGCCTCCATCGACGGGGTCGAGTTCATATGCGCCAATACCGATTCACAGGTGCTGAAGAACTCGTCCGCCAAGACCACCCTGCAACTCGGTGCTGACATCACCAAGGGGCTCGGTGCGGGTGCCAACCCGGAAATCGGGCGGCAGGCCGCGATCGACGACCGCGAACGCATCGGCGACGTCCTCGAAGGGGCGGACATGGTATTCATCACCGCCGGCATGGGTGGTGGTACGGGTACCGGCGGTGCGCCCGTGGTCGCGCAGATCGCCAAGGAGATGGGTATCCTGACCGTCGCCGTGGTCACGCGCCCGTTCCCCTTCGAAGGCCGCAAGCGCGGTGAGATCGCGAACGAAGGGATCAAGGAACTCGCGCTCTACGTAGACTCCCTGATCACGATCCCGAACGAGAAGCTGCTCAGCGTGCTCGGCCGTGACATCAGCCTGCTCGACGCGTTCAAGGCAGCCAACAACGTCCTGTTCGGCGCCGTGCAGGGCATTGCCGAGCTGATCACCTGCCCGGGTCTGATCAACGTCGACTTCGCCGACGTGCGCACGGTGATGTCGGAGATGGGTATGGCGATGATGGGCACCGGCGCCGCGCGGGGTTCCGATCGTGCGCGCGTCGCCGCCGAGGCGGCCATTTCGAGTCCCCTGCTCGAGGACATCAACCTGGCCGGAGCGAAAGGCATCCTCGTCAACGTGACCTCGGGTCTGGACCTCAAGATGGGCGAGTTCGAGGAAGTCGGCAACACCGTCAAGGAATTCGCCTCCGACAACGCGACGGTGGTCGTCGGCACGGTGATCGACCCGGAGATGGAAGACGAGATCCGGGTGACCGTGGTCGCGACCGGTATCGGTGGCGAGGCGCGCGCGCAGCAGCCGGCGCCGCGCGAGGAGCCGGTTGCCGCCGTTGCCGTACCACGCAAGACGGAGGAAGATGTCGACTACAAGCGCTTCGAACGGCCCACCGTGATACGTAATCGCGACGAGCGCTTCGCGAGCGAAAGCGCCAACGAGACCGACACCGACTATCTGGACATTCCGGCGTTCCTGCGCCGGCAGGCGGACTGAACGGGGCAGGACTGGTGCGGCAGAATAACAACAGGGTTTTCAG
>JAPOKK010000021.1 GCA_029977665.1 Pseudomonadota bacterium | reverse complement strand
GCTTGTCAGTGCCGTAAGGGTCGTTCTGCGGCGCGAGAAAGTGCCCGCCAAGCCGCAGCACGTCCTCGGGTCGCTCCCTCAAGGGCGGTACGCGCAACGGGTAGACCATCAGCCGGTAGTAGAGGTCCTCGCGTAACTGGCCTTCGCGCACCGCGACGTCCGGGTTGCGGTTGGTCGCCGCGATGATGCGTGCATCCACCGGGATCTCGCGATTGCCGCCGACGCGCGTCACGCTACCCGTCTCCAGTACGCGCAGCAGGTTGACCTGCAGTTCGGCCGGCATCTCGGTGATCTCGTCGAGGAACACGGTACCGCCCGCGGCACGCTCGAAGATACCCGCATGACGGCGTTCGGCGCCGGTGAAAGCGCCCTTCTCGTGACCGAACAGTTCTGAGGTGATCAGGTTCTCCGCGATCGCCCCGCAGTTGATGGCGACGAGCCGGCCCGGCCGGCGGCTGCGCCGGTGGATCTCGGCCGCTACCAGCTCCTTGCCGGTGCCGCTCTCGCCCTGGATCAGGACCGTCGCATCCATGGGTGCGACGCGCTCGATGCGGTCTTCGAGGTCGCGCATCGCGGCCGAATCACCGAAAACGAGATGCGGCGTCTGCGACCTCGACGTGTCCGGGCGCGGCGGGGTGCCCCCCGTCTCGGTTTCGGTTTCAGGCGTGAGCCGCGACAGCACGGCGCTGAGGTCGGCCAGGCCCACCGGTTTGACGAGATACTCGTCCACACGGCCGCGCACCGCCGCGATGGCGGTTTCTACCGACGGGTGGCCGGTCATGACCAGCACGCGCGTCGGCGCCTCCGCGGGGAACGTAGCGACCACGTCGAGCCCGCTGCCGTCCGGCAGTACGAGGTCGATGGCGAGCAGATCCGGCAGCTCCTCGCGTAGCGCCGTGCGTGCGCCGGCGCAGTCGCCCGCATCGCGTACGGTGTAGCCGTTGTCACCGAGGAAGTCGCTGATCGCCAGGCGGAAGGTCGTGTCGTCGTCAACAATGAGGGCGGTGGGCATGTTATGTTCTGCTCGCTTCGACGAAGTTGCGCGTTACCTGTGTCGCGGGTGTCGGCGGCGGCGTCGGTTGCGCGACCCGCAAGACTGCCATGAGCCCTAGAGCATCAATGCCAGCAAGCGACTCTCCCCGCCTTTCCGGTTCCGCCGCGCTCATTGTGTGCGGTGTATTGCTGGCGGCGATAACGTCGCTCGAAATCCTGACGGGCTACGCCGTCTGCGTGCCGATATTGTACGTATTGCCCGTGATCGTCGCGAGTTGGGTGCTCGACTGGCGCGCGATCGCCGCCTGTGTACTGTGGGCGACACTGGTCACGGCACTCGACGCGATGCTCGCGACGGATGCTACCTCGTGGACAACCCCGGCGAGCGTCAACCGCCTGTTCGCGATCGCGATGTGCTGGACGGTTGCCGGCCTGCGCGCGATGCGGCTGCGGCAGGAGCGCTACCGTCGCGAATGGGCCGCCGTTGCGGTGGCCTCGCGTGATGCCATCGTCGTCATCGACTTGCGCGGCGTGGTGCGCGAGTGGAATGCGCAGGCCGAGGTTCTCTATGGCCACGCTGCCGACGACGTCATCGGGCAGCCCTTCGGCAGCGTGCTCGGTGTGCGCGACGACACCCTCGGACGGGCGATCGCGAACGTCGCTGGCGGCCACGTCGAGAAAACGTTTCACGACGAACACCATGACGCGAACGGCAAGGCGGTCACCGTTGCCATTACCCTCTCGCCGGTACGCGAAAGCGGTGGGCGGCTGATCGGTATCTCGGCGATCGTGCGTGATGTGACGCTCGAGATGCGATCGCAACGTGCGCTCGTCGCGAACGAGGCACGCTATCGGGACCTCGCCACGTCACTTGACCATGCGGCGAACCAGAAGAATTCGTTCATCTCGATGCTCGGCCACGAGCTGCGCAATCCGCTCGGCGCCATCCGCAACGCCGCGGGCGTGTTACGCATGGTCGACACCCGCAGCGCGCGTGGCGGAAGAGCACTCGAGATCATCGAGTCGCAGGTTGCGCTGATGCGGCGCCAGCTCGACGACCTGCTCACGCTCTCGCGCATCGATCGCGGCGAGCTCGAGCTCAAGCTTGCCGCGGTCCGGGTCGAAGAGATTGTATCGATGGCGGTCGATGCGATGCGCGAGCACCTCACGACCAGCGGTCTTGCCATCGAGGTCGCCGACATCGACCGCGAGCTGCGCGTCCACGCCGACAAGTTCCGCATCGGCCAGGTGATGCTCAACCTGTTGGACAATGCGGCCAAGTTCACCGAGAAGGAGGGGCGCGTCTCGATCGAAGTCGATGCTGACGACGACACCGTGCGCATTCACGTCGCCGACGAGGGCGTCGGTATCGATCCCGCCCTGTTGCCTTATATCTTCGATGATTTCACCCAGGCCGAGCAGCACATCTCCCGTCAGAGCGGGGGTATGGGACTGGGGCTGGCCATCGTGCGCAACATTCTCGGCTTGCACGATGGCGATATCGTTGCCGAGAGTGACGGAATACCGGGGCACGGTACGCGTTTCATCGTGTCCCTGCCGCGTTACGATGGCCGCCTGGAAACCGATCCGCGCTACGGTGAACAAGCCGTGCATGATGGCCGCAGGACGCGTACGGTGATGATCGCCGACGACAACGTGGAGGCACTGCAGGCATTGTCCGACTATCTCGAGCTGAACGGGTATCGTGTCACGCAGGCGATCGACGGCGAAGCGGTGCTGAATGCCCTGGAGAATGAACGGCCGGACGTGCTGGTGCTCGATATCGGGCTGCCGGGGCGTGACGGGCTCGAAGTCGCGCGGCTGGTCCGCGAACGCTACGGTGAGCGTAGCTGCGTGCTCATCGCGGTCACGGGCTACGGCTCGAGCCAGATGGTGGAGAAAACGCGGGCTGCCGGCTTCGACCACCACTTCGTCAAACCGGTCAGCCTGGAACAGCTGCGCGCGTGCCTGGAATGAATGCCGTGACAGCCGTGACGGCCGTTGCAGCGGCCCGGCAGGGATGGGTGGTCTCGCCGGGCGGTACGAGGTGATGCGAAGACACTCCGAGCGGTCAGGCGCAGCCCGGTCGAGCGGCCGGATGGTAGAGAGTTGGTACGCATTTCGCTTGGAGTAGAGAACGATGAAGCTGCCCACCGGCCTGCTGTTGTGTACATCCGACGGTGTCGTCCTCTCGGGCGACGACGTTTCGCGCCGCCTGCTCGCAAGTCGGGACAACCCGCGCGACGACGGTATCTCCGATAGCGGGGCTTCCCCGCACCCGGAGGAGGTCCTTGTCGAGGCCGAGGCGGTGTCCTGGGATCGGCGCCGCTGCCTGTTGGTGCAGGCGGTCAGCGCGAATGGGCGGGCACAGGTCAGCCGCAGTGCGGCGCGCGCCATCGTCCAGCGTGCACTCCTCGAAGGCCTGGTGCACGACCTGCGTTCGCCCCTCAACTCGATCGCGATGAACGCCGAGATGCTGCGTTTTTCGCGCGAGTCCGGTTCGGCAGGTGCCAACCACGCGCAGCGCCAGGAGCGCTACGTCGCCGCCATCACCAGCGAGTCCGCGCGCCTCGGCAGCGCGGTGTCGAAGCTGGTCGACCTGATCGAGGAGACCGGCGTGACGCCTGGTGACGGCGCACTCGGGCGCCTGCTCGAAGAAGTCGGCCGCTTCGGTGTGCCGGCCCTGCGCACGCGCCAGGTCGACTTGTGCATCGAGCGCCACGCGACGCGCGCCCTGAGCGTGACCGATGACCTCCTGCTCGCCTTGCTCGCGCTGTTGTTGAGCGTCGCCGAGCAGGCCAGCCACGGCGATACGGTGCGCCTCGCAACCCGCGCGGGCGACGGCGAGACCACCTTCGAGATGTGCCTCGAAGGGGCCGGTGTCGCCAATGCGGCCGCGGCGGCGCGGCTGAATGCCGACGAACGGGCAACGCTGCTGCTGGTCGCCGCGCGCATCGTCAACGCGGTCGATGGGCGAGTCGAGATGGGGCCGGAAGAAGTCGTGCGCGTGGTGCTGCCGCGGGCCGCCTGAGGCACGCGTGCTAGCGGGCGAGCGAATTACCGGGGCGTCTCCTCTCCGCGCTTGCCGAGGCTCGCCCGCAGCACTGGCGGCACCGCCATCGAGGTCACGATGGCCATGATGACGACGGCCGAGAACAGGTTGGCGACGATCGGCGTCGGCGGGTCGGGTACTTCGAACAGCCCGGCACGTGCTGCGACGCTGGCGACGATGAGTTCGACCACGCCGCGCGCGCTCATGCTGACGCCGATGCTCAGCGACTCGCGCGGACCGAAGCCGCTCGCAACCGCCGCGCCGCCGGCACCGGCGATCTTGCCGAGAAATGCCACACCGACCAGCAGGATGACGAAGCCGGGCGTCGCGGTCAGGGCACTCAAGTCGAGATGGAGTCCGATCGATACGAAGAAGATCGGGCCGAGAAAGCCGTGCGCGAGGGCATCGACCTTGCTCTTGACGCGTTCGTAACGTTCGCGCGAGACGGCGCGGCGCGAGAACAGCAGGCCGGCGGCGAACGCGCCGAGGATGAAGTGCAGGCCGAGCGCCTCGGCCAGCACGGCGAGCACGAAGCCGGTGACCAGGAGCATGACGAAACCGCGTTCCTCGACCGCGAGCACTTCGATGAAGGCATCGACTCGGGCCTGGTTCAGACGCAGCAGCAGCGCAACCAGCGCGACGAACGCCATCGCCTTCCCCGCAATCAGCCCGACGGTCGCGAGATCGGGCACGCCGCCGTTATTGATCATGCCGGTGAGCACGGCGAGCAGCAGCAGGCTGAGGATGTCGTCGGCGACCGCGGCAGCGACGATGGTGTGTCCGACTTTACTGTCGAGCTGGCCCAGGTCCATGAGTACCTTGATGGCCACCGGCACCGCCGTGATGGCCAGGGCCGTGCCCATGAACAGGATCTGAGCGCCGCGCTGCGGTGATTCGGGCAAGACCATCGCGCCGACTGCGGCGCCGAGCGCGAGTGGCACCAGCATCCCGGCCACCGCGATCAGCATGCTGCGGCGCGAGGCTTCGAGCATGTCGCGTGCTTCGAGTTCGACGCCCGCGGCGAGGAGCAGGCAGAACGCGCCGAGCTCGGTCAGCGCGACGAAGGTCTTGTCCTCGCCCAGCGCGGCCAGGCTGCCGACATCGACCGGGGCATAGTGAATGAACAGGCCGATAGCGACCCCGGCGAGGATTTCGCCGAGTACACCGGGTTGGCCGAGACGCAGGCATATCTCTGCACCGAGCTTGGCCGTGAGCAGGATGGTCATGAGCAGGAAGAACAGGTGCATGGCGTGCCTGGATGTCCGTGTGGGTACTGGTGGCGCTCGTGCGGTTCGTACGACATTGCGCGCCGGCTGGCCGGCTGCGTGGCGGGGTCGCGCACCGCATCGGTGCGTCGCGATTCGCGCGGTCGGCCGCGGCACGGACCCTACGTCCCCTGGCGCCCGCCCGGCGCGCGCGTGCACCGGCCATGACCAGCGACCCACGGTGGCGTCGCCGGGCATGCAGGCCCGCCGCGAAACGCGAGCGCCATCTGCGCCAACCAGCTCTGCCGGGCGATTCAAGCAAGTCCCGTTCCGGCCGGATCACGGCGGTGATCGGTAGCGCGGCGGCGCAGCGGACTGTAAGTTTTGCCCGAACGTGTAAGAAACGCCCTCGTCGGTGTGACGGTTGGGCTATAGTGGGCAAGTGCGGCGGCTAGCGAGCCGCGTCAGATCCTGACAGGCTCCGAAGCGTTGGCGACGGAACCGTCGCCAGCGTCGGCCCGCCAAGCTTGCTGCGCGGCAACCTGCAGGTACACCGCGCGCCGTTCGACCAGCGCGCGGCCTGCGATGCCCGACGCGCCGGGTGTTGCGGATCCGAGCTGTGCCCGCCGCCCGTTCGAGACATGCGGGACGGCCTGCCGGACGGGCGTGAGCCGTAGCCGGCCCCGTTTCTAATAATCGAGACATGATGTCCATGAGTCCCCGCGCGTGCCCCGTATGCGCTTGCCTCCTCATCTTCCTCGCCGCCTTGAGCGGTTGTGCCGACGAGCGCGCGGCAACGCCGCGCGTCGCAACCAACAACTGGCCGGGATACTGGCCGTTGTACCTGGCCGTACGTAACGCTACGGAACCGATCGCCCACCTGACCGAGTTGCGCTCGGCGACCGCGGTCATGCGCGCGTTCCGTAACGGCGCAGTCGACATCGCCGCGCTGACCCTGGACGAGGCCCTGGTGCTCGCGGCCGAGGGCCTCGAGGTGTGTGTCTTCCTGGTCGTGGATGTCTCCCACGGTGGCGACGCCCTGGTAGCGCAGCCGTCGATCGAATCTGTGGCCGCGCTGGCCGGGCGCCGTATCGGTGTCGAAGCGAGCGCGGTGGGCGCTTACCTGCTCAGCCGCATCTACGACCAGACGGCCCTCGCAGCCGGCGCCGCGATGATCGTCGAGATCCCCGTGAGCGACCATGCGCGTGCCTTCGCCAACGGTGAGGTCGATGCCGTCATCACTTTTGACCCGACGCGCGCAGAGCTCGTTGCCGGCGGCGCACGTGAGCTGTTCAGCAGCCGCGACATTCCTGGCGAGATTCTCGACGTCCTGGTAGCGCGTCCGGCTTACCTGGCCGACAGGCGTGACGCCGTCGTGCGCCTGGTGCGTGCGTGGCGTCACGCGGCGCGTGACATCCTGGAGCAGCGAGCCGTAGCCTTCGACGCGCTCAGCGGCTTCGTGCAAGGCGAACGTGCTCGCTTGGATGCGGCGCTGGAGGGTATCGTGTTTCCGTCCACCGAAGCGCAGCGTGACCTGCTGAACGGCGAGCTCGACGCAGTCGCCGCGCGCCTCGGCAAGGTCATGCGCAGACACCAGCTGCTTGCCGGTGCCGGCAGCGGACGCTTCGATGTCGAGACCGGTGTGTTCGAGGCGGCAAGCCGATGACGCGCTCGCTTCGCAGCCGCCTGGCAGCCCTCGTGCTGACCGCACTGGTATGCATCACGGCGGTCCTGGTGATCGTGCTGGTCCGCGGCGACGCGCGCCAGGTCGAGCGCGAACGCGCCGCGCTGCTCGTGCAGGGACTGACCATTGGCCAGGCTGCGATCGCCGATGACCTGCTGGTCGAGGACTACGCCAGGGCGCGCGGCTTCCTTGCCACCCTCGCGCTCGATCCGCAGGTGCGCTTCGCGGCGCTCGTCGACGACGACGACCGCATCATCGTCCACGTCGGCCGGCGCCACGAGAACAAGCGGCTCGAGGATGTGCTGCCGGCCGACGCACTGCCGCTGGTCGCCCGCGTGCGCGCCCGGCTCACGGCCGAAGTAAGTCGCATCAGCAACGGTGAGTTGATCGCGATGTCGCCGGTCGCGCTCGGCGGCAACGGGGTACGCCTGCGCAGCGGGCGCGTCGGACTGTTGATCCTGTGCAGCGGCGACCGCGCCGCGCTGGCCCGGGCCTATGCCCGTACCGCCGTCGAGGTCTCGGCGATCACGTTGATCGTGCTCGTGCTGCTGTTGCTGATCTACTTCGTGCTCGAGCGCGACGTCTCGCGGCCGCTGGCGCGCTTCATGTCAGTCATCGCGCGTCTGCGTGAAGGTGATCTCGGCGCGCGCGTGGCCCGCCGGCAAGACGACGAGTTCGGCCGTCTGGCGCGGGCGTTCGACGATGCGCTCGATACCGTCGAGCGGCAAACCGCGGCCATCACTACCAGTGAAGCGCGCCTGAGGCGCACCAACGAGCTGGTTGGCGTGGTCAACCTCGAGTGGGATCTGGTGCAACGGACGCTCGACGTGCCCGCGCGTTTGTGGGACATGCTCGGGCGGCGCATGCCGCCCGGACCGCTCGCGATGGACGCCTTTACCGCGCTGGTCGACCCCGTGGACCGCGAGCGCTTCGCCGAGTGCCTCGAGCAGACCTTCTCTGCCGGCCGCGCGTTTGCCGAGGAGTTCCGCATGTGTACGGCGGACGGCGCGACCGTGTGGCTACAGGTCCAGGGTGACATCGAGATGGACGCCGACGGCAAGCCGCTGCGCTTGCTCGCCCTGGCCCAGGACGTGAGTGCACGCAAGATGGCCGAGCAGCGCCAGGCGGAACTCACCGCACAGCTGCACATGGCACAGAAGCTCGAGGCCGTGGGCCTACTCTCGAACGGCATCGCGCACGACTTCAACAACATTCTTGCCGCCGTCATCGGTTTCGTGCGCCTGGGGCGGCGCAACAAGGATGCCGGCGATGCGCAGGCGATCGACGAATATCTCGACGAGATCGAGGCGGCGGCGTTGCGGGGTCGCGAGCTGGTCACGCAGCTCGTCACGTTCAGCCAGGGGCAGCCCGGTGGCTCGCGCGTACTGGACCTGAACGGTGTGGTCGGCGAGGTGATGCGCCTGCTCAAGCCGTTGTTGCCGGCAGACGTCACGCTCACCTTCACGCATGCGCCCGACCTGCCGCTGGTAATCGCCGATGCCGTCAGCGCCCAGCAGATTGCACTCAACCTGTGCCTGAACGCGCGCGACGCGCAGCCGCACGGCGGTCATATCGACGTCTCGTTGAGGGCGCTCGACGTGGACGAGATGCGCTGCGATTCCTGTCACCAGCGGTTCCGCGGGCGGTTCGTCGAACTCGCCGTCAGTGACGACGGCGACGGTATTCCGCCGCCCGTGATGGCGCGCATCTTCGATCCCTTCTTCACCACGAAGCGAGACGGCGAACCCCTCGATGCGACCAGTCCGGCCGGTTCCGGCCTGGGGCTGTCGGTCGTGCACGGGGCCATCCACCAGGTCGGTGGCCACGTCACGGTGCGTTCCGAAGCGGGGCGCGGCACGCGTTTCGCAGTCTGCTTCCCGCGTCATGTCACGGCTGCGCCGGCTGCTCGCGCGAGCGCGGCCGCGTCGCCTGCGCTCCGCGACGCCTGAAGCCATCCTGCCCGGGGCGCGGGCCTCCGCTTGCTGGCAGCGCGGCATGCGCGCAGCCGTGATGCCCGGGCCTATTCGAGCAGATCGCGCAGGTTCGCGAACGGCTGGTGCGTGGCACCTGCATCGCGGCCCGTCTCGCGCGTACCACCGCGGGCCGCGAGCGCGCGCTGGTGCTCGTTGTCGTGGCAGTAGAGACAGAGCAGTTCCCAGTTGCTGCCGTCGGGCGGGTTGTTGTCGTGGTCGTGATCGCTGTGGTGGACGGTCAACTCGCGCAGGTTGGCGTGGCTGAACTCGCGGCCGCAGCGGCCGCAGATCCAGGGGTGGAGCTTCAGCGCCTGTTCGCGGTAACCGCGTTCGCGGACCTCGCGCGCACGGCGCGCCTCGGCGACGACGCGGTCGAGGCGCTTCTCGTCGATGGGCCGGGCGGGCATCGTCGCGCTTACCCCGCGAGCGTAGCGATGGTGCACGCGCCATCGGCAGCGAGGTCGACGCGCCGGCCGATCACGTTCTCACCGGTGAACTCGGCGTAGACGGCGTCGTCGTGCGGCAGCCTGGCAACGAAGCGCAGCCCGGCGTCGGTGCGTCCGTAGACGATACCGCGGGCGGGACGCTGCTCGCGGTCGTACACCACCGTCCAGGTTTCGATCACACCGCCGCCACGCGGTGCCGGGTCGGACTTCTCCGGCGCGTCGCCGGCATCCGGCGCCGCGGTGTCGTCACGGTCGTCGTTGCTGATGTCGTGCGTGCCGGGGGTGTCGGCGTAGATACCGACGGCATACTTGTGCATGAACCAGCCGAGCGCGGTGGTCATGCCGCTCGCGTGGTGCCCGGCGGCGATCGCCTCGGCCATGCTGGCGATACCGTGCAGCGCGTAGTTGCTGCCCGGGCCGCCGAAGAAGCCGAGGCCGCCGGTCTGCGTAAGCGGCCGCGGATCGTCGTCCTCGAGACCGAGATGGCGGCGCGCCACGTTGACCGCACAAGGAAAGCACGAATACAGGTCGAACGCGGCCACTTCGGCTGCCGTGATCCCCGCGCGGATCTCCGCGCGTGCCGCCGCGCGCGCGAGCGCCGGGCTCGAGGTGTAGTCGCTCTTGTCGATCATGAAACGTTGCCGTGCGCGGGCGTAAGCGCCGCCACGGAAGTACACCGCGCGGCCGCTGCCGTCACGGGTGGCCGCGGCGCGGGCCGCGGTGGTCAGGATGACGGCCGCGCCGATGTCGGCCATCACCAGCGACACCATGCGCTTGGTGTAGGGATAGGCGATAGGGCGGTTGTCCGGCGCGGGCGTCGTGATCTCGGCCGCTGACAGCGGCCGGCGCGTCCAGGCGTTGGGATGCCGCGCCGCGACTTCGCTGAAGCCCGCCCACATGCGACCGACACGTTCGAGCCAGGCCGCCCTGTCGAGGCCGGATTGCGCCCACAGCGCGTTCTCGAACAGGGGGAAGCCGTGGATTGGCAGGGTCAGTCCGTGGCGCGCTTCGAGTTCGCTCGCGCCGATCGCGTCCTCGGCGTCGTAATCGGCCGGGATTCCCTGCAACAGTGCGCCCTCGCCGCGCGCGGCGTCGGCGCTGCGCGGATAGAAGGTCTCAGCGCCGCAGATGAGGACCGACGTCGCTTCGCCGCGTGCGAGCATGCCGGCGGCTTCGTTGACGAACTGCTGTGGCACCTGTCCGCCGATACCGGACAGGCGCGCGATCCGCGGCCGCAGGCCGAGACGCCGGACCAGCGCCTGTTCGGGCGCCTCCAGCACGCGGCTCTGCGGCCGCACCACGAGCACCGCGTCGACCGCTTCGAGCGCGCCGCGGCCGGCCTGCTCGCCGGCGCGCCGGGCGGCTTGCTCCATCATCTCGAGCGGGTCCAGGAACGGCGGGCTGGCCTCGCGCGGCTGGGTGACCTGGCCCCAGCCGCTGACCACGACGGCATCGTTCATGTACGCGCCCTCAACGCCCGTGACGCTTCTCGATGTCGGCGAGCGTGCGCATCAGTACCGGCCGGAAGCGCTCGTAATTCTCGCTCATCGGGAAGTGGCCGAGACCCTGCAGCGTCTCGTAATGCACGTTGCCGATACGCTTCGCGGATGCCTCGACATGCTCCGGTGGGCAGGTGAAGTCGTATTCGCCGGCGTACATGTACAGCGGCACTTTGGTTGCGTCGATGCGATCGGCGCGGGCTTCGTCGGCATTCTCCACGCCCCAGAAATAGAGATCGTTGCGCAGCGATCGCGGGTGCGCGCCCTGGATCATGCGGTTGATCTGGCGATCGGCGCGCGACAGGTGCGGTGCCATCACCGCGTCCATCAGGCCCGGTTCCATCTGGATGACGTTGACTGCCGGGTCGATCCACCAGTCATGGAAGAAGCCGTAGGTCGGCACCGCGCCGGCCAGCGCGATCAGGGCGCGGAAGTGCTCGGGATAGCGTTCGGCCAGGTGGCAGGCGATGACACCGCCGATGCTGCAGCCGATGAAGATCGGGTGATCGAGCTTGAGCGCGCCCGACAGGCCGACGACGAAGCGCGTGATCCAGTCAGACGTGAGGAGCTGGTCTTCGGCGAAGAAGTCGCGGTCGTAGGGCGGATCGGACTTGCCGTGGGCCGGCAGATCGTAGGCAATGATGCGGTACTTCTTGGTCAGTTCGCGGTCCTCGAGCAGGTGGCGCCACTGGCGATTCTCGTTGCCTGCGGTGTGCTGGCAGAGGATGGGGATCCCCTCCCCCGCCTCGAAGTAGAAGACCTTGTGGCGGCAGCCGTCGATCTCGACATTGGCGTAGCGGCCGACCGCCTGCCAGTGTTCGTGCCAGTCGGGCTCGGCGGGAGGTTCGTGGACCCCGTTCAGCTTGCGTCCGACCAGGATCCACAACGACAGTGTCGCCATTTGCTGGAAGAGCAGGCGGATGTCGCCCTCCACGGTCATGTTGCCGGTCGCGACGGCAGCGAAGATGGCGTGTCCCATCGGCGGTGGGTCGGGCGCGAACAGCGCTTCCCAGGTCGCGGTGTCCGCGGCCAGCGTGAAGCTGCTCGGCTCGAGCGGGCCGCCGTCGACGACGGTGCGCTCGACACGGCCGCCATGGACGTGGAGCGTGTAGCGGGTCTCGCCGACGACGAGGGTGAAAGAGCCGTCGAAGCCGCGGCCGTTGTTGTTGCAGGCGGCGTCGCCGTTGACGGCCGTCACCCAGCGGTCGATCCAGGCGCGATCGAGTTTCATGCGCGTGTCCTCCCCGGTGCGCGTTGCAGGGACATCATGCTAGCAGCCTGTGCGACGCAGGGAAGTGTCGAATCGTTCGGGGCGCATCCCGGCACCGCCCGTGCGTATTCGAGCGGCTCGCCGACCCGGCCGCACGTGGCATGTTGCGGCGCCATTGCGCCGGCCTGCCGAGCGAACCCGGGCGGCCCGCTTCAGGTGAAGATCTCGAGCGGGATCTCGCACGCCACCGTCCACTGCGGCTGGTTCACGAGCTCGGCGATACGCAGGTTCGCGGCGACGCTGAGCAGGCAGTAGGCGAGCTCCGGCGCCATTCCCTGTTCGCGGCACAGGCGATCGATGAGGTAGCGCGCGGCGTCCTGCGCGGCGGTGTAGAGATCGGGACCGATGCCGGTCGTGACGAGGCGCTCGCCGCCGCCCGGCCAGGCGCTCGCCGGCGCGCGGAAGCGCGGGTAGGGAATCGTCTCGCCCTTGATCAGGTCGAATTCGACCTCGATGCCGAGGGTGGTCTCGATGGCGGTGCCGCACAGCTCGCCGTCGCCCTGTGCGGCGTGGCCGTCGCCGACCGAGAACAGCGCGCCGGGTACCTCGACCGGCAGGTACAGCGTGGTGCCCGCGACCAGCGAGCGCACGTCCATGTTGCCGCCACAGGCGAGCGGTGGGATCGCGCTGTGGTGGCCGGGTGCGGCCGGGGCGACGCCGATGGTGCCGGCGAAGGGACGCGTCGGCAGCCGGATGCCTGGCGCGAACTCGACCTGCGCGGCGTCGTAGCGCGACAGGTGCAGCATGGCGTCGGGGAAGTCGTCGGCGAGCAGGCCGAAGCCGGGGATGATCGCGGTCCAGCCCCAGTCGGACAGGGCGTAGTCGAGAATGCGCACGACCAGCGTGTCGCCCGGCTCCGCGCCGTCGATGTGCACCGGGCCGGTCAGGGGATTGGCATTGGCGACATCGAGCTCGGCGATGGTGGCGTCGGTTGCCGCGGGCGTCATCAGCCCGCGCGAGGCGTCCATCAGTTCGAGCGCGAGACGATCGCCCGGCGCTACGTTCACGAGCGGCGCGTTGCGATTGTCCCAGCCGAGGTGGTGTTGGTGGCGGTGGATGGTGGTGATGGCCATGGTGTCGCGGTTCTCCGGGTTGGGGCGGCGCGGTTCTAGCGCTCGGCGGCGGACAGCGCGCAGTGCGCGAAGCCGTCCTGCTCGGTCACGCGGCCGACGGCAAGCGCTATCGGTTCGGCGAAGCAGGGTGCGTGGGTGCAGAAGGTATGGAACTCACCGTGCTCGCCGCAGGGGTCGATGCCGGGCGGGAGCGCATCGAGGAAGGCGTGATCGAAGGCGCGGCCGGCCCAGTTGGCGTCGAGACGTGCGGTGTCGATCGCGCAGGTCACCGCGCGCAGGCCGCCGTCAACCATTTCGCGCGCGAGCGTGGCGGTTTCGGCAGCATCGCGCCACAAGGGAAAGAGCGGCACGAGTCCGCTGCCGGCGAGCTGGCGTTCGCGCCAGGCGCGGATGTCGGCGAGGAACAGGTCGCCGAAAGCGACGGCGGTGATGCCCTCAGCGCGGGCGCGGTCGACCGTCTCCCGCATGCGTGCCGCGTAGACTTCGTTGGGGCATGGCCAGGGCAGCGGCACCGGCCACAGTGGCAGGCCGGCGGCCTGCGCCTGGGCGGCGACGAGGGTACGCGGGATACCGTGCATGGAGACTGCCATGCGGCGTTCGTCGAACGTCGTCATCAGGGCCGCGACCTCGACCGTCGCGTCGCGCACGAGCCGGGACAGCATCCAGGCGCTGTCCTTGCCCGAACTCCAGGCGACGAGCACGCGCTGCATCAAACTGCTCGCGGCGCCTTCACGGCACGGCCGGGCGACGTCGGGCGGCGTCGGCAGTGGTGCGGCGGGCGGCTGGCTTCGCGCATCATGGTGGAACATCCTCGCAGGGATCGCGCGAGTCGCAAAACCCGTCGTGCCGATACGCGGCTGCCGGGGCGGGCTCGGGCGTCGTCGGCACTGGTCGGTGCGCCGTCCGGATCGTCGATAATCGCGTCTCGCCGCCTCATCGAATGCCCGACCCGCCATGGAATTTCCCATCGATGCCGTTCTGCCGCGCCTGCTCGAGGTGCTCGACGCGACACCGCGCGTGGTCCTCGAGGCGCCGCCCGGTGCCGGCAAGACGACGCAGGTGCCGCCGGCGCTGCTCGCCGCGCCGTGGTGTACGGGCAAGGTGCTGATGCTCGAACCGCGGCGCATCGCGGCGCGCGCGGCGGCCGGCTTCATGGCCGAACGGCGCGGCGAGGAGGTCGGTGAGACCGTCGGCTACCGGGTGCGTTTCGATGCGCGGGTGTCGGCGCGCACGCGCGTCGAGGTCGTCACCGAAGGGATCCTGACGCGCATGCTGCAGGATGACCCGACGCTCGACGGCATCTCGGCGCTCGTCTTCGACGAGTTCCACGAGCGCAACCTGGCGAGCGATCTCGGCCTCGCGCTGGCGCTCGACGTGCAGCAGTCGCTGCGCCCCGACCTGCGTCTCGTGGTGATGTCGGCGACGCTGGACGGCGCGCGCCTGGCCGCATTTCTCGATGCCCCGGAGGTCAGCGCGCCCGGGCGCAGCTTCCCGGTCGAGATCGCGCATCTCGCGGCGCGGCGCGACGAGCGCCCGGAGCATCATCTCAAGCGCGCCGTCGTCGCCGCACTCGACACGATCGATGGTGACGTGCTGTGTTTCCTGCCCGGGCGCGCCGCGATCGAGCGCGCCCGGCGCGTGCTCGAGGAGCGCATCGGCCCGGACGTCGAAGTCGCGGTGCTGCACGGCGAGCTCGGACTCGACGAGCAGGCCCGTGTGCTGCGCCCTGGCCGAGGACGTCGCGTGGTGCTCGCGACCAACGTCGCCGAGTCCAGCCTGACGCTGCCCGGCGTGCGCGCGGTGGTCGACAGCGGCCTCGCGCGCGAACCGCGCTTCGACCCGGCCAGCGGCATGAGCCGCCTCGAGACGGTGACCATCACGGCACCCTCGGCGACACAGCGCGCCGGTCGCGCGGGGCGCGTCGCGCCTGGCCTGTGTTTGCGGCTATGGCCGTCGAGCCAGCGCCTCGAGGCCGCCACCCGGCCCGAGCTGGCACAGGTGGAACTATCGGGTTTCGTCCTGGAGACGCGCGCCTGGGGCAGCGACGCGTTGCGCTTGCTCGACCCGCCGCCGCCCGGCAGCATCGCGCAGGCGGAGACCCTGCTCGGCGCGCTCGGCGCGCTGGACGCAAACGGGCGCATCACCCGTCACGGTCGCGAGTTGCTCGCACTGGGCGCCTCGCCGCGCCTCGCCAATGCCGTGCTCAGCGTGCCGCGTGGACTAACCGCGCTGGCCTGCGATGTCGCCGCGCTGCTCGAAGGGCGCGATCCGCTGCGCGGCCCGGCACGCGCCGACGACGACCTCGCCACGCGGCTCGACGCGCTCGCGGCCTACCGTGCGCGGCGCCCGCCCCCCGACGTCGACCGCCACGCGCTGCGCGGCATCGACCAGGCCGCGCGCCAGTGGCGCCGCCGGCTCGGTCTCGGCGCGGCGGATGACGCGGCGCCCGCGGTAGGTGACGTCGGACACGTGCTCGCCCACGCCTACCCGGACCGCATCGCGCGCCGCGACGATTCCGACCCGCCGCGCTACCGGCTCAGCAACGGGCGCGGTGCCCGGCTGGACGAAGACTCGGCACTTGCCGGCAGCCCGTGGCTGGTCGTCGCCGAGCTGCGCTTCGACGCGCGCGACAGCCGCGTGCTGCGCGCGGCGGTGCTCGACGAGGCGGTCCTCGAGCGCGACTTCGCGCAGGCCTTCGAGGTCACCGTCACGCACCGCTTCGACGCGGCCATGCGTGCGGTCGAAGTGCGCGAGGAGCGTCGCTTCATGGCGCTCGTGCTCGAATCGCGCAAGCGGCCGGCGCCGCGCGACGCCGCCAGCGCCGCGGCCCTCGCCGAGGGCATCGCCGCGCTCGGTCTCGACTGCCTGCCATGGAGCGACACGCTGCGCGAATGGCAGGCGCGCGTCGCGCTGCTGCGCGCGCATTGTCCCGAACTCGGTCTGCCCGATGTCTCCGATACGGCGCTCGCCGCGAGCCTCGACGACTGGCTCGTGCCGGCGCTCTACGGCAAGACGCGGCTTGCCGAGATCGCGGCCGAGGAGTTCGCCGCGCTGCTCATGCTCAAGCTCGACCATGCCGCGCGCCAGGCGCTCGCCGAGCACGCGCCGGAGACGCTGACGGTGCCGAGCGGGGCGCGCAAGCGGCTCAGCTATACCCAGGGCGATGCGCCGGTGCTCGCGGTCAAGCTGCAGGAGCTGTTCGGCCTCGCCGACGGACCGCGCGTCGCGCGCGGCCGCGTCGCCGTGGTGTTGCACCTGCTCTCGCCGCGCCAGGCGCCGATCCAGGTGACGCGCGACCTCAGGAGCTTCTGGAGCAATACCTATCCCGAGGTGAAGAAAGAACTCAAGGGCCGTTACCCGCGCCACCCGTGGCCGGACGATCCCTGGACGGCGACGCCGACCGCGCGCACGCAGCGGCGTCGCTGAGCGGCGCGCCCGGAGCGCTCACGCGCCTCTCAGTGCGCATCCTCGGCGCGCGCGAGATCGCCCGCGAGGTGCTTGCCGCCGACGTAGAAATGCGCGGCGACCCAGAAGTTCACGGCGCCGAAGAGGAACAGGCTCCAGCGCAGCGAGTCGTCGCCGAAGCGGCTCACCAGCAGGTCGCTGACGAGGCCGACCGCCCAGGGGCCGGCACCGAGACCGATGATGTTGGCGATGAACAGCAGGATGGCCGAAGCCATCGCACGCATGCGCAGGCGGACCAGGCCCTGGGCCTGTGCGAAGGAAGTCGCCTGCCAGAAGTTGGCGGCGAAGATCGGTGGCAGGAACAGCACCAGCGCGAGGTAGGGGTTGCCGACGAGATAGGCCGCGGCACCGAACGGTACCGCCAGCACCATCGCAACGGCGACCGTCCACAGGTACCAGCGCGTGTCGCGTGCGCCGAAGCGGTCCGCGCACCAACCGCCGAGGAACATGCCGGCGCCGCCGGCGATGCCCATGGCGAGACCGAACCACAGGCCGATTTCGCCCGTGCCCAGCCCGTGCGTGCGGATCAGGAAAGCCGGGAACCAGGCGGCCACGCCGTAGCCGACGAATGCCGCCATCGCGCCACCGAGTGACAGGTGGACGAAGGCGCGGCGCCGGGCCAGAAAGCGGAACGTCTCCATGACGCTCGGCCGGTCGTCGCTCGCGGCGCGGCCTTCGGCGCTGCCGCGTGTCGGCTCGGGCAGGGTGAAACGGACCAGTGCGGCGAGCAGCAGTCCCGGCACGCCGACGACGAAGAACGCGCGGCGCCAGCCGAACGCCTCGTTGATCCAGCCGCCGATGAACAGGCCGAACATGATGCCGAAGGGAATGCCGAGCGCGTAGATGCCGAGCGCGGTGGCGCGTTCGCGCGGCGGGTAGTAATCGGAGATCAACGAGTGGGCCGGCGGGCTGCAGCCAGCCTCGCCGATGCCGACGCCGATGCGTGCGATGGCGAGCTGCCAGAAATTCTGCGCGAGACCCGACAGCGCCGTCATCGCGCTCCACAGTGCGAGCGCGACGCTGATCAGGTTGCGCCGGTTGCCGCGGTCGGCCCACAGGGCGAGCGGAATGCCCATCGTCGCGTAGAACGCCGCGAAGGCGAAGCCGGCGAGGAAACCGAGCGCCTGGTCGGAGAGCTGCAGGTCGGCTTTGATCGACTCCATCAGGATGGAGAGGATCTGGCGGTCGATGAAATTGAACGTGTAGACGACGACGAGGATGCCGAGGACGTAGCGGCGCACGCCCGGCCGTGCGGCGTCTGCCTGCGTCACCGACATGCGGGCCGATCCCGCCGGGCGCGCGCGTTCAGGAGAGCGGGCCGTGGTTGAGCGCGGTCAGCGCCGGGTTGACGTCGAACACCCGGGCACGGATGTCGCTGATGCCGAAACCCTCGAGCCGCGCGCTGTGCTTGGCGAGGTAGGCTTCGGCGCTCGCGGCATCGGCGAAGAGGTAGATGCCGCCGGCCGCGCCCGTCGCCGCATTCTCGATCCAGATCTTCCACAGGAAGCCGGGCTCGTCGTTGATCGAGCGTGCGAGACCGTCGAGTGCCTGCGCCATCTCGGCGCCGAACGGGCCGCCGAACGGAAAATCGATCTGCAGCAGCGTGGCCATGGTGATTGCGTCCCTCCCCCGGCGGCATCGTAGCCGTATTGTTTCGCGCTTGTCATCCACCGCGCACGATCGCCGACAATGGAGGTTCGTCACCGCAGGGGAGCACCCAATCATGAGCCCGATCGAACACGACGATGGCGCGACGCTCGCCGCGCTCGTCGCGCGTCAGCAGATAGCCGACGTCATCTACCGCTACGCGCGTGGCATCGACCGCATGGACTTCGATCTCGTGCGCTCGTGTTATCACCCGGACGCCTACGACGACCACGGCGCGTTTGCCGGAGACGTGGAGCAGTTCATCGCCGCCGCCGCGTCTTTCCTCGAGCGCTGGACTGCGACCCAGCACTTCATGGGCAACATGCTCATCGAGATCGACGGCGAGCGCGCGCGCGCCGAGACCTATGCCGTCGCCTATCACCGCCGCGAGGATGCGGACGGCAACGGCAAGGACGACATCATGGGTATCCGCTACGTCGATCGCTTCGAGCGACGCGCCGGCGACTGGAAGATTGCCCATCGCGTCGTTGCCACCGAATGGCGCCGCGTCGACCCGGTCAGCGGCGCGCGCCACCGCGGCGAAGTCGGCGTGTGGGGACGCCGCGACGGCGACGACGTGCTCAACTGGATCATGGATGCGCAGGCACCCGCACGCTGAGCGCGCGGCGCGTCAGCGCGTCGCCAGCGCCGCGCTCACCGCGCCGGTCAGCGTCACCAGGTCGGCCGCGGCGAGTTCGAGATCGAGCCCGCGCCGGCCGCCGCTGACGTAGATGGTGGGAAAACCCAGCGCCGATTCGTCGAGCGCCATCGGCAGGCGCTTCTTCTGCCCCAGTGGACTGATGCCACCCATGACGTAGCCGGTCGCCCGCTCGGCGGCCTCACGCGGCGCCATCGCCGCCTTCTTCGCCCCGAGTGCGCGCGCGACCTGCTTCATGTCGAGCTGCGCGTTCGCCGGCACGATGCCGACGGCGAGACCGCCGCCGTCGAGGCTGACGACGAGCGTCTTGAACACGCGCGCCGGATCGAGGCCGAGTTTCTCGGCGGCTTCGAGGCCGAACGAGCGCGCGTTGGCGTCGTGGGCGTATTCGTGGACGGCGAAAGTGATGCGCGCACGGCGCGCGGCGGTGATGGCGGGCGTCATGGCGGGTACCCGGGCTGATCTGAATTCGTGATTATCCGTGATCCCTGCCCGCGGGGCGCGCGGCGCGCTTGCCCCGGGAGCGCTTCCCGGGTTAGCGTAGCGTTTCAGTTGCGCTCAGGTGCCGCGCGCCCTTCCGGGAACGCGGTGAAACGGGAAGCACGGTGCGCCGCCTCGCGGCAAAGCCGTCACTGCCCCCGCAACGGTAAGTGGATCGACCCCGATTCACCGCCACTGTGCCACGGCACGGGAAGGCATCGGGGTATCGCGCTCGGCGCAGTCCACGAGTCCGGAGACCGGCCTGTGCGTTCGTCTCAATGCTGGTCGCGGAGGGCGACGGTTGAACGTGCATGCCATCACGCGGCCAGCCCGCGCTTTCGTCCATAGCCTGCCGCTCGCCCTGGCGCTGACTGCCGCCGGTGCTGCTGCGCGCGAGGCTGCAGGCACGCCGCCCGATGCCGGCGGCAGTCCGTTCGAGATGGAAGAGATTGTCGTCACCGGCACGCGCGAAGCGCGCGTGTGGGAAGCGCCGCGCAGCGTCGCGGTGATCAGCGCCGACGACATCGCGCGCTCGACCAGCGGCAACCTCGTCGACCTGCTCGCGCGCGAAGCCAACGTCAACCTGCGCAGCTTCTTCGGTCATGACAAGTTCGCCGGGGTCGACATCCGCGGTATGGGTGACACCTTCTCGAGCAACGTGCTGGTGCTCGTCGATGGCGTGCGGCTCAACGAAGTCGATCTCTCCGGCGCCGATTTCTCGTCGATTCCGCTCGACCAGGTCGAACGCATCGAAGTCATCCGCGGTGCCAACGCGGTGCGCTACGGCAGTGGTGCGGTGGGCGGGGTGATCAACATCCGCACGCGGCGTGCGGGTGGGCAGCCCGTTGCCAACGCGCGCGTCAGTGCCGGCAGTTTCGATACCTATACGACGGCGCTCGATCTCGGCGGCGGTTATCGCGGGTTCAGCGCCCACGTCGATGCCGTCTACCACGATACCGACGGTTTTCGCGACAACGGCGTGTTCCGCAAGAAGGACGGCGCGCTCGAATTGCGCTATGACCACGCCGACTGGCTCGCCGCCTACGTGCGCGCCGCGCTGCACGAGGACGCCTACGGCATACCGGGGCCCATCCCGCGCGCCGATCTCGAGCGCTCGGCCAAGGCCCGCCAGGCGGCGGCCGCGCCGGACGATGCCGGCGAGACGATGGACCGGCGCTACCGCGCCGGGCTCGAAATCGATCTCGGCCGCTTCGGGCGCGTCCAGGGCCTCGCGCGGCATCGCAACCGCACCAATCGCTTCGTCGTCGGCTACACACCCTTGGTCAACGTGCGCGACCAGCGCAGCGCGATCGAGTCGGTGATGCGCAACTACGAAGGCACCTGGACGCTGCCCTACGCATTGTTCGGCCACGATCACGAGCTGGTGCTCGGCTTTGACACCATGAGCGCCGACTACGAGCGGCGCGAAAACGGCCGCGGCCTGGTCGATCGCAGTCGCGCACGCGTCGGGCGCGTCGGCCAGCACGGCGGCTTCGTCGGCTCGCGCTGGTCCTTGCCGCTCGATCTCGCCGTCGACCTCGGCTACCGCCACGATCGCTTCCGCGTCGACCGGCGCGAGGAAGCCCTGCGCCGCGTATGCGACATCGAGCTGGTCGACAACGTCGTCGAGACGACCGTCTTCGTCGAGGTCTTCCCAGGCTTCTCGGTACCGGTGATCGTCCCGGTCACGGTCACGCTGCCGGTCGAGACCAACTGCCGCGGCGAACTCGCGGTGACGCCGGCACAGCGCGAGCGCTGGCGCAACGAGGCCTGGGAAGCGGGCCTGAGCTGGCAGCCACGCAACTGGTTGACCGCTTACCTGAGCTGGCATCGCAGCTTCCGCAACCCGAACGTCGACGAACTCGCACTGGCGAGCAGCGACCTGCGCCCCCAGCAGGGCGAGCACTGGGAACTCGGCGTGCGCCTGCGCGGCGACGGCCGCTTCGAGGCGGCTCTAGCGCTGTTCCGCATGACCGTCGACGACGAAATTTTCTACGGCTTCGATCCCGATACCGGCCTTGACGTCAATTTCAACCTCGACCAGGGCACCGAGCGTCACGGCATCGAACTCGAGCTCAAGGGGCAGCTCACGCGCACGCTGCGCGGCTGGCTGAACGCGAGCTATCTCGATGCACGCCTCGCCGAGACCGGCGCGCTCGAGCCGGCCGTGCCGCGCAACCGGACCGATACCTTCATTCCGCTCGTGCCGCGAGACAAGGTCGCCGCGGGGCTCGAGTGGCAGCCGCATGCACGCCTGACGCTGACCACCGCGGTCACGTATACCGGCACGCGCTACGACGGCAACGATTTCAACAACGACCAGTACGACAAGCTCGATGCCTATCACGTGGTCGATGCGAAGCTGCGCTGGCAGGGCGACGGCTACGCCATCGGCGCGGCCGTCAGCAACCTGACCGATGCGGTCTACGCGACGGCCGGCTACAGCGGCACGGTCTATCCCATGCCGCCGCGCAGCGTGATGCTCGAGCTGGCGCTGCACCTGTGAGGGCGCGGCGATTCACGACAGAGGAGGGAGATTGATGAAGACACGATTGTACGCATCGCTCGTCGCGCTCGGTGCGCTGGCGAGCGGCCCGGCACTGGCCGGGCCATTCGCGCCCGCAGCCGGCCAGCCCGGCAGCACGGCGGTCGCCAAGACCAACGGCGCCATCAGTGGCTGGGCCACCGAGGTCGTCAGCTACCAGCCGGCGAGCGGCGTCGACGCCACCTGGCGTGATCCCACCAGGGCGCTCGGCGCGGCGGTCGGGGATGCCTTCGACATCGTCAGCCTCGGCAACAAGGGCAGTATCACGCTCGGCTTCGGCGGCACCATCTACAACGGTCCGGGCTGGGACTTCGCGGTGTTCGAGAACAGCTTCAACCCGACGTTTCTCGAGTTCGCGTTCGTCGAGGTCTCGTCGAACGGCTCGACGTTCGTGCGCTTCCCGGCGTTCTCGCTGACGCCCGGGCCGGTCGGCGGCTTTGGCGCGGTCGATCCGACCAACGTCGACGGCCTTGCCGGCAAGTACCAGGCCGGCTACGGCACGCCGTTCGATCTCGGCCTGTTCGCCAACGCGAACATTCCCGGCTTCGACGTCAATGCCGTCACCCACGTGCGCCTGATCGACGTCAAGGGTGACGGCAGCGAGCGTGACAACTGGCCGGCGAGCGTCGGCGGACCGAACCCCATCTACGACGTCTACCCGACCGTCGGCAGCGTCGGTTTCGACCTCGATGCGATCGGTGTGCGCTACCTCGACGCGGACCCGCCGGTCGTCGTGCCGCCGCCGTCGACGCCCGTGCCCGTTCCGGGCGCAGCGCTGCTCGCCCTCGCCCCGCTCGCCCTCCTGCGCCGCCGCCGGCGTGCCTGAACGCCTGGGAGCCCCATCATGAACAACCGTCTCATCGCCGCGGCGTTCGCCGCGGCCCTCGCCAGCGGCGCGGCCGGCGCCGCCACCATCACGTTCGAAGATGTATCGATGCCCAACGAGCAGGCCTACGCCGGGCCCGGCGGCGGGCGTTACTGGGCCGGCGCGGTGCCGCCGCCGCTCGGCAGCATCGCGGCGAGCTTCACCTCCGGCGGCGCGGCGTTCGCCAACCAGCGTACCGACTGGGGCGGCGGTTTCGCCTCGTGGAGCGGCTTCGCCTATGCCGACACCGTCGATACCACGACCGCGGCATTCAGCAACGAGTTCAGCGCCTACGCCGGCGGTGGCGCGGGCGGCAGCGCCAACTACGGCGTCGGTTACGTGTCGAACTACGACGCGGCGCCGCGCATCGACTTCGCCGCGCCGCTCGAACTCGCCGGCGCGAGCTTCACCAACACGACCTACGCCGCGCTGTCGATGCTCAATGGCGATGGTTTCGCCAAGCGCTTCGGCGGCACGAGCGGCGACGATGCCGACTGGCTGAAGCTGTCCGTCACCGGCCTCGACGCGCAGGACGCGGTGACCGGCACGGTCGACGTCTACCTGGCCGATTACCGTTTTGCCGACAACGGCCTCGACTACGTGCTCGACGATTGGCGCTACGTCTCGCTGGGCAGCCTCGGCACGGTCTCGGCCCTGACGTTCAGCATGAGCTCGTCGGACGTCGGCGCCTTCGGCATCAATACGCCGACCTACTTCGCGATCGACGACATCGTGGCGGCCGCTGCGACCCCGGTACCGCTGCCGGCGGTGCCCTTGCTGCTGGTACCGGCGTGCGGCTGGGTGCTGACGCGGCGCCGCTCACGCCATCGGCGCTGAACCGCGCGGCGCGCGGGCGGCGCGTCTCAGAAGCCGCCCGCGTGTCCTTCCTTGCGGTGGTCGGAGCCTGCCAGGTAGCCGTCGTCGGTGCGCAGTGCGAGCTGCGCGCCGCCGAAATCGAGATGGTTGGCGGCGATGCGTACGTCGTGGCCGCGCTCGGCGAGGTCGGCGGCGACGAGCTCGGGCACACCGGGTTCGAGCAGCACGCTGTAGTCGGCCATCACCTGCCAGCGCGGCGCGTCACTGGCGGCCTGCGGGTTCTGCCCGTAGTCGAACAGGCGCGTCATCATCTGCACGTGCCCCTGGGCCTGCATCGGCCCGCCCATCACGCCGAAGGCGAGGCGCGGTGCGCCGGACTCGGTGACGAAGCCGGGGATGATGGTGTGGAACGGGCGCTTGCCCGGGCCGACCTCGTTCGGATGGCCGGGCTCGAGCGAGAAACCGAAACCGCGGTTCTGTAACGCGATGCCGGTGCCGGGCACGACGATGCCCGAGCCGAAGCCGTAGTAGTTCGACTGGATGAACGACACCATCATGCCGTCGGCATCGGCGGCGCACAGGTAGACGGTGTCGGGGCTGGTCGGCAGTGCGCGCGGCGGCAGCGGCGCGGCGCGCTCGGTGATGCCGGCGGCGGCGCGCGCGAGCGAGGTCGCATCGAGCAGTGCCTCGACGCCGGTCTGCATCGCGGCGGGGTCGGCGATGTGATCGGCCGCGGCGCGCAGTGCGATCTTCATCGCCTCGATCTGAAGATGCAGCGCGTCGGCCGAGTCGCGCGCGGGCGGCTCGAAATGGCCCAGGATGCCGAGCGCGATCTGTGCGGCGATGCCCTGGCCATTGGGAGGGATTTCGTGCAGCGTCACGTCGCGGTAGCGCTGCGCGAGCGGCTCGACCCAGTCGGCGCGGTGGGCGGCGAGATCGTCGGCGCGCAAGGCGCCGCCCTGCGCGATCGCCGCGGCTTCCATGCGTTCGGCGAGCGCGCCGCGGTAGAACGATTCGCCGTTGGTCTCGGCGATCTCGCGCAGCGTGCGCGCCGCGTCGGGTAAGCGTACGCGCTCGCCGAATGCCGGCGCAGGCAGGAAGTGGGCGCCGAAATCGGGGTAGTCGGCATACAGGGTGGCGGCCTCGGCCCAGTGCATGGCGGTGCGCGGCCCGACCTGGAAGCCCCCCTCGGCATAGCGGATAGCGTCTTCGAACAGGCGTTCGAACGGCAGCCGGCCGTAGCGCGCCGACAGCGCGACCCACACGCTGACCGCACCCGGTACGGTCACGCTGTCCCAACCAAATTGCGGCATGCGCGAGCGGCCGGCGAAGCGTTGCGGCGTCCACAGCGCCGGCGCGCGACCCGAGCCGTTGATGGCGGCGAGTTGTTCGCCGTCCCACAGAATGGCGAAGGCGTCCGAGCCGATACCGTTCATGCACGGTTCGACGATCGTGAGCGTGATGGCCGTGGCGAGCGCGGCGTCGACCGCGTTGCCGCCGCGGCGCAACGCATCCAGCCCCGCGGCGACGGCGAGCGGCTGCGAAGTGGCGACGACGTTGGCGGCACCGAGTGGTGCGCGCTGCGAGGGATAGGGCAGGGACGGGTCGGTCACGCGGGGCTTCCTCGGTCGGGGGGCGTTCGCCGGAGCATAGGAAAGCGTCCCCGGCGCGACAAGCGGCGCCGGCAGCGGGCGGCACAGGCCGCCGCTATACTGCCGCGCGGGGAGAGGCCGGCAGCGAGGCGTGCATGACGGTAGTGTTGACGATCATCGGCGCCCTCGTGGGGGCGGCCGTGGCCGAACTCGCCGGGCTGTTCGGCGGGGGCGCGATCGGATTGCTCGCGGCGCGCCTCATCGTGCAGCAAGGCCGGCAGCAGCGCCTGGCCGAGGAGTTCGAGCGACTCGCCGCGCGCATCGATGCACTCGAGAGTGCGCCACCAGCGACGCCGCGAACCGTGGCCGCGGCCGGGGTCGTGTCGTCGCCGGGGTCGTCGACGGCGTCCGCCGAGTCCG
>JAPOKK010000090.1 GCA_029977665.1 Pseudomonadota bacterium | reverse complement strand
GGGGCGCGCTCGAGGGTGGCGAGGTTGCTCTCGATGCGCGCGCGATGGGCCGCGATCTCGGCGGCGTCTTCGCAGAAAATCGGCCGCAGCAGCGCGAAGCGCAGCATCGTTGCGCCGTCGGCGGCACTCTCGAGCGCCATGCGGTGGAAGCGCATGGCGTTGTCGAAGTCGTCCTCGTGCTGGTAGAGCCGGCCGAGGTTGATACAGACCTCGGTGTCCTGCGGATTCAGGCGCAGCGCCTCGAGCAGGATTGTGCGGGCCTGCTCCGGCTCGCCGGCGGCGAACCAGGCGAGGCCGAGGTTCTTCTGCGCCGCGGCCCAGGCCGGGCGCAGCGCCAGCGCCTGCTCGAGGTAAGCGATGGCGGCGCGCGCCTCGCCGCGGCGCAGCAGCAGCTTGCCGAGGTTGTAGGCGGCATCGGCATGCGCGGGTGCGGCCGCGAGCAGTTCGCGCAGCAGGGCCTCGGCGGCATCGAGCTCACCGCGGCGCTCGAGGATCAACGCGTGGGTGTTGCGGTAATCGACGCTTTGCGGCGCGAGCCGCTGGCAGGTCGTCGACGCCTGCCAGGCGGCGTCGAGATCGTCGCCTTCGAGCAGGCTCGCGGCGAGCAGGTGCCAGATGTCGGCAGCGCGCGGTTCGACACGCACGAGCTTGCGGCAGGCCTTTGCCGCGGCGGCAAAGTCGCCGCCGGCAAAATCGGCCGCCGCGCGCGTCAGTTGCTGCGCGGTCTTGGGCTTTCTCTTTGATTCAGCGGACTTTCTGTTGCTCATCGATACCACTCGGCAGAACACTGCCGGGAGGTATCAGCAAAGAACGTTCCAGTTTGCCGCGGAGGCGGCGCGGCCCGCGCCTCAGCCGGCGCGGTCGGCCGCGTCCCGGACGGCGAGACCTGCCTTGAAGCGCTTGAAGTTGGCCACGTAGCCCTGCGCAGACTTGGTCAGGCCGGCGATCTGCTCGGCGGTCAGCTCGCGCTTGACCCGTCCGGGGGCTCCCATGACCAGGCTGCCATCCGGGATCTCGGTGCCCTCTGTGATCAGCGCGCCGGCGCCGATCAGGCAGTTGCGGCCGATCTTCGCGCCGTTCAGCACTACGGCGTTGATGCCAATGAGCGAGTTGTCGCCGATGGTGCAGCCATGCAGCATGACCTTGTGGCCGATAGTGCAGTTGGCCCCGATCACGAGCGGGTAGCCCGGGTCGGTGTGCAGCACGGACAGGTCCTGCACATTCGAACCGGTGCCGACGGTGATGAGGTCGTTGTCGCCGCGCAGCACCGCGCCGAACCACACGCTGGCGTCCGGCTTGAGCAGCACCGAGCCGATGACACTGGCGCTGTCGGCGACGAAATAGTCGCCCTCGGCGACGACGCGGCGTTCGTCGAGTTGATAGATCACGGCAAGTCCTCTGGGTCGGGAAGGGCGAGACCATACCGCCTGTGGGAACGCATCGACAACTGCGGCGGCGTCTGCGGCGCGCCGCGCGGCGGCGTATCGCGCGCAACCGGCGACACGGCAGCGCCGATGCGTGAGAATGGCGCGTCCATGCTGCGGCTCGACGTGCAGCACTTCTCCAGCCTTCCCACGGAATCAGGCCATGGCAGACTCCGGCTACACCTTGTTCGATACCGCCATCGGCCCCTGCGGCATGGCCTGGAATCCGGCCGGCGTCACCGGCGTACAGCTGCCGGAACTGACCCCGGCGGCAACGCTCGCACGGCTCGCCGGCCGCTTCCCGGCGCTGACCGAGGGCAGCCCGCGCGGCGCGGCGCGGCAAGCGCGCGACGCCATGCGCGCGCATCTCGACGGCCGCTCGCGCGACCTCGCCACGATCCCGCTCGACCTCGCCGGCGTCAGCACGTTCCGGCGCGAGGTCTACGCCGCCGCGCGCCGCATCCCGCCGGGCCGCACCGTGACCTACGGCGAACTCGCCGCCCGGGTCGGCGCACCGCAGGCGGCGCGCGCCATCGGCCAGGCGATGGGCAACAACCCGTGTCCGATCATCGTGCCCTGTCATCGCGTGCTGGCCGCGGGTGGAAGGCCGGGCGGCTTCTCGGCCGCCGGCGGCGCGACGACCAAGGCCTACATCCTGCGCATCGAGGGCGCGCGGGACGTCACGTTCGAGGGCTTCGGCTACGATCCACTGGACGCGATCACCCACCTGCGCGCGGCAGACGCACGCATCGCCGCGGTGATCGAGCGCATCGGTCCGCCCAAGATCGAACTGCGCCATACCAGCAGCATCTTCCTCGCCCTGGCACGCGCCATCGTCTACCAGCAGCTCAGCGGCAAGGCCGCGGCGACCATCTTCGGCCGCGTGTGTGCGCTGTTCCCGCGCGGCGAACGCGACTTCAACGCGCGCAACCTGCTCGCCATACCGGCACCGCAGCTGCGCGGCGCGGGCCTGTCGAACAACAAGCTGCTGGCGCTGACCGATCTTGCCGAACGCACGCTGGCCGGTGCAGTGCCGACGCTGGCCCAGCTCCGGCAGATGGACGACGAGGCCGTCATCGAGGCGCTGACGCGCGTGCGCGGTATCGGTCGCTGGACCGTCGAGATGATGCTGATGTTCCGCCTCGGCCGCGCCGACGTCATGGCCGTCGACGACCTCGGCCTGCGCCAGGGCCACGCCATCATCGTCGGGCGCAGCGGCGAGACCGAACGCAAGGCCCTCGCCGCGTACGCCGAACGCTGGCGCCCCTACCGCAGCGTCGCCAGCTGGTATCTGTGGCGCGCCGTCGAACTCGCGCGCGAACAGCCCCGCCCCTGAGCCCCGACCCCCACTCACGCAGCCCCGAAAGATTCCCCAAAAGGGGCCCCCAAAAGTGTCAGACACTTTTGAGGCGATCCGAGAACCCGGATCAGGGCAAAAGTGTCTGACACTTTTGCTTAATTTTTCGCCAGTCGCGCAGACGCGGTTGACCGTCACCGCCCGGCTTGGGAGACTCGGTACACGCTGACAGGACGTCGGCACCGGGACGCGCCCCGACGCACCCGGAAACGGTTTACAGGGAGGTGAACCATGACCAGGCAATCGCGGCTGGATATCGCCGCATACCCGCAACACATCGTGCAGCGCGGCAACAATCGTGGCCGCATCTTCGGCGGCGACGACGATCGCCGTTATTTTCGCCAGCTCGTTGCGAGCGCCGCGGCAAAACACGCTGTCGCCGTGCATGCCTACGTGCTGATGAGCAACCATGTCCACCTGCTCGCGACGCCGGCGCATGACGGTGGCATCGGTCGGTTGATGCAATCGGTCGGCGTGCGCTACGTGCACTGGTTCAACCGGCGTTACGGGCGGACCGGCACACTGTGGGAAGGCCGTTACCGAGCCAGCGTGATCGAGGCCGATCGCTACCTGCTGGCCTGTCACCGCTACATCGAACTCAACCCGGTCCGCGCCGGCCTCGTCACGCAACCCGACGCGTACCGCTGGTCGAGCCATCGCGCCAATGCGGGCGGCGCGCCCGATGCACTGCTCGAGGAGCACGCGGTCTACCTCGCGCTCGGCGACACCCCCGCGCGCCGCCGCGCCGCTTACCGCGAACTCTTTCAGCAGCCTGTCGCGTGGCTCGCACTGGCCCGTATCCGGCACTGTACCGAGCAGGGCTGGGCGCTCGGCGACGGCGGCTTTCTCGACCGCGTGAGCACGCTTGGCGCACGCCGCGCGGAACCCCTGCCACGCGGCGGCGACCGCCGTCCGGACCTGGTGGCGCTCAGTCCAGGTGCACGTTGATACGGCGGTTCTGACGGCCCTTTTTCTCGACCTTGCCGATGCGCACATGGCCGATTTCGCCGGTACGCGCGACGTGCGTACCGCCGCAGGGCTGGAGGTCGGTGCCCTGAACGTCGACGAGGCGCACGCGCCCCTGGCCGCTCGGCGGCTTGACCGACATCGTGCGCACGAGGTCCATGTTCGCCTGCATCTCCGCGTCGGTGATCCAGCGCGTCGTCACGGGCTGGTCCTGCTCGACCAGCGCGTTCAGCGCCTGTTCGAGGGCTGCCTTGTCGAGCGTCTCGCTCATGTCGAAATCGAGCCGGCCCTTGTCCTGGCCGATCGCGCCACCGGTGACATCGTGCGGTACCAGCGCGCACAGCAGGTGCAGGCAGGTATGCGTGCGCATGTGCCGATAGCGGTAGTCCCAGTCGATGGTTGCCGTCACGGCGGTGCCGATTGGGGGCGGCGGCGCGTCGTCTGCGAGCTGGTGAACGAGCCGGCCCGTAGCGTCCTTACGCGTATCCAGCACCTCGAGCACGGCGCCGCCGGCGAGGGTGAGCGTACCGCGATCGCCCGGCTGGCCACCGCCCTCCGGATAGAACACGGTGCGGTCCAGCACCACCCCCGCTTCGGTCACTGCGACCACGCAGGCCTCACACTCGCGCCGGTAGGCGTCTTCGCGGAACAGTTCTTCGGTCATGGTCCCCCCGTATCCTTCGCTACGCTGTCAGCATCACCCCCCGCGCGCCGCAAGCGGGCTCCTCCGAAAATACCCGCACGAGCATGCCGCGCGAACCGCTCACAACGGCGGGCGCCGCGTGTGCCACTCGGTCAGGGCCTCGTAGGCAGCACCGGCGCGCAGTACCGCGGCCTCATCGCCATGGCGGCCGATGAACTGCATCGCAGTGGGCAGACCCTCGACGGTGAAGCCGTTGGGCACGGTCAGGCTCGGATGGCCGGAGAAATTCGTCGGCGCCGAGAAGCGCACCAGCGCCGGCACCTCCTCGGGCGCCATCACCGCCTGCGGATCGGGCTGCGGCGGCGCCGGCGTCGGCATCGCCGGGCAGACCAGCACGTCGATACCGGCGAGCAGTTCGTCGATCAATGCGCGCGTCTCCTGGCGCTGACGTGTCGCCCGCGCGTAATCCGTCGCACGGACCCGGCTGCCGTGCTCGAGCAGGGCGCGGAAGGCGGGGCCGTACTCGTCGGCGTGCTCAGGATAGAGATCCTGGTGACCGATGAGCGCATCGACCGCACACACGTCCAGCCAATGCTGCGCACAATCGGCAAGTTCGGGCGAATTGAGTTCGACGATCGTCGCGCCGGCCGCCTGCAGCACATCGACCGCGGCGAACAACGCGTCGCTCATCCGTGGATCGGTATCGGTCGTCGCGTAGGCGCGGTCCAGGCCGATGCGCAGACCCTGCGGACCGGCGGCCAGCGCCGTGCCGTAATCGCCCGGCGGGTCGGTGCGCGTCGCGCCGTCACGCGGGTCGCGCCCTTCGAGCACGGCGAGCAGGGCCGCGCAATCGCCCACCGATCGTGCCATCGGGCCGATGTGGTCGAGCGTGTCGGCGAGCGGAAACACGCCGTAACGGCTGATCTTGCCGAACGTCGCCTTGAGCCCGACCACGCCGCAGGCGGCAGAAGGAAAGCGGATCGAGCCGCCGGTGTCGGTACCGAGGCTCGCGAAGCACAGCGACGCCGCGGTCGCCGCCCCCGAACCACTCGATGACACCCCGGCCCAGTGATCGAGATGCCACGGATTGCGTGGCGGCGTGAACTGCGGGTGATAGCCGTAGAGCGCGAACTCGGTCAGGGCGAGCTTGCCGAGCGTCACCGCGCCGGCGGCCTGCAGGCGCTCGACCACCGCGGCGTCGTAGCCCGGGCGGAAGTCGCGCAGGATGGGCGATGCGCAGGCCGTCGGCAGGTCGGCCGTGTTGACCAGGTCCTTCAGTGCGACCGGTACGCCGTGCAGCGGCCCGCGGTAGTTGCCGGCGCGAATCTCGGCTTCGGCCGCGCGTGCTTCGGCGAGCGCGAGTTCGCCGGTCACGAGCGCGTAGCTGCCGATGCGCGGGTCGAGCTCGGCGATGCGCGCGAGCATCGCTTCGGTCAGCGTGACGGGCGAGACCTCGCCGGCAGCAATGGCGGGCGCGATCTCGGTGATGGTCCGGGTCAGAAGGTCGGCGACGGCGGTCATGGATACTCCCTTGCCAGCCCCGTATCCGCGGGGCGTCGATGTACGTTCGATGATGCGCGCGGGCGCGTTGCCCTCAGGCACTGTCAGCCGCGGCGAGCAGGTCTGCGATCTCGGTGTCGTCCGGAAAGCGGCCGCAGGCGTGCTTCGACCAGGCGAGGCGGCCGTCAATGGTGACGTCGAATATCCCGCCGCCCCCTTCGACCAAGGTCACCGGCGCGGCACCCAGGGCGAGCAGCCGATCCCTCACCCGGAGGGCGTGCGGTGCGTAGTTTCACATTGCGCAGTATTCAATCGTCACCATTGCTCGTACCCGACCATGGCCTGGATTGTTGATGGTAAACGAGACTAGCCGAGCAGGTGCAGGCGCAGCGCATTGAGCGCGCTGATCACCGAGAACTGCCGCACACGCTCGCGGTCACCGGGCAGCCGCACGCGCTCGACGGCGAGCTCCTCGCCGATGGCGAGCCCGAGGTAGGTCTGCGCCGCGCCCGAGACATCGCCGAGATCGTGCTGCCCGGTGGTCGCGATGCCGATGTCGGCACCGAACGCGCGCTGCACCGCCCGTGCAAGGGTCTTTGCCGCCTCGAACGTGCCGAGGATCTCCGCCGGCACGCCGAGCAGGCTGGTGCGCACGGCGCCGGCGGTCGGCACGATACCGCCGCGGAACACCTCGCCGAGCGGGTCGAGCGCCGACAACCGCATCGCCGCGATGCCGCCGCTGGTGACCTCGGCCACGGCCAGGGTCAGCCCGCGCTCGCGCAGGAGATCGAGCACGACCGACTCCATCGTCTGCTGATCGATGCCGAACACGGTGTCCCCGAGCAGTGCGCGGACGCGCGGTTCTTCCTCCGCGATGAGACGCATCGCGCCGGCCTCGTCGTCGCCGGCCGCGGTGATGCGCACTTTGAGTCCCTCGATGCCGCTCGCGAGGAAGGCCAGCGTCGGGTTGCCGATCGCGTCGAGCTCGTCGATGCGCCCGGCCAGCAGCTCGGCGAGGCGCGACTCGCTGTGTCCCCAGGTGCGCAGTACCCGCGAGCGGATGACGCGGGTGAAGCCGGCCCGACGCGTCAGGTCGGGCAGGATCGTCGCCTGCATCATCTGGTGCATTTCGTAGGGCACGCCCGGCACCGCGTAGATCACCTTGTCGCCGACCGGACAGACCAGGCCGGGCGCGGTGCCCGGCTGGTCGGGGATCACGCTGGCACCGGCCGGGACCATCGCCTGGCGCAGGTTGTTCTCCGGCATCGCGCGGCCGCGCGAGGCGAAGATGTCGCGGATGTGCTCGGCGACGTCGCTGTGGAACTCGAGCTCCACGCCCATGATCTCGGCGATGGCATCGCGCGTGATGTCGTCCTGGGTCGGACCGAGCCCGCCGCAGCAGATCACGGCCTCGGAGCGCTCCAACGCCTGGCGGATGGTCGCGACGATGCGCGCGTGGTTGTCGCCGACCTTGGTCTGGTAGAACGAATCGATGCCGTGCATGGCGAGCTGCTCGCCGATCCACGAGGAATTGGTGTCGATGATTTGTCCGAGCAACAGCTCGGTGCCGATGGCGACCACTTCGCAGCGCATGTGAAGGTTTCCGTGGTGTGAGCTCGCGGGTGAGCGCCGCATGCCGGCGCCGGCCCGATTATGCCTGTGTTCGACAGACGTTTGTCGGACGGCGCGTGCCGTCGCCGCCGATGCCGGGAAACGACGATGGGCTATAGTCGCATTCGGAGCTTACGCCAGCGGAGGAGGCCGGCCAGCATGCAGTTCACCATCGTCGGCGCAGGCGCGCTCGGTACCATTCTCGGCGCGCATCTCGTCGAAGCGGGTCACGAGGTGCGCATGATCGCGCGTGGCACGCGCGCCCGGTCGCTCGCACGCGACGGCCTGCGCGTCACCGGGCTGCGCGAACTCACGCAACCGTGCACCGTGGCCGCGGCACCCGAAGCCGGCCAGGACGACGACGTCCTCGTCTACGCTGTGAAGACCTACCACATGGCCGAGGCGCTCGCGTCGGTCGACGGCATCACGCCTCGCGCAGTGTTCTCGCTCGCCAACGGTGTACAGAAGAACGAACAACTCGCCGGCGCGTTCGGCGCCGCCCGCGTGCTCGGCTGCATGGCCAATTTCAGCGGCGAGCTGCTCGCCGAAGGTCGCGTCACCTTCACGCGCAACGTGATGCTGCATCTCGGCGGCGGTGGCGGCGCGCGCGCGACGGAGATCGCCGGGCTCATCGACGCCGCGGGTATCCGCGCGACTGCCTGCGAGAACATCGAGACCGTCGAATGGTCGAAGTTCGTCGGCTGGGTCGCGCTGTTCGCCCTCGCGGTCATCGCGCGCAGCACCACCGGCACCGCGCTCGACAACCCGCACTTCGCCCAGATCGGTGCGGCCGTCATCCGCGAGGCCGCCGGTATTGCCGCCGCGCGTGACATACCGCTCGTCGACCAGTCGCCCATGCCGGTCGCGAGCATCGCCGGCGCTTCGTTGCGCGAGGCGGTCGCGCTGGTGCGCGAGGTCGGCCGCGAACTCGCGCGCAGCGCGCCCGACCACCGCATGTCGGCGCTGCAGGATCTCGAGGCCGGGCGCCGGCTCGAAGTGCACGAGACCCTGGGCTACGCGGTCCGCGAGGCCGCGCGCCTCGGTGTCGACGCGCCGACGCTGGCGCTCTGCTACGAAATCGGCGCGGGGCTCGACGCGCTGCCGCGGTAACGCCGCGGCACCGATGCGCGCGAGATCGCGGACCGGTGGTGACATAATCCGGGCTCCGGCGCGTATGAGCGCCTGTGCACTGCCACGGAGAGACCGCCCATGCCGAGCTACAAGGCCCCCGTCGACGACACCCGTTTCATCCTCAACGAAGTCATCGGCCTCGACCGCTACGCGGCGCTGCCGGGATTCGAGGAAGCCACGCCCGACCTCGTCGGCGCCATTCTCGAAGAAGGCGCCAAGCTCTGCGAGCAGGTCATCGCGCCGCTGAACGCCATCGGCGACGAGCACGGCTGCGTGCGCCACGAGGACGGCAGCGTGACCACGCCACCGGGCTTCCGCGAGGCTTACCAGGAACTGTGCGAAGGCGGCTGGATCGGTCTCGCCGTCGAACCCGAGTTCGGCGGGCAGGGCCTGCCGCACGTCATCGCCAACGCGTTCGAGGAATACCTCATCTCCGCCAACATGGCCTTCGCCATGTATGCCGGCCTCACCCAGGGCGCCATCGCCGCCATCCGCGCGGTCGGCAGCGAGGCGCAGAAGAACCGCTACATCCCCAAGCTCGCCGCCGGCACCTGGACCGGCACGATGAACCTGACCGAACCGCACTGCGGCACCGACCTCGGCCTGCTGCGCACGCGCGCCGAGCCCCAACCCGACGGCAGCTACGCCATCACCGGCACGAAGATCTTCATCTCCTCGGGCGAACACGATCTGAGCGAGAACATCATCCATCTCGTCCTCGCCAAGATGCCCGACTCGCCCGACAACGTGCGCGGCATCTCGCTGTTCGTGGTCGAGAAATTCCTCGTCGACGAGAACGGTGAGCCGGGCGAGAGGAACGCCGTGTCCTGCGGTTCACTCGAGAAGAAGATGGGCATCCACGGCAACTCGACCTGCGTGATGAACTACGACGGCGCCAAGGGCTACCTCATCGGCGAGAAGGACAAGGGCCTGCGCGCGATGTTCATCATGATGAACGCGGCACGCCTCGGCGTCGGCCTGCAGGGCCTGTCGATTTCCGAGGTGGCGACGCAGAACGCGGCCGTCTACGCGCGCGAACGGTTGCAGGGCCGCGCGCTGTCCGGCCCCAAGAACGCCGAAGGCAAGGCCGACCCGATCATCGTCCACCCTGACGTGCGCCGCATGTTGATGAACGCGCGCGCATTCAACGAAGGCGCCCGTGCACTCGCCCTGTGGGGTGCGCTGCAGGTCGATCTGACGCACAAGGCCGGCAGCGAGCAGGAGCGTCAGCAGGCCGAGGATCTGATCGGCCTGCTGACGCCGGTGATCAAGGGCCACTTCACCGACAAGGGCTACGAGCACGCGACCAATGCCCAGCAATGCCTCGGCGGGCATGGCTACGTGCGCGAATGGGGCATGGAGCAGTTCGTGCGCGACGCGCGCATCGCCATGATCTACGAAGGCACCAACGGTATCCAGGCGCTCGATCTCGTCGGCCGCAAGCTGCCCGCGAATGGCGGCCGCGCGCTGCGCAGCTACCTGGGCATCGTCGCCGAGTTCGTCAAGGCACATGCCACGGAGGAAACCCTGGCGCCGATGATGGCGCAGCTCGGCGAAGCGCTCGCGGATCTGCAGGGCGCGACGAGCTGGCTGATGCAGAACGCCATGACCAGGCCGGACAACGCGGGCGCCGGCTCAGTGCCTTACCTGCACCTGATCGCGCTCGTCATGTTCGGCCACATGTGGGGGCAGATCGCCAAGGCCGCGCTGGAGGGCCTGGCACGCGGCGACGGAGACACTGGCTTTTACGAAAACAAGCTCGTCACCGCGCGCTACTTCTTCTCGCACGTGCTGCCCGAGACCCGCGTGCATCGCGCGCGCGTCGAGGCCGGTGCCGAGAACGTGATGGCGCTCGCGGCCGAGGCGTTCTGAACGAACGAGGCGAGCGGGCCGGTAACACCGGCCTACTCGTAACGCCCGCCGTCGTGCTCGATCCAGCCGTCGGCGTGGCGCCCGGCCGGATCGTGATGCGTCCAGTGCACGACCCCGCCACGCGGGTTCCACTCGTACTCGCCGTAGAACTCGACGCGGTCGCCGACGGCGAGGCCGCGAACGCGCGGCGCGAGGTCGATGTTGTGCGCCACGAGCAGGGTCTGTCCCGTCGAGGTGCGCAGAATGAAGCGCTGGTGGCGACTACCGTCGTCATCGTCAGGCAACACGCGCACCACCTCGCCATGCGCGCGAACCTGCAGGTCGCTGGCGCGGCGCTCGAATGCGCTGCGCAGCGTCTCGCCGGCCTCGTCTGCCAGCTGCGGTGCGTCGATCCGCGGCGCCAGCAGGTCGAACTCGCGCCCCCCCGAGACGATGGCGAGCACGACCAGCGCGGCGAGCAGCCAGGAACGTTTCATCGACATATCCCTCCGCCGGCCGCGGTGGCAGTATTCCCCTTCAGGCGGCGAGCATACCGGCATCCCGCCAACGGCGAAAACCGGCCCTGCCGCAGCGGCGCGGCGCCGGACGGCAAACCCCAACCGAAGAGGTCAGAAGCTCATGACGACACTCCCCATCCTTGGCCCCGCGGCGGTACTCGTGCTGTGGTCGCTGATCGTGCTCATGTGGCTGATCGCCACCCGGCTCCCGGCGTTCAACCGTGCCGGCATCCGCCTTGCCGACAGCCCGCCCGGCAGCCGCTACGCCGACGTCGAGCAGGACATGCCGGCCCGCGTCAACTGGGTCTCGCACAACTACACGCACCTCATGGAACAGCCGACGATCTTCTATGCCGTCGTCGCCGTGCTCGCGCTCGCCGGTGACACCAGCACCGTCAACCTCGCGTTCGCCTGGGGGTACGCCGGGCTGCGCATCGCACACAGCTTGTGGCAGGGTCTGGTCAACGTGGTGGCCGTGCGCGTCGTGCTGTTCGCACTCTCGACCCTGTGCCTGTGGGTGCTCGCCGTCAACGCGGTCCGGCTTACGGTGTTCTGAGCCGCGCGGCCGGCGCCGCGCGTGCCCGCGGTCGCGAAGCCGCTCAGCCCGCTTCGCCGAGGATGGTGACCGTGGGCTCGTCGAACGCCAGGATGCTCACGCAGTCGTTGAGACCCGTGATCAGGTACTCGGTCAGCTCGGTCGTGTCCTGGGCAAATCCGGGGCGCGCCGATTCCTGCGACAGCCAGCCGTTGATCACGACGGTGTGCAGCCAGTGGCGGCTATGCCCTTCACCCTGCCACATCTCGCCGAGGTCGCTCTCGTCGAGCACGCGAAAGCCGGCCGGCGACTCGAAATCAGCGTAGACGACGCCGTCCCAGCTCTCGAAGTCCAGCGTCACGCGCAGCGACCAGACGTCGTAATGCAGCTCGGTGATCTGCGGGGTGCCCTTGGGCCCGTCTTCGATCTTGACGGCACTGAGAACGGGTTTGGCGGTCATGATGATCCTGTTCGTTATCTGGGGCAGCGCCTGCGGTAGTCGCGGCAAGCCGCCGTCGGGGCACCGTACGTGCTGCGCACGCGTGACGCGCGCAGTGTAACGGAAGCGCCGAACGAGCGCGTGAACACGAACGGGATCACGGCGTGCACCGCTCGAGAACGACGACCGGGATGCGGCGCGCGGTGCGCGCCTGGTAATCCCGGTACGGCGGGTAGATGGCGACCATCTGCGCCCACAATGCGTCGCGCTCGGTGCCCTCGGCCGTGCGCGCCCTGACAGCGAAGCGCTCGGGACCGACCTGGATCTCGACGTCCGGCGCAGCGCACAGGTTGAGGTACCACGCGGGCTGCGTCTCCGCCCCTCCCTTGGAAGCAATCACGACGTAGCCCGCATCGCAGGTGCCGTAGAAGAGCGGCATGGTCGTGCGCTTACCCGAGCGCCGCCCGACGGTGGTCAGCAGAAGGCTCGGCACGAGCCCGCTGCCGCCGACGGTCGTGGCGTCGAAGTAATGCCCCTCGCGGCCGCCACTGTCGAGGTACTGCTCGAGATGCCGTGCGATCCAGGCCGGCAGCGTGCCCGACTCGAGTTCCTCGACCGTCGCTTTCACGTCGAACTTCGTCATCGTCTCTCCCCTGGTTTGCGCGCCGCACGTGCGCCAGGCGCCATGGTGCCACGGCCTGTCCGGCGAGGCGACGCGGTCTGACCGTGAGCGCCGCTAGGCACCGGCCTTGCCGCGCAGCGGGTAGCGCGCGAGGATGTCCCGGCACGATGCGGCGATGGCTGGCAGCTCGCCCGGTTCCAGCGCGAAACCGAAGTCGTGCACTTCCGACTTGTGATCGGGCGTGATCCGCGTCTTGCCGATGAGCTGACCGTTCGGCACCCGCCACAATTCGATCTTGAGATTCGGCTCCATACAGTAAAGCCCGGTCTCCGTCACGGCCCCGGCAGCCATGCGTTCGCAACCGGCCAGTAGCGCCGCCAGTTCGCTCAGGTGCACGATGGGGCCGGCGACGGCAACCCGCGAGCCGCCCGCACGGTAGCGCGCGATCACGTCGAGCCAGTTGCCCTCCCAGTAATCCTCGGACTCGCCGCCGTGCCGGCCGGCCACCCACAGCGATAACCCGGCCACGACCAGGTCGGCCGCGCGCCGCGAGGGCGCGATGGATTCGCTCACGGCCTTATCGCCCATCGAACGCTAGGCGACGGTGACGCCATGCGCCGCGAGTATCTCGAGCGTTTTCGGAATGTCCGGATTGGCGGCATCGATGCTCGCACCGATCTGCGCGAACATCTCCGCCGCCCGGCTGTCACGACTGGTAATTTCCAGCATCGAACCACCGCCCTCGCCGTAATTGAAGCCATGCACGGTGTTGCGCGGCACGTGTACCAGCGTCCCCGGCGCGCAGGCATGCTGGTCGCCATCACACAGGAAATTGATGGTGCCGCTCAGCACGAAGAACGCTTCGTCCCAGTCGTGGCTGTGCGGCGGCGGACCGGAGCCTTCTCCCCCGGCCTGCAACGTGATGCCGTAGCACCCGTTCTCGCTCGAGGCGGCGAGTATCGTGACCTCGGTTCCGAGCACGTCCAGTGCAGCAGGGCGATCCGTGCCGGGAATGACGACATAAGGCTTGCTCATTCGACCGATCTCCATTGAGGTGGGAAGTTTTCCGGAAAACGCTGCGCCAGTGAATGCACGTGGCGGGCACGGGGACGCGCGAGGTCAGTGCCATGCACTTTGCCACAACCGGGGCGGGAACCGGAGTAGCGCTTCGCGGGCCACGATTTCGCACCGCTGGTAGAGCGGGATCGCCAGTGACGCCAGCGCACGGTGCAGAGCGGGGTAGATGAAGGTGGCCTCGAGACACGCGCCGCGCAAACAGAGCAATGTTGGCGCGACGAAGCGCACGGAAACAGTCCACGCAGGTCGCGCTGCCAGCCGCTCGCCGCCGGGAGCCGGCGCAACAATGCTCCAAGCAGGGCTCACGGACGACCTGAGCGCGAAGCGACCCGGCCGCAACCGCACGCTCAGCCACTTGCATTGGTCCCGCGAGCGTGTCCGCGCGCCATGCAGCGTTTGCATCCGGCGGGGTCCTTCCGCGCATCCAGTTCACGAGGCCCGCCGTCCGCCTGCCAGGACACAGCGAGCCCGTCGCAACCCGCGCTGCGGCCCCGGCTTCGGACCGATTCACAACGCGGGGCGCCGGGAACGTCTCAGCGGCTTCCCGGGATGTCGCGGCGCAGTTCAAAGACGGGATGGCGCGGAGCGATCTCCGCAAAGGCCGCGTCGGAACTGTCCGGCGCAACATCGAAATACCGCTGTACCGTCCGCTTGTAGCGGCCGAGGTAATCGCGAAGCACGATAGTCTTCTGCGGACCGGTGAGTTCGGACGCCCGGTAGGTGCCCTCGTCGGCACCCCGCTTGAGGCGCAGCACGCCACCAGCCCGGACGTTCCGCACCCACTGCGTTTCGCCGCGCGGTGCGACGAGGTAAGTACGGCCTTCGCGCACGAGGAGATTCACCGGCGTCGCGTAGATTCGCCCGGATTTCCGTCCGGCGACGGACAAGCGGTAGTTGTGGCGCAGGCCGACGCCGAGTCCCGCGGCGACGCCGAAGACGCGGTTGAACCAGCGCTCGATCACGCCTGGCGCACGAAAAGACGCTTGCTCGGTCATAGGGCACCTCGCGCCGGCCCAGGCCCGGCGACTCGCGGCCACCGCGCCGCCGGCGTTTCACGAGACGGCGGCTTTCCGCACCAGAGAGCGGTACCAGGCGAAGGCGTTTACTGCGCCCTCGTCACGTAACTCAGGATCTCGACCACCTGCTCCGGTGTTCGCGCCCATGCCATCGCCGCGGCATCGACTTCCTTCAAAGCATGGACGATGTCTTCATCGTGAAGCGTGATGTACGGCTTACCAATCGCCGCACAGTATCCGGCGTCGAACGCGGCATTCCACTGCTTGTACTTGTCGCCGAAACGCACCACCGCGATGTCGCACTTCTCTAGCAGCGTCCGTGTCCGGATGCCGTTGACCTTCGACGACTTGTGATCGCGCCAGAAACCATCGGGCTCCGCCCCGAGCACGTCGCCGGCCGCGTCGCTGGCGGCGTGGTCGGTGACCGCCGAGGAGAAACTCACGGGGAGATTGCGCGATCTCGCTCCCTCGCTGATCCTGTCGCGCCAGTCGGTATGAATCTCGCCAGAAAGATAAATCGTCCAGTTCATGAATGCTCCTCAGGTCGGGCAAGACGCGGGGTCAGCTTCGTGTCGCGCAAACGATGTACGCCCCGGCGATTCTGGTCCTGTGACAGCGGCGCCACCGCCACCCTTATCGCCTCAAGTCGCGCAGTTCGTTCTCCAGCACCTCGATGCGATTCTCGAGCCGCGCGATTCTGCGCTCGG
>JAPOKK010000089.1 GCA_029977665.1 Pseudomonadota bacterium | reverse complement strand
GCGATGTCGGCCCCGAGCGCATCGGCATCTGGGGGGCGAGCTTCGCGGGTGCGCTGGTCAGCTACGTCGCGGCCATCGACGAGCGCGTCAAGGCGGCCTGTGCCGTGGTGCCCGTGACCGATGGCTACACCTGGATGCGCCTGCTGCGCAGCGAGAACGATTTCGAGGCGCTAGTGCGCGCCGTCGAGGCCGACCGCATGCGGCGCTTCCGCGGCGAAAAAGGCGCACGCATTCCGGTCATCGGTCCGCCCGGTACGCTGTGCGCACTGCCTTGCGACGAGCAGATCGCGGCCTTCTTCGAGCCGCTGCCGGCACTGCACTCGACCTGGCGCGACACCATCACGTTGGAGTCGGTGGAGAAGATCCTGGAGTTCAGCCCCTTGTCTTTCGTCCACCGCATCTCGCCGCGGCCCTATCTCATCATCTCGACCGGCGGGCGCGACATCGTCCATCCGGCGTGGACGGTGGCGGAGCTGTTCGAGCGTGCGCGCGAGCCCAAGCGGCTGGCCTTCCTGCCTTACGACCAGACGGGACTGTACGTCGAGCCGGGCCTCAGCGCGTCGAACACGCTCGCGCGCGAGTTCTTCGTCGAGAATCTCGGGCCGACGACCTGAATGGGCCTCGCGAGCGGTTTCGCCGAACTCAGCGTACGCGGTGATGCGGCGGCGCGCGGCCGTGCTCACGGCGAGGCGTTCCGCCAGCGCATCCACGCGGCGCGCGATTTCTATTTCGATGAGCTGTTTGCCGGCGGACCTCTCGACGGCGCGGCCCTCGAAGCGCGCGCGGCGACGGTGTCGTCGCTGTGCGAGCAGCTCGCGCCGGCACAGGCGGCGGAGATCCGTGGTATCGCCGCCGGCAGCGGCCTCGCGCCCTGGCAGGTCTTCGTGCTCAACGCGCGCACCGAGATCATCAACGCCCGGGTCGGCGAGTGCTCGGCGCTGTATCTCGCGCAGTCGGCACTGCTGGCGCAGAACTGGGACTGGCTCGAGCCGCTCGAGTCCGAATGCGTGATCATCGCGCACGAGCGTCCGGACGGGCACCGCTACGTCACGTTCGGCGAGCCGGGCATGGTCGGCAAGATCGGCTTGTCGAGCGCGGGGCTGGGTGTATGTCTGAACATCCTGTTCGCGCCGCACGACCTGACCGGGCTGCCGGTGCACGTGCTCATCGGCGCCCTGCTCAACGCCCCCGATTTCGACGCCGCCCGCGCCCTGATGGCGGCGGCCGGCGCCGGCAAGGCAAGCCACCTGCTGGTTGCCGCGGCCGGCGGGCGTGCGGTGTCGACGGAGTTCTTCGGAGACGAATGTCACGCGCTCGAGCCGGTCGATGGCGTGCTGCTGCATACCAACCATTGCCTCGGCAGCGGCGCCGCCGGACGCACGCCCGAGCTGGCCAACTCCTGCGCGCGTTACGACCTGCTCGGCGCCGCGCTCGCGGCCGACGCACGCCGCGATCTCGAACGCGTGCGCGAGATCCTGTCCAGCGATGCCGGCGGCGAGGACGCGCTGCTGCGGCCTTATCGGCCGCAGAGCGTGCTCGGCAACCGCCGCGTGGGTACCTGCGCGACGGTGATCATGGAACTCGACGCCGGGCGCCTGCACCTGCGGCGCGGGCCGCACGCCGCTGCCCCGTTCGCGACCTACTGCGTGCGCGGCGAAGCACCTGCCGAAGTCGCTGCCGGTTGACGCGGCCCGCGGGCCGCGCGGCGCGATGCGAGATAATGCACGCACCGACCCGAACCGCGCGCCGCCGGCGCGCGCCGAACGACAACAAGTGAGGAGCACTCATGGCCAACGAGGGATACCACGAACCGATCGCCGAACTCAGTGACGCGACGCGCGACATGCACCGCGCGATCGTTTCCTTGATGGAGGAGCTCGAAGCCGTCGACTGGTACAACCAGCGTGTCGATGCGTGCAAGGACGCCGAGCTGAAGGCGATCCTCGAGCACAATCGCGACGAAGAGAAAGAGCACGCGGCGATGGTGCTCGAATGGATCCGCCGGCGCGATCCGACGTTCGACGCCGAGCTCAAGGACTACCTGTTCACCGACAAGTCGTTGAGCCACGACTGACCGCCTGCTCGGGGCCTCTTCGACGGTTCCCGAGGCCTCGGCGCGCATCGTGAAGCAACCGCCACGACCATGACTGAGGGACGCACGCTGCGGCTCGGCGCTTTCATGCGCCCGGTCAGCATTCACACCGCGGCGTGGCGTTACCCCGGCGCCTGGGCGGACGCCAACTTCAACTTTGCGCACTACGTGCGCATGATCCAGACGCTCGAGCGCGGTTGCTTCGACGCCTTCTTCATGGCCGATCACCTGGCCGTGATGAACATGCCGATGCCGGCGCTCAAGCGCAGCGCAACGGTCACCTCGTTCGATCCGCTGACATTGTTACCAGCGCTCGCGGTCGTCACCGAGCACATCGGTCTCATCGCGACGGCCTCGACCACGTACAACGATCCTTACCACATCGCGCGCAAGTTCGCGTCGCTCGACCACATCAGTGATGGCCGTGCCGGGTGGAACGTGGTCACGTCGGCCAACCCGCACGAAGCGATGAACTTCGGCCACGATGAGCACATGGCGCATGCCGAACGCTACCGCCGCGCGCGCGAGTTCCACGACGTCGTTACCGGCCTGTGGGACTCGTGGGCCGACGATGCCTTCGTGCGCGACCAGGCCAGCGGCATCTATTTCGATCCCGACAAGCTCCACGTGCTCGATCATCGCGGCGAGTTTCTCGCCGTCCGCGGCCCGCTCAACGTGGCACGCCCGCCGCAGGGCTGGCCCGTGATCGTCCAGGCCGGTGCTTCGGAGGCCGGCCGCCAGCTCGCGGGCGAGACCGCCGAGGTGGTTTTCGCCGGGGTCAACAACCTGGCCGACGGCAGGCATTACTATGCGGACGTCAAATCGCGTGCCGCGAATGCCGGGCGCGATCCGGAACACTTGAAGATCCTGCCCGGGGCGTTCGTTGTCGTCGGCGAGAGTGCGGACGAGGCGCAGGAAAAGAAAGCCTTGCTCGATTCGCTGGTGCATCCGGACAGCGGCATGGCGACGCTCTCGGTGCTGCTTGGACACGACATGTCGGCCTACCATCTGGACGACCCCCTGCCCGAACTGCCACCGAGCAATGCCAGCCAGTCGGCGCGGGAGAAACTCGTTGCCATGGCCGCGCGCGACGGCCTCAGCATCGGCCAGCTCGCCCAGTACGTCGGTGGCAGCTTCTCCTCGCTAGAGATCGTCGGAACGCCGCACGACATTGCCGATACCATGCAGGAATGGTTGGAGCAGCGCGGCTGCGACGGCTTCAACATCATGTTCCCGTTTCTCCCCGCGGGTCTCGACGACTTCGTCACGCAGGTGGTGCCGGAGCTGCAGCGACGCGGTTTGTTTCGCAAGCGCTACACGGGGTCCACGCTGCGCGAGCATCTCGGCTTGCCGCGGCCGGCGAACCGCTTCTTCGCTGATTGAGCGGCCGACCGCGACCGCGTGACGACTCGCGCCGGGTCGTCACGGGCAGGTCGTTACGGGATGCGTACCGGCGTCTGCCGCATGCTTGTCCCGGGGGGCGGCGTTGCACCGCTGCGGCGCTCGAGGCGCGGGCTGCCATGTGACCGGATCGACAAAATCGCTAGAATCGCAGCAGTTTTCTCGACGGCGGCCGCTACCACCGGCACTCGCCGGATTTCCCGACCACCCCGCGCGAGTCTCACATGGAGAGAGAGATGGATCACGCCCTGGGCACTGCAGCGCCACGTGCCGAAGCGCACGAGACGAAGCAAGCAGTCGAGGTCAGCGATCCGCGGCGCGAGCTCGAGCATCTGCGGCTGCTTGCCGCCGGCATCGGGCCGGCACTGTTCGGTACCGTCGCAGTCAGCGCAATGGTTGCCGGCCTGCTGTGGAGCGAGGTGCCCGGCACGATGCTGGGCGCCTGGTTTGCCTACCAGATGGGGGTGGTCGTGGCGCGCACCGTGCACCTGCTGCATTTCCGCCGCCAGCCACCGGAGGCGCCGCGGGCGTTCGGCTTCTATCTCGGCATCGTCGCTTCGGCGCTGGGCTGGGGCGCGATGAGTCTGTTCGTGCCGGTTCTCGAAGACCCGGCCTACCGCGCCATGATCGTCATCGCCGCTGCCGGCGTTACCGGCGGCAGCGCATCGACCTACGCCGTGCTGCTGCCGCTGGTGCGAGTGTTTCTCGCGCTGACCCTGATTCCGGTCGCTTTGCCCTTCCTGCTCGCCGGCGGACGCGTCGACATCGTGCTCGGCATGATGCTGGTCTGCTACCTGCTGGTCATGTGGCGCAATGCGGGCAGCATGCATGCCGGCCTGGCCGAGAACGTGCGGCTGCGCTTCGAGCACGTCGACGTTGCCGACCAGTTGCGCCTCGCGCAGGGACGCAGCGCCGCGCTGAACCAGGACCTGCGCAGCAAGCTCACACAGCTCGAAGCGACCCAGAGCGAACTCATGCGCGCGAAGGATGCGGCCGAAGGCGCCGCAGCGGCCAAGGCCGAGTTCCTCGCCAACATGAGCCACGAGATCCGCACACCCATGAACGGCGTGCTCGGCATGGCCGAGCTGCTGCTCGGCACCCCGCTCAGCAAACGTCAGACCCAGCTCGCCGACACCATCCACCGTTCGGGGCGCCAGCTGCTGAACGTCATCAACGACATTCTCGATTTCTCGAAGATCGAGGCCGGCAAGCTCGAGATCTCGCGGGAGCCGTTCGACGTTCGCGATCTCGTCGAGGACATCGGCGAAATCTTCTCCGAGACCGCCCACAAGCGCGGCCTCGAAGTGGTCTGTGACGTGCCGCCGGAACTGACCAGCAGCCGGCTCGGCGATGCCGACCGCCTGCGCCAGGTGCTTACCAACCTGGTCAGCAACGCGGTCAAGTTCACCGAGCACGGCGAGGTCGTCATCGGGGTCAGCGAAGAGCCTGCCGACGGCGACGTGCCGGTGCTGCGTTTCATGGTGCGTGACAGCGGTATCGGCATCGCCTCCGAGCACCAGGCGCGCATCTTCGACTCCTTCACCCAGGCGGATGGTTCGACCACGCGGCGCTTCGGTGGCACCGGCCTGGGACTCGCCATCTCACGCCAGCTGACCGAGCTGATGGGTGGCACGATCGGACTCGACAGTAACCCGGGGCTCGGCTCGACGTTCTGGTTTACGTGCCCGCTCGAAGTCGTCGACGTGGCGCGTGTGCCCGGGCGCCACCGGCAGGCGGCACTCGCACGCGCGAGCATCGCCGACATGCCCGTGCTGGTACTCGGCAAGGACGATACGTCGCGTGAGCTGATGGTCGCCACCTTGTCGAGTTGGGGTGCGTGGGTGAGCACCTGCGAGACCGCCAACGCGGCGTTGCGGGCGCTGCGCGAAGCGGCCGGGCGCGGACAGGCATTCAAGGCCGTCGTGTTCTCGCGCGAACTGCCCGACATGCCGGCCGCGCAGTTCACCCAGGGGGTGCGCGGCGATCCCGGGCTCGGAGAACTGCGTCTGGTGATGCTGACCACGGTCGCCAACCTGGAATCGACCGGCGAGCTGCTGGCGAGCGGCGTGAGCGCCTACCTGACGCGGCCGGTGCGCCAGCGCGAACTCTACGCCGCGGTGTCGGCTGGTGCACAAGGGCTCGCCGATCTCGAGCGAACGCAGGGTGAAGCCGCCCCCGGCACCTACCAGGCCCGCGTGCTGGTGGTCGAGGACAACGCCGTCAACCAGGAGTTGGCGCGCTGCATGCTGGAGTCACTGGGCTGCGAGGTGCGCGTCGTCAACGACGGTCGCGAGGCCGTCGAGGCGATCACGGACAGTCCCCTCGATGCGCTGCGCGAGCCCTACGACCTTGTGCTCATGGATTGCCAGATGCCGGTTCTCGACGGCTACGGGGCGACGCGCGAGATCCGCGCGTGGGAGCGCGACCAGGGCACGACCGCACTGCCCATCGTGGCGCTCACCGCGAACGCGCTCGAAGGCGATCGCGAGCGCTGCCTGGAGGCCGGCATGGATGATTATCTCGCCAAGCCGTTCACGCGCGACGAGATCAACCAGGTGCTCGGCAACTGGCTGGCCGCCACGCCGGTGTCGCGCGAACCGCAGTCCGCGGTGGCACCGGCCGCGTCATCGCGGCCGGCCGTGGTGAGCAGCGGCGCGAGCCCGCTCGACGCCGAGGTGCTCGCGCGCATCACTGCGCTGCAACGCGAGGGCAGCCCCGACCTGCTCGGGCGCCTCGTTGGCTTGTTCCTGGGTAATGCCGCACAGCTGTTGACTGATCTGGAACAAGGGCTCGCGGCGGGCGACGGCGAACGCGTACGCCGCGCGGTACACACGCTCAAATCGAGCAGCGCGAATCTCGGCGCCACCGCGTTGACGCGCCTCGCGGGCGAACTCGAGGCCGCCGCGCGCGACGGCCATCTCGACGAGGTCGGCAAGCGCCTCGATGTACTGCACTTCGAAATGGACGGTGTGATCGCCGCCCTGCGCGAACTGCGCCCGCAGGAGGCTTGAGATGTCGTCGGTAAATGCCGAGAAATTCGAAATGAATGAGTCCCGCGCCCCGGTTGCTCGCGTGCTGATGGTCGACGATGACGACATGCAGCGCCTGCTTGCACGCACCGCGCTCGAGAACGCGGGTTTTGCCGTCATCGAGGCGGCCGACGGCAGTGAACTGCTCGATGCCTTTCATTCTCACCAGCCGGACATCGTCGTGCTCGACGTGCTGATGCCGGTCATGGACGGTTTCGATGCCTGCACGCGTCTGCGTGCCGATCCTCGCGGCAGGCATGTCCCGGTCCTGATGATGACGGGGCTCGACGACGTGGAATCGATCAATCGTGCCTACGAAGTCGGCGCCACGGATTTCGTCACCAAGCCGTTCAACTTCGAGATCCTCGGCCATCGCCTGCGCTACATGCTGCGCGGCAAGCGTGATGCGGATGCGCTCCGTGCCAGCGAGCAGCGCCTGCAGCTCTCCCAGCGCATCGCGCGGCTCGGTCACTGGGAATGTGATGGTGACGGTCGCTTCACGCATTGGAATCGCGCTACGCACAGTGCCCTGGGCCTGGGCGAGGCGACCGAGGTCGCAGGCTTCGAGGATCTGCGCCGCATGGTGGTCACGGAAGACCTCGAACGCTTCCGCGACATTGTCGGGCGGGCGATGCGACGCGGTGAGGATTTCACGCTCGAGTTCCGTATGCACGCTGGCGATGATGAGATTCGCGACATCCACCTCGTCGCCTTGCGCGGCCAGGATGACGAGGGTCGGCAACGTTACGTCGGCACCGTGCAGGACATCAGCGAGCGCCGCCGTGCGGAGCAGAAGATCCACCGTCTCGCCCACTACGACGATGTCACCGGGCTGCCCAACCGCTCCGCCATTCGGGCCGCGTTGACCGAGGCGCTGGCGCAGGCCTCGCGCCACGAGCGCGTGTTGACGGTGCTGGCGATCGATGTCGATCACTTTCAGCGCATCAACGACACGCTCGGTTTCGCCTGCGGCGACGAGCTGCTGCGGGCGATGAGCGCACGCTTCCGGCACACCTTGCGCATCAGCGACACCCTCGACCAGGTTGGCGACGGCAGCCTGCGCGATGCGCTAGGACGCGCGGCGGGCGACGAGTTCATCGTGCTTCTGCCCGAGATCACCGCTGCCGAGGACGCCGCGGTCGTCGCACAGCGACTGCGCAACGCGCTGACGAAGCCGTTCCAGATCGGCGACAAGGAAATCCACGCGCGCGTTTCGATCGGCATCAGCGTCTATCCCGGTGACGGCGCCAGCGCCGACGAACTGCTACGTCACGCGGACGCGGCGCTGGGGCAGGCCAAGCGCGAGGGCCGCGATTGCTACCAGTTCTTTACCAAGCAGCTCAACGCGTCGGCCTTCAAGCGCCTGACAATGGAAATGCAGTTGCGCGGCGCGCTCGAACGCGGCGAGTTCATGGTCCACTACCAGCCCAAGCTGAGCGGAGAGGGCGAACTGCGCGGCTTCGAGGCCCTGATCCGCTGGATCCATCCTGAACTCGGCCGCGTCTCGCCGGCCGAGTTCATCCCGGTCGCCGAAGAGACCGGCTTGATCGTGCCGATCGGTGAGTGGGTGCTCGCCGAGGCCTGTCAGCAGCTCGTACGCTGGGATGCCGCCGGCCTGGGGCCGTTCAAGTGCGCGGTCAATGTCTCGGGCAGCCAGTTCCGCGTGCGTGCACTGCCCGAGCGTCTCGCGCGGGTCGTCACCGCGGCGGGTCTCGAACCGGCCCGTATCGAGCTCGAACTGACCGAAAGCATGCTGATGGAGGATGCCGCGCTCGCCATCGAAACGCTGGACAGTCTCAAGGCGCTCGGTTTCGGTATCGCGGTCGACGATTTCGGCACCGGCTACTCCTCGCTCAGTTATCTCAAGCGTTTGCCGATCGACGTGCTGAAGATCGACCAGTCCTTCGTCCGCGACCTGCCCGGTGACGAAGGCGACGTCGCGATCGTCAATACCATCATTTCGATGGCGCGCGGGCTTGCGCTACGCACCGTGGCGGAAGGCGTCGAGACGGCCGAGCAGCACGATTTCCTGCGTGACGCGGGTTGCGACGAGCTGCAGGGTTATCTCTTCAGTGAACCGCGTGCGGCGGCCGAGATGACGGACTGGATCGCGGCCCGTAACGGTCGCTGAGGAGTCTCCCCGCGCCATGGTGCGGGGAGACCGCGACCGCGTTCAGGCGCGCCGGATGCGCCGGCTGCCGAGCACGCCGGCCAGGCCGAGCAGCACCAGCGTGGCCGGTTCGGGGACCGTGTGCACCCTCAGCACGACTTCGCCGCCGGCACTGGCGGCGAGCGCAACACCGTTGCCGCTGGCATCGCGCGACTGCACGAACGCACTGAAGAACAGCGCGTACTCCTGGCCGGCGAGCAACAGACCGCTGCTTGCACCAGTCAGAGAGCTGGATGCATCGCCTCCACCGGCAACGCCGAGCGTGAAGCTCTCGCCAACGGTGCTGTTCGAGTCGTCGGTCTGCGCAAACACGCTGCCGACACCCGTCTCGAGCAACTGCACGCTGTAGAACACGCGTGCCGTGTCGCTGCTGCCGAGCGCGTAATTACCCGACAGGGCATAGCTGACATCGACCACGGGGGTGAAAACGAGCTGTGAGGAAAATGCCTGCGCCGTATCGATCGAGAGACCGCCCTGGCGGCTGTCGATCGCCTGGGTCAGGGTGAAATCGAACACGACGCTGGTTGCCGAGCCGCTCCAGTCGAGCGCAAGGGTGCTCGACGAAGTGCCGGCGGTCGCGCCGATGGTGGTGCTGGAGGGCAGGCCGGTGGCCGCGTCCGCAGCGCTGTCCGTGCTGCGGCCGGCGCTGGCGAAGACGCCCGAGTTGCTGCTGGTGATGGTGATTGGCGAGGCTGCTGCCAGCGGTGCCGCGCAGGCACAGGCGAGCAGCACGACATGCGTGAGCTTCACGTTGAGAGTCTCCCTGGTCGTTGTTGTTCTGACGTCGCCGCGTTTCGAAGCCGCGGTCGATACCTGCACGATGACAGGGTTCCGCGGCGCGCCGTGGTCAGGCGGGCGCCGCGGGACACAGTCGTTAACGATTCCTACCGTGCATGGAGGGTGCCGGCGCCACGCGCTCAGTGGCCGCCCGCACCGAGGTTCTGCGGCTCACCAGCCTGGTGGCGGATGTAATGCCGCAGGACCGCGAGTTGGTGGTCGTTGAAGTCGTTGAAGTCGGGCATGCCGTTGACGCGCTTGGCGCCGTTGACAACGACCTCCTTGAACGCGGCTTCGGACAGTACGATGGGCGAGGCGCGCAGGTCGGGCGCATAGCCGCCGGACACCGCGCCGCCGCCGTGACACATCGAGCACGACTCCTTGTACAGCCAGCTGCCTTCGTCGAGCAGGCTCGCGTCGACCAAGAAGTCGGGCGCGGCCAGCGGTTTCGGGAAGATCGGCGGGTTGGTCTGCGGCGGGATCGGGACCGCGCCATCGAGGGTGAAGGTGTAGAGCCTGCGCATCTGCGCCTTGTAGGCCCAGCCGTGCTGCGCGGCGATCGAGCCGACCATGGACGCGCCGGTACCGCCCCAGCCGACCAGTAGCGAGATGTACTGTTTGCCGTCGACCTCGTAGGTCACCGGCGGCGCCGAGATGCCGTGCCCGAGTTCGACCGACCACAGCACTTCGCCATCGGTCGCGCGGTAGGCGACGAAACGGCCGTCGGCGCGGCCCTGGAAGACCAGGTTGCCGTGCGTCGTCAGCGTGCCCGGGTTCCAGATGCCGGGCAGCGGGTGTTCCCACACGACCTTCGCCTGCAGCGGATCCCAGGCGCGCAGCGCGCCGGTGCCGGCATCGGCGGGAACGTCACCGCGCAGGGTGTCGATGCCCGGATCGAAGCCGAAGTACGGCGACTTCCATTCTTCGAGCTTCATGCCCTTGTCGGTGTAGAAGCCGGGCATTTCAACCACCGGGACATAGACCAGGCCGGTATCGGGGTTGTAGGACATCGCGTGCCAGGAATGCGTGCCGACCGCGCTCGGCCAGACCAGTTCCTCGCCGTCCTCGTAACGCACACCGGCATTTTCGACCGGGCGCCCGCTCTTGAGATCGACATGGCTGGCCCAGGTTGCCTTGCCGATCTTCTCGGCCGAGAGCAGTTCGCCGTTCGCGCGGTTGATGACGTAGAAGAAACCGTTCTTCGGCGCGTGCAGCAAGGCCTTGATGGTCTGCTCGCCGTACTTCAGGTCGGCCAGCACGATGTCCATGTTGGAGTTGTAGTCCCAGGTCTCGCCGGGCACGGTCTGGTAGTGCCACTTGTATTCGCCGGTATCCGCGTCGAGCGCGACGATCGAGCACAGGAAGAGGTTGTCACCGCCCTCGGGCGAGCGGATCTTCTGGTTCCACGGGCTGCCGTTGCCGGTGCCGAGCAGGACCTGGTTGAACTCGGGGTCGTAGGTGATGCCGTGCCAGATGGTGCCGCCGCCGCCGTATTTCCACCACTCGCCGGTCCAGGTCTTGGCGGCCATTTCCATCGCTTCGTTCTCGAAGCCGTCGGCGGGGTTGCCAGGTACCGCCCAGAAGCGCCACACCTGTTCGCCGGTCTCGGCGTCGTAGGCCGTGGCATAGCCGCGCGTCGGGCCCCATTCGGTGCCACCATTGCCGATGAAGACCTTGCCGCGGAAGACCTTGGGTGCGCCGGTGATGAACAGTGCCTTGCGCGGGTCGACGGTCATCGTTTCCCACACGCGTTCGCCGCTGGCAGCGTCGAGGGCGATCAGGCGGCCGTCCACGGTGGCCACGTAGACCTTGCCGTTCCAGTAGGCGAGTCCGCGCGAGACGTCCCACATCACGCGCATGCGTTCGCCCGCGGCCTCGATGACTTTCGGATCGTAAGTCCACAGCGTCTTGCCGCTGCGGGCGTCGACGGCGTAGACGAAGTTGTAGCTGCCTTCGAAGTAGATCACGCCGTCGACCACCAGCGGTGTGCCGTTCAGCGAGCGGTCGTTGGGCAGGTCCATGTACCAGGCGAGCCCGAGTTCATCGACGTTGTCGGCATCGATCGCCGCGAGCGGGCTGTAGCGCTGCTCGGAATAGGTGCGCCCGTAAGTCGCCCAGTTGCGGCCGTCAGCCTCGTTGGCGAGCGCGGCGTCGTCGATGGTCGTGCCCGCGTGAGCATTGATGGCGCAAGCCGCCACGGCGGCGCAGGCGACGGCGAAGTATCTGGTCATGCAAGTCTCCCCTGGTGAACCCGTGGCCACGGCGGCCACCACATCCGGAGCGCCATGTTAATGGAATCCCGAGCGCCCTCGCAGCCGGCGACCCGCCGGATCACCGGCGGCATGCACTCCAGAGGAGCGCAATCGCACAGCGTCATCGGTTGCAGCGAATTGATAGAACTATCTGTTGACAAAATACTAAATATGGATGAAGTTTCCGCGCCGGTCACCCCTTTCGGGGTGTTCCGGCGGGATTCGCGGGCGCGGATCGCGCACTGACCGAGCAGGGTCACGCCGGCAGCGACAAGCGGCGCCGCTACCAAGGAACGTGGAGAACGCATTGGACGAGTACAGGTTGCCGGAAGATGGTCCGGAGCATGCGGAGGCGCTCGAGATCTTCGCCTCGATAGAGCCGCGCGGTGGTGCTATCGAGGTCCGCCGCACGCGCGATCAGCGCGTGCCGTTGCTGATGCACGATGGCATGCGCTGCATCGTGGCCCGTCCCGATGGCGACACTTTGTTCGTTTCCGCACGTGCGCCGGCGCGCGAATACCGTCTCGTGGTGCTGCGCTGGCTGGATTGACGCGCACGACGGCGCGCTGCCGGTAAGCGCCATGATGCGCCGCGCTGTCGCTGCGGCATCGCCTGCCCGCTCCGGACTGCGGGGCGCCGCAGGCCGAAGCTCTCCGGCTTGCACCTGCGGCGTGGAGCCGGCACGGTAAAGCCCATGACGCCGAGCCAGGCCATTGCCGACGACGTCCGTGGGCGTCGTGAACTGACGCCGCGGGCGCTCGTCACCGGGTTGCTCATCGGTGCCGCCCTGACGCCGACCAACGTCTATTCCGGCCTCAAGATCGGTTGGAGTTTCAACCTTTCGATTACCGCGCTGCTCATCGCGTTCGCGCTGTGGCGGCCGCTCGCGCGCCTGTGCGGGATGCCCGCCTGGCAGCTGCACGAGAGCAACATCAACCAGACCGCCGCGTCGTCCGCCGCCTCGATCGTCTCGGGCGGGCTGGTCGCGCCGATCCCGGCCTACCTGTTGCTCTCCGGGGAGACGCTTGACCTGCTGCCCCTGACCGCGTGGGTATTCAGCGTGAGTTTCCTCGGTGTGTGGGTGGCCTGGTTCCTGCGCGTGCCGATGCTCGCCAGCACCCAGCTGCGGTTTCCGGTGGGTATCGCGACGGCCGAAACGCTGCGCGATACTTTCGCTCACGGGCGCGAAGCGCTGCTGCGCTTCTCCGCCATGCTAGCGAGCCTCATCGTTGCCGCGGTGACCAAGCTCATCGACGCCTATTGGTGGACATTGCCGCGTTTCGCCCCGAACCCGCGTCTCGGCGAACTCACTTTCGGCTTCGACCCTTCCCTGATGATGCTCGGCTTCGGCGCCATCATCGGTCTGCGGGCCGGGCTCTCACTCGCGCTCGGCGCGCTCGTCGCCTGGGGCGGACTCGCGCCCTGGCTGCTGGCCAGCGACCGCGTGGTGATCCCGGCCGGCAGTGCGAACGGTTTCCAGCCGCTGGTCGAATGGCTGATCTGGCCGGGCGTCGCGCTGATGGTCGCGGCCAGCCTGACCGCCATTGTCAGGCGGCCGCGCGGCGGCTGGCGCGGCGCGCGCTGGTTCGGCCTCGCTGCCGTGCCGGCACGCGTCGGCTTCGTGTTTGCCGCCACGCTCACGGTCGTGCTCGAGATCACGCTGTTCGACATCGACTGGCTCGCGGCCCTGCTCGCGGTGCCATTCGCCTTCGTGCTCGCGGCCGTTGCCGCGCGGGTCGTCGGTGAGACCGGCATCGCACCGATCGGGGCTATCGGCAAGGTTTCGCAGCTCTCGTTCGCGGCCATTGCGCCGGCCCAGGCCGTGACCAACCTGATGACTGCCAACGTCGCCGGCGGTGCAGCCGGTCAGTGCGCAGACCTGCTGAACGACCTCAAGGCCGGGCAACTCGTCGGTGCGACGCCTTGGCGCCAGGCGGTGGCGCAATGCTGCGGCATCTTCGTCGGCAGCATCGCCGGCAGCGCAGTCTTCCTGGCGATGATTCCGGCACCGGCGGAGCAGCTCTTGACGCCCGACTGGCCGGCACCGGCGGTCGCCGTGTGGAAGACGGTTGCCGAAACCCTCGCCGAAGGTTTCGACAGCGTCCCGCCGGCGGCGCGCTGGGCCGTGCTGATCGCGGTGCTGGCCGGCATCGGGCTCGGGCTTGCCGAGCGGCGCCTGGGCGAGGTGGGGCGCTTTGTGCCGAGCGGGGCGACGGCGGGTCTCGCGTTCGTGATTCCCGCGAGCACGTCGTTGACCTTGTGCGCCGGCGCGATCCTGGCCTGGGCCCTGCTGACACGCGCGCCGCACCTAGCGACGCGCTTTCTCGTCGCCTGCGCGGCGGGACTCATTGCCGGCGAGAGTCTGTTCGGCGTGTTCATCGCCATCGCCGGCCTCCGCTGAGCGCGCGGGGGCGGGGCACGCAGCCGCGTCGCCGCGCTACATGGACTTGACGACGATGGTGTTATCGACCTTGGCGACGTCCTCGGTGTTGGCCGCAATCTGCCCGGCGAGTTCGCGCTCGGCGGCCGAGCTGACCTGGCCCGACAGCGTGACGATGTCGTTCTCGGTATCGACCTCGATGCTGAGGCCCTCGGTGTTCTCGTTGGCGAGCAACTGTGACTTCACGCTTGCGGTGATGGTCGCGTCGCTCACCCACTGGCCGAAATCGCTGGCGCCGTCCTGCTTGCGCGAGCCGGCCGCGACCTCGAGTTCGTTGACGACGTCCTGGACGCCCTCGACCGCACGCGCGAGTTCGCCGGCGAGATCGCGTTCGACGCGGGTTTCCACCGTGCCGCTCAGCATCACCACGCCGCGTTCCACGGCGGTGTCGATATCGAGCGCGTCGAGCTGGCTGTTGAGGGCGTAGATTGCCTCCAGCTTGCCGTCGATCCAGGCATCCTGCGTGCTCTGTTTCAGGCTCTTGCCGGTGCTCGCGGCCTTCTGTTCGGCCTGCTCGACGAGTTCGCCGGCTTTCTTCTGCGCTTGTTCGACGGTCTTGCCGGCCTGTTGCGTCGCCTCGCCGGCGAATACCGGCAGCGCGCCGAGCGCCGCGAGCAGGGTGAGGGTGGCATGCAGGGGGATGTGTTTCATCATTATTCCTCGTCCGATGGGGTTCGACGGGTAAGCGTTGCAAGGGTGATGCCAGCGCTCGCCGCGCGCTCACGGCGCGGTGTCGGGGCCGGTTTGCCGCGGCATCTTGCAGGGCCGCGCACCCGGCGCCCGGCCCCGCGTCGCGGGCAGGATTTGCAAAACGTGTACAACTGACATCGTTGCGGGAACGCGCCGTGGCCGGTACCGAGGCTGGCGCGATTGCCGGAACGGTTTCCCGGGCCCGTGTCGGGGCATGCAACCGGGGCAGGCCGGGAAACTCTCCCGGGAGCGGCCCGCGCCGTGTTCGCGTCGCCCGATGCCTGGCTGCGCGCGGCGGAAGCGGCGAGTATTGAACCGCAGCAGGGCCACATGACAGGGACGTCGGGGCGGTGCACAGCGAATCCGAGATACAGGACAGCGGGCTGGCCAGTCTGGTCACGGTCGCGGCCGTGCACGGCGTTGCAGCCGATGCACGGCAGCTCGCCCACGCATGTCGGCCGCCGGGCGCGGCCTGCGGAGCGCGCGAGGTGGTTGCCGCGGCGCGCCGCCTCGGCCTGCGTGCGCGCCGCCTGCGCATCGCGTCGGCCCGGCTCGAGGCGATGCCCGTCCCGTTCATCGCGCGACAGCGCGACGGCAGCTTCGTCGTCGTCGCCGGCGTCGACGGCGCGCGTGTGCTGATCAAGCCGCCGGCGCGGGCGCCCGAGG
>JAPOKK010000080.1 GCA_029977665.1 Pseudomonadota bacterium | reverse complement strand
TGGCCGCAGCGCCGGCGGGCGAACACGGCGAGAGCAGCCGGCACCACGACGAGCGCCGCGGCCCACGCGAACACGGTACCGAGGCAGGCGTAAAGACCGAACGTGCGAATCGACGGAATACCGCTCGTGGCTAGCGCGGCAAACCCGGCAGCCGTGGTCAAGGCGGTCAGCGTCAGCGGTCGCGCGACGTCCGCCACGGCACGACGCGCCGCAGTGACAGGCGTCACGCTGCCGACGAAGTGACGGTCGAAATCGGCGACGACGTGGATGGCATAGGCGAAGCCGACCACGTAGACGGAGGGTGGCAGGATCACGGTCACGTAATTCAACGCGTGCCCCCCGGCAACGAACGCGGCGAGGGTCGTTGCCAGTGCGAGCGCATTCGCCACCAGCGGCAGCAGCGCACCGCGCAGGTGACGAAAGCCGAGCGCGGCAACGAGCACCGTGGCGCTGACCGCCATCAGCATGATACGCGTCAGGTCACCGAGCAACAGGCGGCTGATCTCGAGGCGCGTGTACAAGGGCCCGGAGAGGAACTGCGCGATGGCTCCCGCTTCGCTGCGCGACGCGTGGGCGACGCGTGCGACGAGCGCGATCTGCTGGCGCGGACGCAGCTCGTGCTCGAAGCGCACCGCGATCATCGCCGCCTGCCCGTCCGCCGCGGCCAGGTAACCGGCATAGAGCGGGTTCGCGAGCACCGCCTCGCGCACCGCACGGGCCTCGGCAAGAGTCCTTGGCGGCTCGGAGAGGAACGCGCTGACCTCCGTGTAGTCGTCGTGCACGCGCGTATGCATCGCGCTCGCCAGGCTCTCGACGTGCGCCACCCCGCGCAGCGACTCGATGCGCCGGGTCAGGCGCTTGAAGGCAGCGAGACCGGCCGGCGTGAACAGCGTCTCACCGTGCCACACGACGAGCAGCAGGTCGTCGCTCTGGAAACGGTCGCGTACGGCTTCGAAGCGCGCGAGCCGTGCGCCCGCGGTTGGCAGCAGGGCACCTATCGAGGCATCGACGCCGAGCCGTGCACGAGCCTGCCGCCAGTCGAACAATTCGTTTCCCGCGGCCAGCGCAACGAGGGCCGCAACGAGCAGCACCAGGCGCGGCCGCGCCGTACCGACGCTTAGCAGCGCCGCTAGCACGGCCGAACACCGCCCACGATCAGTTGCCGCGACGCAGTTCGGCAACCTCGAACAGGGCCGCGCTCAGCTCGGGATCGATCGCCACTTCCTCGGTCAGAAAGACCGTATGAGTACCATGCTTGCGATCGTACATCGTGGTGCGGAACGGCACCCAGTGGCCGTCGATCTTCTTGACTTCGGCCCGATCGACGACGAGCTGCTTGCGTAACTCGCCGTTCGGCGCCAGGAAGTCGCTCTGCATCGGCAGGCACAGCGTCTTGTCGATGAAGAAGCGCACCAGGCTGTAATGCGAGTTTTCGTCCGGCTTGACGGTCTCGAGCACGTAGACGGGAAACTCGCCGAGACTCGCATCGGCGACGCGTTCGACGCGTTCGCGCTCGTCGACGCGGTAGAAATACTGGAAATCCTCGTAGCTGAAATCGGTGCCGAGGACCGAGCCGAAGAACGAGTCGCCGGTGACCCGGCGGACCCGCTTGAGCCGCGGCGAGTAAGTCATGAACGACACGACGTCGCGCTTGCCGTCATCGCTGATGAGCACCGCGAGCCCGCGCTCGTCGGGCGGTTCGACGACGCGCACGAGCAGGCGCGATTCGTCGTCGATGTCACGCTTCCACTGCACCGAGCGACGCGACTCGCGCACGTAACCCTCGCGGTCCGTCACCCGCACCGACTGCACCATCGAGGCGCTGTCGGCGGGCAACGCGCGGTCGGCACAGGCGCGCACCTCCGGATCGGCGATACGCGAGGTATCGAAGGCACGCGCTTGGCCCGCGGCGAGCAGGGCCAGCAAGGCCACGCCGGCGACGCGGCGCAATTCACATCCAACTATCATGGCGCGGGTTACCGTCCTCGGGGCGATGTCTCCGCCCAATCCTAACAGTCCGTTGAAACACACCGCCCACGGCGGCCTCACCTCTCCGCTCACGCGCGCTCGCTCACCACGGCACGCAGCTCCTCGATCAGCGCCCGCACCGCCGGCGGCAAGCCGCGCCCTTCCAGCGTGCCGACCAGTAGCGGCAGCTGCATTACGCGGCGTTGCCGCGGCGGCAGCTCGAGTGGTGCGAAAACCTGGCGCTCGAAATCCCCTGCCAGCATCGGGGCCACGGCGAACCCGACACCGTCGGTGCGCCGTACGACACTACGTACTACGCCGAAGTCGTTGACGACGATCATCGGGTTGGCCTGGCGGTCCGGCTGGCCGCTCTCGGTGCGCAGGGCATCGGCGACGCGGCGCACGAACCAGCGCGCGCTCGGCCCCTGGACGAGCGGGAAATCCATGATGTCCTTCAGCGTCACCGACGCAAGGCGCGTCAGCGGATGCCCGTGTCGCACGAAGGGCACGGTGACGGTAGCGCCGATTTCGTCGAGTACGAGACCCCCGGTGGGTACGTCCGGCGGCACGCCGAGGAAGAAATCGATGCGGCGCTCGCGCACCTCCTGTACGAGGCGGCCCGAGTCGAGCGCGAGCAGCCGGTAGCGCAGGTTCGGGTTGCGCTCGAGCGCGCGCAGAATCGCTTCGGTGAGGAAAGGTTCGATGAGGCCGGCCTCGGCGCCGATCGCAAGACGCCCGCTCGCCGAACCCTTGATCAAGGCGATCTCGCGCCCGGCCGCATTCATCACGCCGAGCGCCTGCGCCGCCGCATCGACCACGACGCGGCCGTAAACCGTCGGTCGCGAACCGCGCCGGTCGCGTTCGAACAGCGCGGCGCCGTAGGCCGTCTCGAGACGTGCGACGCAGTCACTGAGCGTCGATTGCGAAATGCCGAGCGCTTCTGCCGCGCGCCGCATGTTACCGATGCGCGCGAGTTCGACGAGGGCCTGCAGCTCGAGACGGTGGTGCATCGGTGGGTTCCTCGGCGGCTATCCGATTTGACCGAAAATTCGTTCGTATTGATTCTATTGTTCGAATTGTCGAATGACCACGCCTGGGCTAGCTTTAGGGCCCGCTGCCGCCTGCCGCAGCGCCCCCGGGCGCAAGCGCGCCGCGTAGCCAGCGACCGGTCAATCGCGAGGGGAGCGATCCGAGACCGGGTTCCCGCCGACGCCTGGGGAGGCGCCGACGCGGGAGCCCGGGCCTCACCCCGCCCGCAATGCCGACATAGAACGGTACTGCCGGCGCAGGCGCCGCCACGCCCGCCCGCACCGTTCCTCCCCGGGCGAAGGTCCTGTGATGTAATCGCTGTGGCGAGCCGCGCCCGGCGGCGTTCCATGCCACCGCCGTGCACGCGCTCGCCCGACATCATGGATCATCAACACACGAGGGGAGAGACGATGTACAAGGTCACGGTCGAGCGCACGGTCAACCTGCCACGCAAGCAGGTCTTCGAGCTGCTCATGCAATTCGGCGGGTTGGAAAAGCTCCTGCCCGACATGATCGAATCGCTCGAGGTTACCGGCAGCGGACTCGGCGCACTGCGCACGGTCAAACTCAAGGGCGGCGGCACCGTCATCGAGCGGCTCGATGTCGCCTACGACGAGCGCGTCTTCGGCTACACCATCACGTTCAACGACGCGATGCCGTTCGAGAACTATTGCGCCGTCGTCACGCTCGAGGATGCCGGCGACAAGACCCTGGCGCGCTGGGGCAGCAACTGGGACGCGAAGGGCGCGAGCGAGGACGAGATCAAGCCCATGCTGAACGATCTCTACGGCGCACTCCTCGACGGCCTGCCCAAGCTCGCCTGAGCCCCGGCCGGACGCGGCACACGCTGACACCATTCGGACCGGTCAGCCGCGGTGTGACGCGCCCCGCCCGGCGCTGAAACCCCGCGGCTGGCTCTTCTCTGGCGCCACCGCGAATGCGGATACGCGACTACCACGTACGCGCTACGTTCCACCCGGCGCGGACAAGAATGCGCGGCGCCGACACGGAGATTCATGCTACCGTCGGGTTGTGCGGCGACGCTCGCGCGCGCCTTCGCTCTCGGCATCGCCGGGGAGCGCGTTCGCGGTGACCTGCAGTCCTGCGTGAAAAGGATATTCGTCCGAGGACAGATGCTCATGGAGGCAATTTTCCGCACCACACGTTGCCGCTGGTGGTGCATTGCTGTCCTGCTTGCGCTGTGCAGCGCGCCGGGCCACGCCGCCGACTGGATCTACACCGTCCAGCGCGGGGACAACCCCTGGAGCCTGACCGAGCGCTACCTGGCCGGCGTCAACTACTGGCCGCGCATCCAGAAACTCAACCAGATCACCGATCCGGAGCACATCGCGCCGGGCACGCGCCTGCGCATCCCGGTCGACTGGCTGCGCCGACGGTCGGCCGTAGCGCGCATCGGCTCGCTGAGCGGCAGCGCACTCGTCGACGGGCCGAGCGGGCGACGCGACGCGCGCGCCGGGCTCGAATTGCACAGCGGCGACGTCATCACGACCGCCGAGGCAGGCAATCTGACGCTGGTCTTCGGCGACGGCTCGCGCGTACTCGTACATGCCGCCTCGGAGCTCCACATCGACGAGCTGGGCACGTTCGACAACACCGATTACTACGAAACCCGCGTGCGCCTGGAACAAGGACGCATGGAGAACCTCGTTGCGCCGCTCGGCGAAGGTCCGGGACGTTTCGAGATTGAGACACCCGCGGCAGTGACTGCGGTACGCGGCACGCGCTTTCGTGTCAGCGCCGATACCACGAAGATGCGCGCCGAGGTCGTCGAGGGTGGCGTCGACGTCGGATCCGCGCACGGCCAGGTCGGGATCCCTGCCGGCTTCGGCACGGTCGCGGAAACGGGGGCGGCGCCCGCGCCCCCGATCGTGCTCCTGGACGCGCCCGAGGTCGCCGCGCTGCCGACGTTGCTCGATCGTCTCCCCGTCGCCTTCACGCTGCCGGCGCTCAGCGGCGCAGTCGGCTACCGTGTGCAGGTCGGCGAGGTGCCGGGCTTCGAAGTGCCTCTGCTCGACCTCCGCGCCGACGGCACGCGCCTGCGCCTGGGCGATCTCGCGGACGGTCGTTACGTCCTGCGCGTACGCGCAATCGATGCCAACGGCCTCGAAGGCCGCGACGCCGAACTCGCATTCGTCGTCGATGCGCGCCCCGAACCGCCGCTGCTGACCGCGCCTGCGCCCGGCACCGGCGTCACCACGGGGCAGGCCGAACTCCAATGGGGGGCCCGTGACGACATCGCACGCTACCGCGTGCAGCTCGCGCGTGACGCGGCCTTCGACGACCTGCTGATGGATACCGACAACGTCACCGCGACGACCGCCACGACGCCGCAGGATCTGACACCGGGGAACTACTACTGGCGGGTTGCCGCGATCGATGCCGTCGAGGGGCAGGGGCCGTTCAGCGATCCCCAGGCGTTCCGCCGCCTGCCGCCTGCGCCGCCGCTCGAGGAACCCGCCGTGGACGAAACGCAGCTCGTTGTCTCCTGGCGTGCCGGCCAGGCGGGTGACCGTTACCGCTTCCAACTGGCAGCCGACGACGGCTTCACTGCTCCCCTCGTCGACGAAACCCTGGCGGAAGCGAACGCCACGATGCCGCGCCCCGAGGGCGGCACCTATTACATGCGCGTGCAGACGATCGACGCGGAAGGCTACGCCGGCGCGTTCGGCACGCCCAACCGCATCGAGGTGCCGTCACCGCCGTCACGGCCGTGGTGGCTACTCGCACTGCTGCTCCCCTTGCTCGCGCTGTGAAACGCCTGTTGCGCCGCTTGCGACCGCGCGGCGAGGCGATGTGGCTCGGTGTCGCACTCATCGCGCTGACTCTGCTGGCGCTGGGCACCGGCTTGCTCGCACGGGTCGACACGCTGATCTACGACATGGCGATGCGCCTGCGCCATGCGCCGCCGCCCGACGACATCGTCATCGTTGCCATCGACGACAAGAGCCTGCGCAAACTCGGGCAATGGCCCTGGCCACGCGCTCTGCACGCCGAGCTGGTGACGCGATTGAGCGAGGCCGGCGCGCGCGTCATCGGCCTCGACATCATGTTCTCCGAGCCTGGCACCGATGATCGTGCCTTGGCGAGCGCGATCGCGGCGAGCGGGCGCGTAGTACTGCCGGTGTTCCCGGACAGTAGCGGCGCCGACAGCCTGCGCGAAGTCATGCCGGTCCCGCCGCTGGCCAATGCCGCGAACAAGCTCGGCCACGTCGACGTCGAGCTCGACGACGATTCGATCGCACGCAGCGTCTACTTGAAAGGTGGCCTTGGTTCGCCGGTGTGGCCGAGCTTCGCCCTGGCCATGCTCGAGCATCACAACGCCGAGGCCTGGCAATCCCTGCCGGGGACGCGCCATCCGGATGGCACGACCACCCAGCCCGGCATGTGGCTGCGCGACTACCGCCTCGACATCGGCTTCGACGGGCCGCCCGGTCACATCCGGCGCATCTCCTACGCCGACGCCCTCTACGACGGCCCGTTGAGCGCCGGCCTGGCCGGCAAGTTCGTCCTGGTCGGCATGACTGCCGCCGGCCTCGGCCATACCCTGGCGACACCCGTCTCGGGCACCGCGCAGCCCATGGCCGGGGTGGAGTTTCATGCCAACGCGCTCGCTAACCTGCGGCACAAGAGCTGGATCCGCTCGGTGACGGGTGCACCGCACGCGTTGCTACTGGTGCTGGTTGCGCTGCTCCCCGCGCTGCTCTACCCGCGGTTCGACCCGCGCCAGGGCATGTTCACCTGCGCTGCCCTGCTGCTCGCGACATTGACCGTGCCCATCGCCCTGCACACTCTGGCCAACGTGTGGATCGCGCCGGCTCCAGCACTGCTTGCACTGCTGGTCAGCTACCCGCTGTGGAGCTGGTGGCGTATCGAGGCCACCGCGCGCACCCTGCGCGCCGAGCGCGAGATCGCGCGCGCCACGCTCAACGCGATCGGCGATGCCGTCGTGACGACGGACCGTAACGGCGTGATCTCCTACATGAACCCCGTCGCCGAACGCCTCAGCGAACACCCGCAGCGCGAGGCGATCGGCCGGCACATCTCGAGCGTGTTCTGGTCACCCCAGCAGTTCGAACGCGACAAGCTCGCAGCGGCCATCACGCAGGCGCTGCACGAGAACCGGGCAGTACGCTCGCCATCGCACGCGACACTCACGCGGCGCCTCGGCGACCCCCTGCTGGTGCGCATCACCGCGAGTCCGATCGACCCCATCGGCGGCGTTTCTCCCGGCGCGGTGATCGCGCTCCACGACCTCACCGAAACGCAGACGCTGACGCGCCAGATAAGCCACCAGGCGACGCATGATGCACTGACCGAACTGCCCAACCGTGAGCTGCTCGTCGATCGCCTTGCCCAGGCTATCGCCGGAGCGAGCCGCCACGGCGGCATCGTTGCGCTGATGTTCCTCGATATCGACGGCTTCAAGCATGTCAATGGCAGCATCGGTCACGCCGGCGGCGACGAGCTGCTGCGCCAGCTGGCGCTGCGCCTCGACGCCGTCGGCCGCGCCGACGACACCATTGCGCGCTGGGATGGCGACCAGTTCGCGATCATGGCCGCAGGCCTTGCCAGCCCCGAACTCGCGGCGCAGCTCGCGCGCAAGTTCCTTGGCGTCAATGACGAGCCTTACATCGTCCAGAACCAGGAGATCCATCTCACTGCGAGCGTCGGCATCAGCCTATACCCCGACGATGCCGGCGACATCGAGACGCTGTTGCGGCATGCCGATGTCGCACTGCATCGCAGCAAGCAGCATCGGCACAATGCCGTCGGCTTCTACGACAAGGCTTTCGACGCGCAGGCGCAACACCGCCTCGAACTCGAAAGCGCGCTGCGCAAGGCATTGCGTGGCGACGAGCTCGAACTTTACTACCAGCCGCAGATCGATCTGGGCACTGGCCAGGTCAGCGGCGTCGAAGCGCTGCTGCGCTGGCGGCATCCCACGCGCGGGCTGATCCTGCCCGGCGAGTTCGTACCGATGAGCGAGGAATCGGCACTGATCGAACCGCTCGGCGCCTGGGTGATGGAGAGCGCCTGCCGCCAGGCGCAGGCGTGGCGCGCGGCCGGCCGGCCGCTACCGGTCGCGATCAACGTGTCGGCGCGCCAGCTCGCGGCGGAATCGTTCGTCGCGACGACCACCAGCGCACTCGCCGCGAGCGGCGCGGCGGCCCAGGACGTCACGCTCGAGATCACCGAAAGCGCCGTGCTTCACGACCCGCTTCGCGCCGGGGAACGCCTCGCAGCGCTACGCGCGCGGGGCGTGCGCATCGCGCTCGACGATTTCGGTACGGGCTACGCATCGCTGGCCAATCTCAAGACGCTGCCGGTCGACCACATCAAGATCGACCGTTCGTTCGTGGCCGATCTCGAGGCCGATCTGCCGCTCATACGCGCGGTCGTCACGATGGCGCAGGGTATGCAACTCGGCGTGATTGCCGAAGGCGTCGAGACGCGTGCCCAGCTCGACCTCCTGCGCCGCCTCGACTGTCACACGGTACAGGGCTTTCTGCTCGCGCCACCGCTGTCACTACCGGACCTGGAACGCTGGCTAGCAGCCCGCCACGCGAGTGCACCCACGACCGACGTGACGCTTGCGAACCACGATTCGAACGCGCTGCACTGAGTGCTGCGCGGCCTCGCGATCACACGCATCCGACGCACCGCCGCCGGCCTGACGCGCGATCGCCTCGCGCGCGGGCCCACGGTAGACTGTTGCTCCCCAGTTCGACGACGACGCTCGACCATGAAACGATCGCCTGCCCTGTTCTTCACCCTCTCGCTCGCGCTGCTGTGCCTGCTCACCGCCACGCCCGAGGCCCACGCCAAGCGCTTCGGCGGCGGCGGTTCGTTCGGCGGCAAATCCGCCTTCGGCACACCGTTCAAACGCTCCGCGGCAAAGCCCGTACGCTCGCCACGCCAACAGCAGGCGGCACAAAAGAACCAGGCGGCACGACAGGGATTCGCGCAACGTGGCGGCCTGATGGGCATGCTGGGCGGGCTCGCCATCGGCGGCCTGCTCGGCGCCTTGTTCTTCGGTGGTGCATTCGAGAACCTCAATTTCCTCGATATCCTGGTCTTCGGCGCGATTGCCTTCATGCTCTTCAAGCTGCTCGCCGCACGCGGCGCGCGGGCCGCGCCGCGGCCGGCCGGTGCCAGTCGCGGTGTTTTCGATGCCGACGCCCCGCCCGCCTCGCACTCCACCGGCACGGGCTTCGACAGCTCGAACTGGTTCCGCGGCGGTACGCCGGCTGCCGCGGACACCGACAACGAGACCGAGGAGGCACGCACGGTCGCGGAGCTCCCGGGCGACTTCGACACCGCGGCATGCCTCGCCGGCGCGCGCCGCGCGTTCGGCGACCTGCAGCAGGCCTGGGACGCTCAGGACCACGAGACCCTGCGCGCGCTGACGACCGCAAGCATGTACGCCGAAGTCGCGCGGCGCCTCGACGACGTCGCGCCGGACAACCGCACCGACGTGCTCAAGGTCGACGCCGAACTGCTCGAAGTGCAGGACCTCGGCGACATCCTCGAAGCGACCGTGCTGTTCGATGCGCTGATGCGCGAACAGGCGGGCCAGCGACCCCACCAGGTTCGCGAGGTGTGGCACTTCACCCGCGCGCGCGCGAGCCGGCAACCGACCTGGCATCTCGACGGCATCCAGCAGCTCGCCGACTGACCGCGGGCATTGCGCCGACGGCAGCCGCAGCTACCAAGGCAAGCAACGGGGTGTCGGCTGCGGCGGTACGCGCCAGGCTGGCGCGACATACCTGGAGCTCACCGATGCGCCCTGTTACAGCCCCCCGATACCGTCTCGTGCTGACGGCCTCGAGCGCGCTCACGCTCACGTTCGCGCCAGGCGCGCCGGCGGCTGCCGAGAACGCTTTCCCGCCCGGCCAGTACGAGATCGTCTGGCAGACGGTCATGCCGCATCTCGACGAGATGCGCCGCATCAGCGACCGCGAGACACGCTGCCTGCGCGGCACGCCGAGCGAACTCTTCCCGGTGCTGCGCCAGCCGGCCCTGCGCGGCTGCGACCTCGGCGCGAGCGGCGCCGGCAGTTACTCTCTGATCTGTGCGAGCGAACGCGTGGCCAGCGGCAGCGCCACGCTCTCCGCCGAGCCGGCGACGCTGCGCGGCACGCTCACGATCAAGATGGGCGGCAAGAACATGACCTTCAGTCAGCACGTCACCGCCACGCGGCGTGGCAGCTGCTCGGGTCGTGACGAGGCACCGCGGTAATCGACGCGTCCGCGCCTCCCCCGGACCGCTCGTTCACTGCGCGTCGTGGAAGATGACGCCGAGCGCGTAACGTTCGCCGCCGTGCACGGGGCTGACGCCGTGCCGGGTGTTGAGCCGATAGTAACCGCGCCGCCCGGCGACCGGCCGTGCACTGACCGCGAACACGACCGCGTCACCTTGCGCCAGCGGCACCACCGCGACCCGCGACTGCATGCGCGGGCGCTGCTCGGTGAGAACGAATTCACCACCGTCGAAGTCGCGCCCGGGTACGGATAGCAGGACCGTCAGCTGCAGCGGAAAGACTTCCTCGCCGTAGCGGTCCTGGTGCAGGCAGTTGTAGTCACCCGCGCGATAGCGCAGCAACAGGGGCGTGGGGCGCCGCTGCCCGGCGGCATGGCAGTGCGCGAGGTAGTCGGCGAGGCGCTCGGGATACGACGGCGCCAGCCCCAGGCGCACCTGCCAATCGTTGGCGACGGCAGCGAGCGGCGGGTAGCAGGCCTCGCGCAGACGGGCGACGAGCGGCGGCAGCGGCGCGGCGAAGTACTTGTACTCGCCGCGACCGAAATTGTGGCGCGCCATGTGCACGTGGCTGCGAAACACCGCGGAGTCATCGAACGCGCCTGTCAGATCGGCACACTGCGCGGCACTCAGCAGACCCGGCACACGAACGTAGCCGTCTGCGTCGAACGCCGCGAGCAACCTGTCGGCGGTCGGCAGGAGCAGCTCGCCAGGCGGCCCGGCGACAGTAGCGTTCAAGCGCATCCCTCGCGCTCGAGCAAGGCGCGCTTGCGTTCGATGCCCCAACGATAGCCGGACAGTGAGCCATCGGCACGCACGACGCGGTGGCAGGGGATCGCCACCGCCAGGCGGTTCGCGGCGCAGGCGCGCGCCACCGCGCGCACCGCCGAAGGCTGGCCAATGGCAGCGGCAATGTCGGCGTAACTCGCCGTGCTGCCGGCAGGGAGCGCCGACAAAGCCTGCCACACGCGCTCCTGGAACGCCGTGCCGCGTATGTCCAGCGGCAGGTCCAGCCCGATGCGCGGGTCGTCGACGAAAGCGACCACCCGCGCCACGAGTGCCTCGAAGGCGGTATCGCCACCAACCAGTTCGGCGCGGCCAAAGCCGTCTTCGAGCGCGTGAACGAGCGCCTGCGGATCGTCACCGAGACTGATCGCGCACACGCCGTGCGCGCTGGCCGCCACGAGAATCGCACCGAGACTGCACTGCCCGACCGCGAAACGTATGCGCTCGCCCGCGCCGCCCCGACGGAACGCGCTCGGCGTCATGCCTAGCGCGCTGCGGGTCGCGGCATAAAAGCGGCCATTGGAATTGAAGCCGGCCTGGTAGATGGCATCGGTCACTCGCTGCTCACGGTTCAGTTCCTCGCGCATGCGCGTCTTGCGGCACGCACTCGCGTAGGCGCGTGGAGTGAGCCCGGTCACGCGCTTGAACAGGCGGTGGAAGTGCCAGGGGCTCAGGCCCGCGTGCGCGGCCAGCTCGGCCAGCGCGGGGGGTGTCTCGGCGTCCGCGATCTGCGCGCAGGCACGCTCTACCAGGACGGCATCGCAAGCCGCCGGGCCAGGGCCCGCCGGGTAGCAACGTTTGCAGGCGCGGAAGCCGGCTGCCTCGGCACCCGCCGCAGACGCGAAAAAGCTGACGTTCTCGCGCCGCGGCAGACGCGCCGGACAGCTCGGCCGGCAGTAGATTCCGGTCGTACGCACGGCGTACACGAAACGGCCGTCGGCTTCGGCCGCGCGGTCGCGCACGGCGGCCCAGCAGGCGTCCGGATCGCCGGCGTCGACGCCATCGCGAACGGTCACGGCGGGCATTTCCATCATGGTGCTCATGCTACTCCTCCTGCGTTTCTCGACCAATTCGTCGACGTTTGCATCCTCGCTCGCAACGGGCTCGGCGACAGCCCGGAACTTGCGCTCGAACTCACCGCACGGCGCCGGGCATCGACTTGCGCGGGCGCGATCACCCCCCGACAATACGGTCCCACCCGAATTCCCGGAGAGTCACCATGAGCGAGCCCCAAGCTGCCGCCACGAGCGCCGCCGACGTCACCTGCGAGCTCGACGACGGCATCGCGACGCTCACGCTGAACCGCCCGCAGCGCTTCAATACGCTGACCAGCGAGGTGATTGCCGCGCTTAGCGAGCACCTTGCCGCCCTCGCCGCGAGCGACGACGCCCGCGTCGTCATCCTCGCCTCGACCGGGAAGGCGTTCTCGACCGGCCACGATCTGAAGGAAATGAACGCCAACCGCGACGAGGCCTTCTATCGGCGTCTGCTCGCCGACTGCTCGAAAATGATGCAGGCCATCGTCGCGCTGCCGCAGCCGGTCATCGCGCAGGTTCAGGGCATCGCCACCGCCGCCGGCTGCCAGCTGGTCGCGAGCTGCGACCTCGCCGTCGCCGCGGCCAGCGCACGCTTCGCCACCAACGGCATCCAGAACGGCCTGTACTGCGCGACGCCGGCGGTGGCGCTGAGCCGCGTGGTGCCGCGCAAGCATGCGCTGGAGATGCTGCTGACCGGCGATTTCATCGATGCCGCACGCGCCGCCGAGATCGGCCTCGTCAACCACGTCGTCGCCGACGAAGCACTGGGCGCAGAGACGCGGGCGCTGGCCACGCGTATCGCCGAGAAGTCGCAGTTCGCGGTGCGCCTCGGCAAAGCGTCCTTCTACCGCCAGGCCAACCAGGGTCTCGACGGCGCCTACCGCGGGGCCTCGGAGGATCTCGTCTGCAACCTCCTCAGCGCCGACGGCCAGGAAGGCATCGACGCCTTCATCGAGAAGCGCAAACCGACCTGGCAGGATCGCTGAACACCTTTACGAAACGTCCACGAATACCGCAACGCTTGGGGAGTAGCCACGCATGAACGACCGCACGTCGAACCCTTACGAGCTCGATCTCGATCAGGTTCCGGCCAATTTTGTCCCGCTGACGCCGCTGAGCTGGCTGTCGCGCTCTGCCGCCGTCTACCCGGACCGTCTCGCGGTCGTCCACGGAAAGCGTCGCTTCACCTGGAAGGAAACGTTTGCCCGCTGCCGCCAGCTGGCCTCCGCGCTCAAGCGGCGCGGCTATGGCAAGGGCGACACGGTCGCGGTGATCGCGACGAACATCCCGGCGTTCTACGAGGGCCTGTTCGGCATTCCCGCCGCGGGCGCGGTGATCAACCCGATCAACATCCGTCTCGACGCCGACGCCATCGCTTTCATCCTCGACCACGGCGAAGCCAAGGTCGTGATGACCGACACCGAGTTCGCACCGACGGTGCGCGAGGCGCTCGCCAAGTGCACGGTCAAGCCGCTGGTCATCGACATCGCCGACGACGACGCGCCCTGCCACGACCGCATCGGCGAACTCGAGTACGAGGATTTCCTCACCGAAGGCGACGCCGAGGCACCCTGGGAACTACCCGAGGACGAATGGCAGGCGATGGCACTGTGCTATACCTCGGGCACGACGGGCAACCCCAAGGGCGTCGTCTACCATCACCGCGGCGCCTATCTCAACGCCATCGGCTGCAGCATGGCCTGGAACATGACGCATCACCCGGTCTACCTGTGGACGCTGCCGATGTTCCACTGCTGCGGCTGGACTTTCCCCTGGGCCATCGCGGCGCTCGCCGGCACCAACGTGTGCCTGCGCCGCATCGCGGCGAAGAACATCTACGACGCCATCGACGAGCACGGCGTGACGCATTTCTGCGGCGCCCCCATCGTGCTGAACTTCATCGTCAATGCCGCCGAGGACGAGAAGAAACCGCTGCCGCACACGGTCGAAGTGATGACCGCCGGCGCGGCGCCGCCCGCTGCCGTGCTCAAGGCGACCGAGAAAGCCGGTTTCCACATCACCCACACCTACGGCCTGACCGAGGTCTACGGACCGGCGACTTTCAACGCGCCGCAGGACTGGTGGGCCGATCTCGACGAGGACGAGTATGCCGAGACGCTGATCCGCCAGGGCGTACGCTACCAGGTGCTCGAAGATCTCGAGGTCATGGACCCGGAGACCATGACGCCGGTGCCGCGCGACGGCGAGACGCTCGGCGAGATCATGTTCAAGGGTAACGTCGTCATGCGCGGCTACCTGAAGAACAAGAAGGCCACCGAGGAGTCACTGGCCGACGGCTATTTCCATTCGGGCGACCTCGCCGTGATGCACCCCGACGGTTACCTCCAGATCAAGGACCGTTCCAAGGACATCATCATCTCCGGCGGTGAGAACATCTCCTCCATCGAGGTCGAGGAAACGCTCTACAAGCATCCCGACATCCTAGAGGCCGCGGTCGTCGCGCGACCGGACGACAAGTGGGGCGAGACGCCGTGCGCCTTCGTCACGCTCAAGCCCGGCAAGAGCGCCAGCGCCGAGGACATCATCGCCTACTGCCGCAGCAAGCTAGCCCACTTCAAGGCGCCGAAGACGATTGTCTTCACCGAGCTGCCGAAAACCGCGACCGGCAAGATCCAGAAGTTCAAGCTGCGCTCGGAAGCCGAAGGCATGGGCTCGCCCTGAGCAGCCGCTCCGGGTCGCCACGCCGCCTGGCGACCCGGGTTCGTCGCTGCCGTCGCGCACCGCCAGGAGCGTGCGATAGCGACGCCCGTCAGCGCGCGGCGTCGCGCCGGAAGCGCGCCGCGCGCCGCCCGTCTCAGACGAACAGCCAGGGCGCCTCGTTGCGGCGGCGCGCTTCGTAGCCGCGGATGTCCTCGGCGTACTGCAGGGTGACGCCGATGTCGTCGAGGCCGTTCAGCAGCCGCTCCTTGAGACCTGCGCTGAAATCGAAGGCGAACGTCTCGCCGGACGGCGTCGTCACGGTCTGGGCCTCGAGATCGATGCCGAGAGCGTATCCCGGGTTCGCCGCGACCGCGTCGAACAGGCGATCGACGATGTCCTCGGCCAGGGTGATTGGCGGCGCAGGATACTTGAGTCGATTTGACCCAATCGGCTCTAGGCTCTGGGGGTAATTAATGGAAACTTCCGCTAAAAAGTATATCAAGCGATACACCAAGGCAAAGGCATTCCGCGAAAACTGGGTTCCTTTGTTTGAGGAATGCTATGAGTATGCTTTGCCGCAACGCGAGTCGTTCTACTATGAAGAACACGGCCAGCGGCGCGACGACAGAATCTTTGACGAGACTGCCGTTGTAGGCGTCCAAGAGTTTGCCAGCCGCCTTCAGACTGGGCTTGTTCCTAACTTTGCGCGTTGGGCCGATCTAGTATCGGGCAGCGAGGTTCCTCCTGAGAACCGCGAGAGCATTGACAACTAGCTTGATGAAGTAACCGAATACGTTTTCGAGATTCTCCAGAACTCGAACTTCAGCCAAGAGGTGCATGAGTCGTTCATGGACCTAGCTGTTGGCACTGGTGTGCTTGCCGTTGAAGAAGGCGATGCGATTAACCCCGTCAACTTCTCAGCAATTCCGCTGCCTCATGTGGTTCTTGATGTTGGTCCCGATGATCGGATTGACCATGTGTTCCGCGAGCGCAAGAAGATCAGGTTTACTGATCTGGAAATCCTTTACCCCAAGGGTAAGTTTGACGAGAAGGTAAAGCGGATGATGAACGGCGAAGGGACCACCACGGTCCTTGAAGTCGTTTGCCGTGACTACTCGGTTAAGAACGAAGAGGCGTATATCCACTACGCTATTTGCATGACCACCGAAACTGTTTTGTATGAGCAGAAGATGCGCGGGCTAGGCTCTATGTTGACCAATATA
>JAPOKK010000237.1 GCA_029977665.1 Pseudomonadota bacterium | reverse complement strand
GGGCTGTCAGCTTCCTTTACGCGTGAAACCAGCAGCCGCGCCGATGGTCGGCCGGGTCGGCGAAACGGTTCGGATGCGCCCCGAAACGCCGAGCCGGCGCCGCGCACGGTACGCTTGCGCCGCCCCACCACGCTGACTAGCATCGAGGCGTCGTCAATCCCCGAGAGGTAGCCGCGTGCACGCCCTGACTCAACCCGCTCTTTCCGCCTACAAGACCGACGACATCGCCTGGCAGCGCGTCACGGGTTCGCCACGTTTCGACTATCCGATCGATTACTGGGTCGCGGTGCTCGGCGTGCAGCCCGAGACCGGCCGCATCGATTTCCTCAGCAAGTGGGAACCGAACAGCTACTGTCACTACCATCGTCATCTCGGCCCGATCACGACGCTGGTGCTCGAGGGTGAGCAGCACGTCGTGGAGAAGACCGCGAGCGAAACGGTACACAAGGTGCGCCGGCCAGGCTTCTGCGCGCGCAGCGAGGGCGGCGACGTGCACATGGAATACGGCGGCCCCGACGGCGCGGTGGTGCTGTTCATGTGCGAGGCGGTCGAGGGCGGCAAGCTGTTCGACGTGCTCGACCGCGACGGCAAGGTACTCGTCACCGCCACCATCGAGACCTTCACCAGCGGCAAGCTGAGCGGCTGAACGAGGCCCCCTGCGCTGCCTCACGACAGCGGTGGCGCAAGCTGTTTCAGGGCCGCTCTGCGCCCGTCAGATTGCCGCCTTACCGCAGCTGCGCGATGCACCGCTCAGGCGGCTTGACGAGCACTCCTACAGCGACGCGCGCGCCCGTTCAGACCGTCCCTAGAGCGCGCCGCCGCACTGCGGCGGCGACTCCGCCTCGCCGAGGGTGGTCAGTTCGCGATCGGCGAACAGTACGACGAAGCCGCGCGCCGTGGCCTCCTGCCGTGCCTGCGCGCGCAGCGTCGCGTCACTGGCGTACTCGACGGCGAACACCGGCTTGCCGGCGGCCCGGGCAAGTTCCAGGTCGGCGAGCACCGTCTCCGTGTGGTCGCGCCCCTGTGCCTTCTCGCCCTGCGTGAACAGGTCCTCGACCGCGATCGCGTCGATCGCCTCGAGGTAGCCCGGCAGGCGCAGCAGGGCGGAGCCGTTCTGCGGGATGATCATGAAATCATCGCGGCGGGCACGGGCGTGCCGCGCGATGCGCCGTACCCAGCGCACCATGTCCTCGCGGTAGCTGCGGCCCGTGGCCGGGTTCTCGCGCATGGCGTGCCAGGTGTCGCTGGCGGGGTCGTGCTCGAAGAACTGGAAGGCGTCGACGATGTCGAGGTAGATACCGTCGAACTCCTGCCCGAGCAGGTGATCGAGATCGTCGAGCACGAGTTGTTGCCAGCGACGGTCCCAGTACCGCACTTTATAGTTTCCGGTCCAATCCGGATTGGGCGCGACGATGAAATCCGGCGTGCCGGGCAAACGCCGACCGTGCGCGTCGAAACCCCACGGCGCCTGCCAGTAAGGCCGGTAGTCCTCGGCTTCGCCGATGGAGAAATAGGAGAACACGCGGCGCCCCTCGTGCGCCCGTCGCAGTGACTCGATCTCGGGGATCGACCAGGCGTCGTCAAGTCCACCGAAGACGCGGTCGATAACAATCGTGTCGCGCCTGGACCGCGCCAGGCGATCGAGCGCGGCGAGACGATTGGACGAGAGCTTGTCGGCCTGCAGCACGTAAGCCATCGAACAGGGCGAATCGCCCGCCCACGGCGCCTGCGCCGCTAATGGCTGCGTCACCGCGAGGGCGGCAATGAGCGTGCAGGCGAGGCGCAGCCGTCCGCGCAACGCAGCACAGAACCGGTAGAATGCCCCGCCATGAGCACCCCCCCGCTGAAGAAAATCCTTCACGTCGACGACTCTCCCGACATTCGCGAACTGGTCCGTCATGGCCTCGAACGCGGCGGCCACTATACCCTGATGTTCTGCGAATCGGCGGAAGAAGCGCTCGAAAAGGCGCCACAGTTCACGCCCGACCTGCTCCTGCTCGACTCCGTCATGCCCGGGATCACGGGCATCGCCCTCTACAAGCAGTTACGCGAGAGCCCGGCGCTCGCCGATACGCCGGTGATCTTCCTCACCACCCAGGCCGAGACGCTGGATCTCACCAGCTTCCTGCGCGCCGGCGCCATCGACCTCATTCCCAAGCCGTTCGATGTCGACACCCTGGCCGAGACGATCGAGGAAATCTGGCGCGATCACCACGGCCGCGGAGCCTGAAAGCACCCCTCGCACCCACCCTCAGACCGTCGCCACCGACTGGTTGTTGCGCACGAACGACTGGTACGGCAGGTCGGCGAGAAAGCGCGCCGTGACCACGTAGGCGAACACGAAGCTCGCCAGACAGGCGAGGAAGAAGCCGTAGCCGTAGAAGGCGAAGCCGAACTGCAGCGAGCCCCACGACAGCACGCCGTTGCTGAGCAGGAAAAACGCCTGGATGGCGAGCACCGGGCCGCGAAAGTCGAAGTAGGCCAGCACGATCAGCAGCATCAGCACGAGCACCTGGAAGAACGACCCGAGCACGGCGAGGCGGAAGATGCCGAGCTGCAGGAAATCGATGCGGAACAGCTCGAAGATCTGCGGCGCGAGCAGGATCACGGTCAGCGTGACCGTACCCTGGATGACCATCATGTTGCGCACGCCGTCGACGAGCGCGCGCACCAGGGCGCGGTGATTGACCTGGATACGCGCGAAATTGGCGTGCCGCTGCAGCTCGCGGTAGAAGTGGATGTAGGCTTCGTAGAAGCGTGTTTCGACGATCATCATGAAGATTGCCATCGATGGCGTGATGGTCAGGTAGGCGAGAAACATCGCGCTGTCGTACTGCGGATAGGTAACGAGCCCGCTCGGCGCGATGACCGCCTCCGGTGCTGTCCACATGACCCACTTGTCGATCCAGATGGCCGCGTTGTAGACGAACCCGCTCAGCGCCAGCAGCCAGTAGGGACGGAACGCGCGCAGGAAGACGAAGGGCCGGCGTACCGGGTAGGGATACTCGGCCAGGATCTTCGCCAGCAGCATGCTGACCGTGAGCACCAGCCCGAGTGTGAACGCGAGCAGCAGCCCGGCGCCGGTCGGCGCATCCGCCAGCCGGTAGCCAGCGGCGAGCGACAGCGTCATGCCGGCGAGAAAGGCATTGGTAATTGAACGGTAATCCTTCAGCGCGGAGAGGAAAATCGAGACCACCCACATCGCGCCGACGGCGAGCAGGTTGACGATGGCGAGCAGGGCGACGGCCGGCGCGAAATCGGCCCAGACGAAGTACAGCCACACGGCGCCGGGCAGCTGCGTCATCACCATCAGCACGCTCGCCCCGACCAGCATGGACGGCGCCTGGCGCACGTCGGCGGCATAGATGGCATCGGCCAGTGCACGCGTGAGCACGATCAGCAGCGGGCCCGACAGCACCAGCGAGAACGTGAAGTTGTAGATGATGACGACGCGGAACTCGTGCAGCGCAGCGCGCTGGCCGCTGCCATCGGCGAACAGCGACAGGCCGCCGAGCGCCAGCACCGTGAACAGCCAGGGCCCGTTGGAGGCGAGCGCCGAGTGCGCGAAGCCCTGCAGAATGCCGAGCAGGTCGTCCTTGCGCGTGAGCTTGCGCAACACGAAACCGATACCCGCCATCAGGCCACCTCCTCGGCAGCCGGCGACGCGCGCCAGTCGCGCTCCGGCAGCGCACAGTAGCGCGCGTAGCGCTCGCCGTAGGCCGTCATGACGTCGCGCTCCTGGTAGTAGCAGCGCACGCGTTCGCGGATCGCACGCGAGCAGCGCTCATACCACTCGGGGTCGGTCAACAGCCGCGCGACGGCCTGCGCAGTCGCCTCCGGGTCGGACAGGCGCACGACCGCACCGGCCGGGCCGAGCGCCGGTTGTTCGTCGCTGCGGCCAAACAGGATCTCGGAGCACGAGCCGACATCGGTGGCGACCGAGGGGATGCCCGCCGCGCCTGCTTCGAGCAGCACCAGCGGCTGCGCCTCGCTGATCGAAGTGAGCACGACGACATCGATGTCGCCCAGGTACTCGTCGAGCTTGACGCGGCCGGTGAACGTGAACGTATCGCCGAGCCCGAGGTGCTCGACCATCGCCTGGCAGTCACCGTAGTACTCCTCGTCTTCCTCGGTCGGGCCCATCATCAGGGCGCGCAGACCGGGCACGCTTTCGCGCAAGCGTGCCACGGCGCGGATATAGGACTTGACATCCTTGATTGGCACCACGCGGCCGATCAACGCGATGGTCGGCGGGCGCTCGGTGCGACGGCGTTCGATGGCCGAGAAGCGCGGAAAATCGATACCGTTGGGCACCACGGAGAGCTTGGCCGGATCGGCGCCATCGGCAATCTGGAACGCCTGGTTGCCCTCATAGAGCGTGATCACCTCGTCGCAGGCTTCGTAGCAGGCGCGCGAGTAGCCTTCGAACGCCGCGATCCAGAAATCCTTGAGGTCGAGCGCCGGGCGATCGATGCCGAGACCGACCAGCGGCAGTTCGAACAGCCAGTCGGCCATCGCAATCTCGATGCGGCGCTCGTTGGTGTAGATACCGTGCTCGGTGACGATGGCGGGGCGGCCGGTCTCGAGCCGCGCGCGTGCCGCGTACAAGCCGGCGTACCCCGTCGAGACGGTGTGATAGACACGTGCACGCGGCAACGGCGCGACGATGAGACTGAACAGCCCGCCCATGAGCGCGCGCCAGGACCAGAAGTAATCGAGAAACGATGTCTCGGCGTAACGCGCCAGGTACATCGATACCAGAAGATTCCAGGCTTCCCGCGAGTCGAGCAAGACCTCCTGTCCCAGCGCCTCGCGACGCGGTGCGATGGCTTCGATGACCTGACCCAGCGCCGCCATGCCGCCACCGTCGACGAGCGCTTCGATGGGTTCGCGCAGGCTCGCGATGAACTCGCGCTGACGGCGCACGCGACGATGACCGCGCGCGAGCCGCTGCAGCGTGACCGGCGTCACCGCGCTGACGTTCGCCGGGAGTTCGTAACGCATCGTGAGATCGGCGTCGGGCGGCATCAGTGTCACGATGTGAAACGTGTACTCGGGAAGGCCGCGAATGAGGTCGTGGGTCCAGGTCGAGACGCCGCCGGCCACGTAGGGATAGGTGCCCTCGAGCACCAGGGCTACGTCCGCCATGCCGCTCATGCGCGCGCTCCGCCGGCCGGCACGCCGGCCCACATGCGGGCGCTCGCGCTGAGCACGTCCAGCGCCGTGTCGGTCGAACGCCCGTCGACGATTTCGCGCGCCAGCGCGCGCACGGCTGCATAGTCGCGCAGCGCGTAGTGCGCCTCGAGCAGCCAGTTGTCGAGGCTCGGCTGTGAACCATGACGCTCGCGCGCCGCGATGAGCCACGCCCGCGCGCCCTCCTCGTCACCGGTGCGCAGCAACAGGCGACCCACCGCGATGCGTGCGAACAAGTCGTCCGGTTCATCCTCGAGATAGGCACGGTACAGGTCGATCGCGCGCGCCCGCACACGCGCCGTACGATCGGCGTCGAGCAGGCCCGAGAACGCGTAGCGATCGAGGTGGCGCGCAAGTTCGATGACGTGACGCGGTGACGGGTCGCGTGCGATGCGGGCTTCGAGTTCCATGCTGCGATCGGAAAAGCGCCCTTCCAGGTTGGTGATCGCGGTCGCCGCCTGGATACGCACGGAGTTGTTCGGGTCTTCCAGCGCACGCTTCAACACCGGTGCGAACGGCGGTTCGAAGTGCCGGCTCATCATGCTGATCGCGAGTTGCTTCTGCTCGCGGCTGCCATAGTTGATGACGTCGGCGAATGGCACGACCTGCCCGCGCGACTCGCGCTGGCGGCGGGTCAGCATGAGCTCGTCGTAGATGCGTTCGTAGATGCGCCGGCCGCGCTCTGGGAACAGTTCGCGATACCACTCCTCGAAGGTGCGCGAATGGCGCGCGTGGCGCCGGTAGAGAACGAAACCGAGGCCGGTGGCCGCCGCGCCCACCGCGCCGAAGATTGTCGTAGCGACGAACAGCAACCAGGCGAAGAACGCACGTGCCGTGAGGTGGCGGCGGGCGTCGGTCTCGCGTAGTTGGCCGTCGGCGAGCAGCCCCGGCAGGCGGCGTCGCAGGCGAGTGCGCGTATGCAGCGTCACGTAGAGCG
>JAPOKK010000401.1 GCA_029977665.1 Pseudomonadota bacterium | reverse complement strand
AGCAGGTACTTGAGCACCACCGCGGCATCGCTGAAATCGCGCGAGTCCTCCGGCAGGCCAAGTGCCACGTTGGCCTGGTAGGTGTTGTGACCGCGATCCTGCAGCAGGTAGGTCACGGCCTTGGCCCACAGGCCGATACCGCGCCCCTCGTGGCCGCTCATGTAGACGACGGCGCCGGCGCCGGCATCCTTGATCTGCTCGAACGCGGCCTCGAGCTGCGGCCCGCAGTCGCAGCGTCGCGAGCCAAACACGTCACCGGTGAGGCAGCACGAATGGATGCGTACCAGCGGCCGCTCCGCGCGGCGGAACCCCGGCAAGGCGAACACCGAATTGACCGACATCGAGCTGTGGAGCAGGTGGCGGAACGCCTCGCTGCCACCGTCATCCACCTCGTGCGCCGCTTCGAGCACCGCGGACAACTCGGTGCGGCGTACGAATGGATACCATTCGAGCATGATTTCCTCGTCGCCAATCAAGCGTGGAATCGGCACCGGCCCCAGCACCGACATGAACGCGCCGGGCGCGTCTCCGGGCACCACGGTGCCGTCCCGGTCGAGCGTGACCAGCAGTCCCTCGTCCTCCAGGCGGAGACGAATCGAACTATCGACGTAACTGAACAATGGTCCTTCCTTTCGAATGCGTTACGGGCGGCGGCCGGTGTCGGCACACGCGTGTCGCCGCACCCGCCAAGACGCCCATGATACGCGCTGAGTGCGCCAGCCGTTCAGTGCGGCGGCGCGAAGATATCGGTATACGCGGCGTAGACCGACGCGCTCAGAACCGGCCCCAGGATCAGCCAGCCGAGCGCGAGCGGAAGCGAGGCGAGGATGGCAAGAAACACCAGCACCACGCCGTAGAGCGTCAGCGCGCCGAGGTTGCGGGTGCAAGCGACGAAACTCGCCTTGAGTGCGGCCACGGGCGCGCAGCCGGCGAGCACCACGAGGGCCGGGGCGAACCACACGGCCATGTAGACCGGTACCAGTACGAGGACGAAGACCAGCGCGCCGAACAGCCCGCCCGCGAGCGGCAGCACCGCCCCGGGCGACGCATCGCCAGCGAAGGCCTCGAAACCACCGCCGAGGCCGAACAGCACCGTGAGCAGCACGCCGACGACGAGTATCGCGACGAACGAGGCGACGAGCGTGAAGGCGCCGACCAGGGCCAGCGGTCCGGTGTGCGCGCGGAACCCGGCGAACAGGTGTGCGAAACGCAGCGTGCCGCCGCGCGCGAGCTCGTCGCAACCGAGCATGATGCCGCCGACGAAGACCGGCCCGAGAACGGTCAGCGCCAACGGCCCGATGACTGGAACCAGGCTGCCGACGATGTTGATCGCGAACAGCGCGGCGACCAAGCCGATCCACACGCCCGGGGCACGGCGGAAGACCTGCCAACCCTCGGCGAGCCAGGCCCAGCCACGTTCCGTGGCACAGCGCCGCGGTGCGGCCCCGTGCATCACCAGCCCCGCATCGTCGTTCATGACACCCTCCTCACCCTGTGCCCCGTCCGTGACACGGCCGGGACGACGTGCGCCGCCGCTGCGTCAGGACGCCAGCGCCTCGAGCGCAGCCCAGTCCGGACCCGGTTCACCGTCGGCACGAATCGGCTGGATCACGACCTGGTCGGCACCGCCGTCGAAATACGCCGCAAGGCCCGCCTTGATGTCGGCCACACTGCCCCACAGCACCATCGCGTCCATCAGGCGGTCGCTGCCGCCGTCGGCGAGATCGCTCTCGTCGAAACCGAGCCGGAACCAGTTCTTGAAGTAGTTCGGCAACGGCAGGTAGGGCGCGAGGGCCGCACGCGCCGCGGCCCGCGCGCGCTGCGGATCCTCGCACAGGCAGACCTTCTGCTCGCAGATCACCGCGCCCTTGCCGCCCATCGCCTCGCGCGACAGGGGCACCTGGGCCGGCGTGATGTTGTAGGGGAACGCGCCAAGCGTACGCTCGGCGGACAGCTTCGACATGTTCGGCCCGAGCGCGGCGAGCACGACCTGCTTGACCGCCGGCGCGCCGCCCAGCGCCTCCCAGGCGCGGTCCATGTCGTCGAGGTAGCGGCGCATCGTCGCCAGCGGGCGCTGGTACTCGTGGCCGCGCACGTCGGAGACCAGCGGCGCGTGAGAGACGCCGAGGCCGAGTACGAAGCGGCCGTCGTAGAGCGCGTTGAGCGTGTTGTGGCCCATGACCGAGGCCGCCGGATCGCGCGCGTAGATATTGGCGATGCCGCTTGCGACGACCAACTTGCGGCTCTTGGCGAGCAGGTAGCTGCCGACGCCGAAGGTCTCGTAATTGAATGCCTCCGGATACCACAGCGTCGAGTAGCCGAGTTCCTCGACGCGCCCGCACAGCTCGGCGAGCTGTGCGCCATCGAGCTGATCGGTGAAGGTGAACACGCCGTACTTGCCGAATTTCATCAGTTGCCTCCCACTGGACTGGCCGCCAAGCATAACGCCAGGCGCGACGGGGCGCAGCCGCCGTGCTTGT
>JAPOKK010000177.1 GCA_029977665.1 Pseudomonadota bacterium | reverse complement strand
GTCGAGAAAGTGCTGGACTACCGTTTCGTGTGGGACGGGCAGGCGTTCTCGGCCGGTATCAGCATCGGTATCGTCAATGTCGGCGATGCGGCGAGCACGCACGTCGAGCTGCTCTCGCGGGCCGACGTGGCCTGCTATGCGGCAAAGGACGGCGGGCGGAATCGCGTGGCCGTCTACGATCCGAGCGGTACCGGTGATGCGCACCACGGCGAGATGCTGCGCGCGGTCGAGCTGTCGCAGGCGCTCGAACAGCAGCGCCTGTATCTCGAGGCTCAGCCCATCGTTCCGCTACATAGCGAAGCCGGTCCGATCCATTTCGAATTGCTGGTTCGCCTGCGCGCCGATGACGGCTCGCTCATTTCCCCCGGCGCTTTCATTCCGGCCGCAGAACGCTATGGACGGATGAGCATGCTCGACCGCTGGGTAGTGCAGGCGGTGCTGACGGAAGGGCTCGCCACATTCGCGGCGATCCCGCGCGCGGTGCTGAGTATCAACTTGTCCGGCCAGTCGTTTGCCGACCGCAGCTTCCTCGAGTTCCTCACGGCAGAGATTCGCAACAGCGCGATCGATCCCGGGCGTGTGTGCTTCGAGATCACCGAGACGACGGCGATCAGCAATCTCGATGCCGCGGCGAGCTCGATTGCGCGTATTCGCGACCTCGGCTGCGAGTTCGCACTGGACGACTTCGGCAGCGGTGCTTGCTCGTTCACCTACCTCAAGAAGCTGCCGGTGGACCTGGTCAAGGTGGACGGCAGCTTCGTGCGCGACGTGTGTTCCGAGCCGGTCGACCATGCGATGGTATCGAGCATCACCGCGATTGCCTCGGTAATGGGGATCCGCAGTGTCGGCGAGATGGTCGAGAACAGCGAGACGCTGAAGATGCTGCAAAGCATTGGTGTCGATTATGCGCAGGGCTACGGTGTGGCACGTCCGGGCGCGCTGGCGCAAGTCTGCAACGACTATCGTGATTTCGACCGCACCTGAAGTGCGACACAGAGCGGCGCCCGGTGCTCAGTTGCCACGCGAGCCGGTCCGCCGGTCGGCGCGGGTAGAACGGAGCCCGGGCGACGGGGCCGCGGCGAACGGCCAGGCACGGATGCGGAGCGAAACCCACGGGATGTCGAGTCGGAGTCGCTCGCGGCGCGCTATGAACAAGCGGTGCCGATGCTCTATGCTGAGGACGCATCGATCGAAGACCGATAAAGAGAGTGCAAGATGTCCATGCAGCGTTACTCGATACTTGATCTGGCGCCCGTTCGCGCTGGCGGGAGCTGCGCCGAAGCCTTTTCCAATAGTGTCGATCTCGCGCGCCACGCCGAGCGCTGGGGCTACCATCGTTACTGGCTCGCCGAGCATCACAACATGCCGGGCATCGCGAGTTCCGCGACCGCCGTGGTCATCGGCCACGTCGCCGAGCACACGAACTCCATCCGGGTCGGTGCCGGCGGCATCATGTTGCCGAATCATTCGCCGCTGGTGATCGCCGAGCAGTTTGGCACGCTGGCCTCGCTGTTTCCCGGGCGAATCGATCTCGGTGTCGGCCGCGCGCCGGGCAGCGACATGCTGACGGCACGCGCGCTGCGCCGCGATTCGACGGCGCATCCCGACCGCTTCCCGCAGGACGTGCAGGAGCTGCTCGGCTTTTTCGCGCCGGCCGAAGCCGGGCAGGCTGTGCGCGCCGTGCCCGGCGCCGGGCTCTCGGTGCCGGTGTGGATACTGGGCTCGAGCACCTTCGGCGCGCAGCTGGCTGCCTGGCTCGGCCTGCCTTTCGCGTTTGCTTCGCACTTCGCGCCGCAGGACCTGATGGCCGCGCTCGATATCTACCGTCGTACCTTCCGGCCTTCGGCCCATCTCGAACAACCGTACGTGATGGTGGGCGCCGGGCTCTACGCGGCCGAGGACGAGCGCGAGGCGCGGCGTCTGTTCACCTCGGTCCAGATCCAGTTCACCAACCTGTTTCGCGGTGCGCCGGGCGAGCTGCAGCCGCCCATCGACGACATCGACGCCTACTGGAACCCGGCCGAGCGCGTTGGCGTGGAGCGGGCGCTCGCGCATGCCTTCGTCGGCGATGCGGACGGCGTGGCGGATGGCCTGCAGCGCTTCATCGACATGACCGGGGCCGATGAAGTCATGCTGGCCACGCAGATCCACGATCATCGTGCGCGTCTGCGCAGCTACGAGATCGGGGCGGCGATCTGCGCGCGGCTGGTCTCGGCGGGCCAGGTAAGGGCATCGGCCTCGGGCGGCTGATCCGCGATACTCAGGCTGCGAGGCCGGCGTGCGGGCGCGGCATGGTGTCGTCGGGAAGGTAGAGCGCGCTGAGTTGCCACAGGCGCCGTGCGAGTACCGCCGGGGAGTCGAACAGCACACTTGGCGGCACCTCCCCGCGCCTACGCAAGCGCGTCTCGCCATCGAAGCCGTAGCTTGCGATCAGGGGGGTGTAGTCGCCGGCTAGCGCGGCGCGGTAATCGCCGATCTCGTCGCCGGCGAGCAGGCTGACGTGGTAGCGCGGGGATGCCATCGCCGCGAGCACGTCGTGCTTGCGCGAGCCGACCGACAGGGGAATCACGAAATCGAGATCCCGCTCGGCGATCCCGCTGGCGCGCAGGACGTGGCGAATGGTCGCGCCGGGCTCGAAGGTGAAGTTACGGCTGACGATACCGACGTGCACCCGTGGTGCGGCGATCATCGCGTTGATGTAGTGGACGAACGGCTCGAAGATCCGCCCGCTTGCCCGGTAGTGCGCGGTCAGCGCGGCACGGATGCGGCGCTTGCGAGGCAGCGCGACGCGCACCAGGTTGGGCAGGATCTCGCGGCCGCCACCGAGATACTTGAGGAACTTGCGGCGGTCGCGGAAGCGCCGGGCATCGCCCACATCGAGATCGAAATCGGCGAATGCAGCGCGGATCAGGGCGTAGGAGTCGACCAGTAGTCCGTCGAAATCGAGCACGACGAGCAGACGTTTCATGCCGCGCCTCGGGGCCGCAGTGGCCGCCGCACGGGACTGTCGGACGAGGGGCAGGCGCTCGGGCGCCGCGTCGTGAGATTGTCGAGGTCGCGATCGAAGTTCAAGCCGCTGCATCCCGCTGGTATCAGGAGTGGCGATCGGCCAACTGGCGCGATCGCGGCGCAGCCTAGGTGGGCCATGTTACCGGGATATGACAGGACCCCGGTCGCCGCCGATGTCGTTGCCCCGTCGACTCACAAGCCGCTGCCCTCGTCGAGTCCGAGCAACAGGTTGAGGGTCTGCACGGCCTGGCCCGAGGCACCCTTGCCTAGATTGTCGAGCTGACCGACCACGATCGCGTGGCCGCGGGCGTCATTGTGCAGTACGTAGATGCGCAGCTCGTTGGTGTCGTTGACGGCTTCCGGATCGAGACGCGAGAGCGTCGAGCCGGCCTCGAGCGGTGCCACGTCGACGAAGCGCTCGCCGGCGTAGTGCGCGCCGTAGACGGTATGCAGGTCGGCGGCGCTCGGGGTCCCGGGCAGGGCCCACAGCGGTAGCGGCACGTGCACCAGCATGCCCTTGTAGTAACGCCCGACCGCGGGCAGGAAGATCGGCGGGTGGCCGAGTCCGCTCCAGCGCGTGATCTCGGGCACGTGCTTGTGCGCGAGGGTGAGCGCGTAGTCATAGGTCGTGGCGCTGATCGCGTCCTCGCCCGTCGCTGTTTCGAATGCGCCGATCAGGGCTTTGCCGCCGCCCGAGTAGCCCGACACGGCGTGGATGGAGACCGGCCAGTCGGCTGGCAGCAGGCCGGCCGTGACGAGTGGTTGTAGCAGCGCGATGCTGGCCAGGGCGTAGCAGCCGGGATTGCTGATGCGGGTGCTCGCGCGCAGCCGCTCGCGCTGCCCGGCATGCATTTCGGGGAAGCCGTAGGCCCAGCCGTCGGCGACGCGGTGGGCGGTCGAGGCATCGATGATGCGGGTGGCCGGGTTGTCGACGAGCGCCACGGCCTCGCGCGCGGCGTCGTCCGGCAGGCACAGGATGGCGACGTCAGCGCTGTTCAGCAACTCGCGGCGCGCGGCCGCGTCCTTGCGTCGCTCGGGCGCTATCGCGAGCAGCTCGATGTCGCTGCGCGGCGCGAGCCGCGCAGCGATCTGCAGGCCCGTGGTACCGGCTTCGCCGTCGATGAATACAGTGTGTCTGGTGCTCATGCTCAATGCCCTCCGCGGCGCGCGATGATACGCGCCGCCGCGCCCGCCGTCATGCCGTGTCGGTGCGCCGGGGCGTCGCGACGGGTTTCCAGAAGCCGGCACGGTGCACGCGCTTGAGTACCGCGACGGTCGGGTTGAGTTCGTCGCCCTTCATGTTCTCGCGGCCCTCGATCGTCTGTGCGTCGCAGAACGCGGCCACGGCGCGGCGCAGGGCGGGGTCGCCGTCGCGGCTCATGACGATGTAGAAACGTTCGTCGACCATCGGTTCGAAATGCAGCTTCATTTGCGCCGCCGCGGCGGCCGAGCCGAAGCCCGCGTCGGCGTTGCCGCTCGCCACGAGCGCCGCGACCGCGGTGTGCGTGTACTCCTCGTCCGCATAGCCGGTGATGGTGCCGGGCGCGATACCGGCATTGCCGAGCAGGCCGTCGAACACCAGCCGCGTGCCCGAGCCGGCCTGCCGGTTGATGAAACGCAGCTTGCCGCGCGCCAGTGCGTCGAGCGTGCGGCAGGGCCGCCGCGGCCGTGAAATCAGGCCCAGCGTGCGCGTCTCGAGCAGCCACACGAGGTCGCGGGCGGGGTCGAGCAGCCCGATCAGGTGGGCCCCCACGCTGCGGCCGAGTTCGCCCTGTGGCAGGTGGAAGCCGGCGAGGTCGGCGCCGCCACGCCGGTAGCGCTGCAGCGCGCTCTCGCTGCCGAGCACGTCCAGGCTGACGCGGTGACGATCGTTCAGGCTGTCGCGCAGCGCCAGCATGCGCGGGCTGTGACTGGACACAATGACGACCGGGTGGCGACGCGGATCGGCCGCTTCGCTGAGACGCGCGCCGGCCTCCAGCGCGGCGCTGTCGAGGGCGGGCGCGAGCGCGGCGGTGGTCTCGTCGGCGAGTTCGAGCAGGGTCTCGCCGAATTCGGTGAGATGCGCGCCACGGCCCTGGCGCGCGGACAAGAGCGGCTTGCCGAGGCGGGTTTCCCAGTCGCGCAGCAGGCCCCAGGCGTGACGGTAGGAGACCCCGGCTTCGCGTGCGGCGAAGTTGAGGTGCCCGCCCTGGCGCACGCCCCGCAGCAGGGCGAATACCAGCGGGTCGAGATTATGCTCGCCGTCTTCGCTGCCGAGGGACCAGCGCAGGGCCAGGCTGACCTTGATGTTCATCGTTGCAGCGTCCGTCGATTAAAAGTGGCATCTCTCAGCATATATCATTCATATTGTGCAAATAAATGCGCGTTTTGGCGCGTGCGGGCCATGTCGACGCGTGCCGCAACGAGCGCGGTGCTCTGCTATCATCGGCCCAATCTGAACGCCCTCACGGCCCCGGCGCGCATGCTGCAAGCGACTTCGAACGAACCTGTCTGGCTGATCGGCATCGACGATACGGACAACCTCGACACGCGCGGCACCGGCTACCGCGCGCGTTGCCTGGTCGGGGCGCTGGAAGCGGCCGGCATGGCCAAGGCAATCGGCGTGACGCGCCACCAGCTGCTGCTCGACGACCGCATTCCCTACACCTCGCACAACAGCAGCGCCTGCCTGGAAGTACGCTCACCGCGTAGCGCCGACGAGCTCTACGAGTTCTGCCGGGTGTTCATGCTCGGCGAGGCGGCCAGCGGCTCGGATGTCGGGCTGTGCCTGGCGACACCGGCGCAGGGCGCGGCGGTAGCCGCTTTCGGGCGCGCCGCGAAGTGCGAGGTGCTCGACCAGGCGCGCGCGCACGACAGCGCGCGCGCCGTCGGCATTCGCCTCAGCGGACTCACCGGCACGCGCGACGGCGTCATCGGCTCGCTCGCCGGGGTCGGCCTGTTCGCCGACGGCAACGACGGGCGTTACATCTGGAAGCGCTGCCTGCGCGAGATGAGCGAGCAGAGCGTTGCCGTCGCCGAGATCATGAACGCGACCGGCATCGACGACGTCCGCGAGATGGACGGCGCAAGCCTCGCCGCGCAACCCGACACCCTCGTCGCCCTCGGTCCGTGGCCACGCCCGGTCCGGGTCGACGGTCTCTCAGTACTCTTCGTGGAGAAAGGAACGGCGCATGAACCTGCCGCATACCGTTGCATCGACAAGCAGCGCCTCAAGGCTTTCCGCCCCTGAAGCGAAACACGTCCATACGCTGCTGCTTGCTGGCAGTGGCGTGCTGCTGGCGGGTTTCCACCAGGCGTTCGACCTCTCGCTCGGCCTGCCCGGCCACTTCGGCGTGATCTTCATGGCCGTGCTGGTCATGGCCCGTGCTGGTTCCCCGCTGCCCGCGGCGGCCATGGTCACCACCCTCGGCTACCTCGCCGGCACCGCCGTGTTCGCCGGACTGGGCGGGCACAAGCTGCTCAACCTGCCGGCGTACCTGCTGTGCGCGGCGGTCCTGGACGCCGCTTTCTGGCTGTCACCGGCACTGGTTCGACGCCCGCTCGCGGCGGCCCTCGTCGGTGCGGGTGCGTTCCTGCTCAAGCCGCTGCTGGTCGTGCTGCTGGCCGCAGGGTTCGCGTTCGAAGTCGGGGCGTTGCGTCACGGCGCCGTCATCCCCTTGTTCAGCCATGCCGCGTTCGGCGGCGTCGGCGCGGCCATCGGTGCCCTGTTGTGGGCCGGAGCGCGCGTGCGCTGAAGCGGCGTCGCGGCGCTGAGCGCCCAACGCGGCGAAGGGGCTACGGCGGTGATACCGGCCCGGCATGCGGCGACGGCGCGGCTTCCGTCGCGGCCGCGGCTGGCCACCAGGCCTGGTTCGGCGTGTCGTCGGCGAGACGGAATTCCGGCAGGCGGGCCTGCGTCGCAGGCGCGGCGAGCAGGCGGATGAGCGCGCGCGCCTCGACGCGCCGTGGCGAGGCGGTCACGGTCCAGGCGTTCAGCGTGGCGAGCAGTCGCGGGTCGCCGATGACGACGGCCGCGAGGCCGTCGCGGGCGGTGCGCATGAACGGGTGGTATCCCCAGACCGTGTAGGCGCCGTGTTTGCGTGCCGCCGCGAGTGCCGCGAGCGGGCCGGGCCCGTCGGCTGCGAGCACACAGCGCCCATCGGTCTCGTCCCGCTGCGGCTGCAATGCGGCGAGCCCGGCGTGCTCGTGGCGCATCCAGCAGCCGCCGTGCGCAAAGAGACGGCTGAGCGCGGCATCGAAGTCGCTCGCGCCGCGCAGTCCCGCCGGATCGTCGGCTGGGCCGATGATCGTGCGGGGGTTGGCGAACACCGGGGTGCCGTCGCCGAGCACGCCGCGCTCGGCGAGGCGCTGCGCGGGGCGGGCATGCGCGTGCGCGATGACGAGGTCCCATTCGCCTTCCTCGAGATGCGCCGACAGGCCGCGCACGTGGCTCGTCTTGATCGCGAGCGGCGGGACGCTCCCGGCGGCGACGGCGTCGGCCACAAGCCACTCGAGAAAACCGTCCTGGTCGACGATCGTCACGACCAGCGCGCGCAACGGCGGCCCGTCCGCGTGCGAGGCAGGGGAGATGCCGGCCAGGGTGAGCAACGCCAGCAGCACGGCACCGGCGCGCCGGATGCACATCACGTTCGAAGCGGCAGACTCATGCATATTTAATCTGATCCCCTCGCGCCCTTAAACTCGCTGTCAGCCGCCGCAGAAGCGGCAATTCTTTTCGAACATGATGACGCAAACAGCTCGGTTCACGGGCGGGTACACGGGCCGGCGTCGAGCGCTTCGCCGCGTGCCGGTGGACACACGCCACCCGGTGGACATGCGGTGTGCTGACACACGGCCGCTTGCCGGCCGGCGCGAGGGCAGTGCGACCGCTGCGCCACGGGCAGCTTCGGTAATCGCCGCGCCGCGGTCAAGCGGGCTGCGACGCGTACGCGTCGCCCCGATGCGCAGTCACCGCGCTTCGGTAGTGGGCTGCGCTGCGTCATCATGGCCTCGCCTGCAGCCGGCACGAACAAGCACGACGGGAACGGCAATTCGCACACGGTCCGTACCGCAATTTTTCTCAGGAGTTGATTCATGACTATTCAGCAACGCAATCCGCGCCGCGCCGGGCGCGTGGCCACGGCCGGCCTGTGCGCGGCACTGCTCGCACCGGTGACGGTGTCCGCCGCATCGGTCGTGCTCTACACGTTCGACGACGGCGTCGGCGGTTTCGTCAACGCGGCCGAGAGCGTCGCCGCCAACCTGGCTGCCGGCGCCTGGAGCGATGCCGATGGCACGTTGCAGGATCTGCGCGGCGTGTCGGGCACCGGCCGTGCCGTGGCTGCCGAGAGCTGGCACGACATCAACAACTTCACGGTCAACCTGGACGTCGCCTCCGGTTTCCGCCTTGATCTCAGCGGCTTCAGCTTCGAAGAGCAGGGCTCGAGCGGTGGTCGCGGTCTCGGTCCGACTTCTTGGAGCATGTCGATCAACGGTCAGCAGGTCGCGAGCGGCGATGCGTTCCGCGGCAATCCCGGCGACACGGAGAGCGGATTGCTGGCACTTTCCGGCCTGACCGGTAATGTCATCGTCGAAATATTCGCGACCGGCTCCGAGAGCAGCGTCCCGCTGCCGGATGACAACTCGGCCGGCGCGACCTGGCGTATCGACACCTTCAACTTCGACGGTGCGGTGAGTGCCGTGCCCGTGCCCGCGGCCGCGGTGCTGGCCGCGCCGGCTCTGCTCGGCCTGGCCGGCTGGCGTCGTCGGCGCGCCTGAGCGCGCCGCCCCGCATGCGTGTCCGCCGCCGGCGGCAG
>JAPOKK010000234.1 GCA_029977665.1 Pseudomonadota bacterium | reverse complement strand
CAGCGGCCCGATGGCCGGTGCGCAAGGGGCGAAAAGGGGATTACAATAGCGCCCGCTCACGTGGGGCCGTAGCTCAGCTGGGAGAGCGTCGCGTTCGCAATGCGAAGGTCGGGGGTTCGATCCCCCCCGGCTCCACCAATCAGACTTCCGGGGATGCCCCTGGGAATCCAGAAAGCCCGCTGAATGCGGGCTTTTTTGTGCCGCGGGGCCTTGCCCCGCCGGCGGGTCGGGTTGATGGCCCCGGAACCCCGCGGAAGCACGCTTGACCCGTGTCCTGCACCCATGTTCTACCCTTGAGTCCAGGAACATTCACAAGGGTCTTGCTCCCCATGACGGTCGCAGAATTGGCCCGCGCCAGCGGTGCTACCACCGATGCTGTTCGGTATTACGTGCGGATGGGCATGCTCCGGCCCGAGCGTGACGCTTCCAACGGGTACCGGCGTTTCGGCCACGCGGACGTGGTGCGCGTGACCTTCATTCGCCGCGCGCAGCTGCTGGGCTACCGGCTGGACGAGATCGCCGAACTGTTGTCGACGAGCGAGCGCGGCGGCTCGCCGTGCCCGCGGGCGCGCGAGATCCTCGCCCGGCGGGTGGAGGAGAACCGCGCGGCGCTCGAGGAGGCCATGGCGCTCCAGCAACGCATCGAGGATGCCCTTGCCACGTGGCAGGAACTCCCCGACGGCGCGCCGCAGGGAGACTCCATCTGCCATCTCATCGAAAGCGTTGTCCCGCCGCAGTGAGGACTCGACCGTGACCTACACCTGCCCCATGCATCCCGATGTACAGGAAGCCGCGCCGGGCGACTGCCCGCGCTGCGGCATGGCCCTGGAGGCCGCCGGTGTGCCGCTCGCGTCCACGCAATGGACGTGTCCGATGCATCCGGAGATCGTTCGGGACGGTCCGGGGGATTGCCCGATTTGCGGTATGGCGCTGGAACCGATGGACGCCGGCGCCCCCGATGATGCCGAACTCGTCGACATGACGCGGCGTTTCGTGGTGAGCGCGATTCTCACGCTTCCCGTGCTCGTACTGGCCATGGCGCACATGGTGCCGGGTAATCCGCTCGAGGCATTCGTGCCGCGACGCATCGGTATCCTGCTCGAAGCGGGTTTGGCGACGCCAGTCGTGCTGTGGAGCGGTTGGCCTTTCTTCGTGCGCGGCTGGCGATCGATCGTCAACCGCAGCCTGAACATGTTCTCGCTGATTTCGCTCGGTGTCGGCGTGGCGTACGGGTTCAGCGTCGTCGCGCTCGTGTTTCCCCACGCGTTTCCCGCGTCGTTCCGCGGCGCGTCGGGCGAGGTCGGGGTGTATTTCGAGGCGGCCGCCGTGATCGTGACCTTGATCCTGCTCGGCCAGGTGCTCGAGCTGCGGGCACGCAGCAGTACCAACGCCGCCATCCGGGCGCTGCTCGGGCTGGCACCCAAGACCGCGCGCCTGGTCGCCGAGGACGGCAGCGAGCAGGACGTGCCGCTGGAGCGCATCCTGGCGGGCGATCGCCTGCGGGTACGGCCGGGCGAGAAGATCCCGGTCGACGGCAGCGTCCTCGAAGGCGAAAGCGCGGTGGACGAATCGATGATCACCGGCGAACCGATCCCGGTGGCCAAGGCCGTCGGCGACCGTGTCATCGGTGCAACGGTCAATGGCACGGGAGGCCTGCTCATCGAGGCGCAGCGCGTAGGCAGCGAAACGCTGCTCGCGCAGATCGTGCACATGGTTGCAGAGGCGCAGCGCTCGCGTGCGCCGATCCAGAAGCTGGTGGACGTCGTCGCCGCCTGGTTCGTGCCGATCGTGGTGGCGATCGCACTGGTGAGCTTCGCCGCCTGGGCGATATTCGGACCAGAGCCGCGGTTCACGTACGCCATCATCAACGCGGTCGCGGTCTTGATCATCGCCTGCCCGTGCGCGCTGGGTCTGGCGACGCCGATGTCGATCATGGTCGCGACAGGCCGTGGCGCGGCGTTGGGCGTCCTGTTCAAGAATGCCGAGGCGATCGAAGTGTTGCGCCAGGTCGATACCCTGGTCGTCGACAAGACGGGGACGTTGACCGAGGGAAAGACTCGTCTACGCGAGGTGCTGGCCGGGCCTGGCTTCGACGAAGATGAAGTGCTGCGACTCGCAGCGACGCTCGAGCGTGGCAGCGAGCACCCGCTGGCGGCGGCAATCGTCGCCGGTGCCGAAGCGCGCCGACTCGAGCTGGGCCGGGCCGAGGCATTCGAGTCCGTCACCGGAAAAGGTGTCAAGGGCACGGTCACGGGCTCTCCTGTTGCGCTCGGTAACCGCGCGATGCTCGACGACCTGGGACTCGACACCGCCGATCTCGACGCCGACGCCGAGCGCATGCGCCGAGAAGGCCAGACGGCGATGTTCGTCGCGATCGACGGCCAGGCGGCAGGTATCGTGGGCGTGGCCGATCCGATCAAGGATTCGACACCCGAGGCGTTGCGAGCGCTCCATGAAGACGGGCTGCGCATCATCATGCTGACCGGGGACAGCGAGACCACGGCGCGCGCCGTCGCGACGCGCCTTGGCATCGACGACGTCTTCGCCGGGGTGCTCCCGGAGCAGAAGGCGGACGTGGTGAAGCGGCTGCAGGATGAAGGGCGCATCGTCGCGATGGCGGGCGACGGCATCAACGACGCGCCGGCGCTTGCCCAGGCCGCCGTCGGCATCGCGATGGGGACGGGGACCGACGTGGCGATGGAGAGCGCAGGCGTGACCCTGGTCAAGGGCGACCTGCGCGGGATCGCTCGGGCCCGGCGGCTGTCGCGCGCGACCATGCGCAATATCCGTCAGAACCTGTTTTTCGCATTCGTCTACAACGCCGCAGGCGTGCCGATTGCGGCAGGCGTGTTGTACCCGGTGGCAGGCGTCCTGCTCAGTCCGATGCTGGCCGCTGCGGCAATGAGTCTGAGCTCGGTTTCCGTCGTCGGCAATGCGCTTCGTCTGCGCACGGTGCGCTTGTGACCCCCTACCGCAAAGGGCGGGCCGGGCACCGTGGTCGCGTGATGGTTGCGTCGCGGGGGCCCAGGGCGCCGTACCGTGATGGCCTGGGTCCGTGTCAGCCCTCGACGCACGACGCATACCTCCGGTCCAAGGCATCGTTGTCGTGCCGTGAGTGCCGGCCGTACGGAGGGATATGTCGGTCAACCCGCGTTGCCTTTCGCTCACGCCGGGAGCGCTTCGACAGCACACGTTCCAAAAGCGATAGTCGGAGCGATCCGCAGGCGCATCTGCTAGGCTTTTCACGATGACCGCCTCGATGACATGTATGCCGCGCCCAGCCAGGAGCAGGCCGGCCACGGGCGGGCCGACCATCCTCGGCCTCCTGCGCGCGCGGCGGCGCCGGATCGCGTTGCTGAACGTCGTGTTCATGATCTGCGGGCTGCTCGCGCTCGCCATCGCGCCCTGCCAGGCCATGGCGGGCATGCAGGCCGGTGCGGCCGTGCATGATTGCCCGCAATGTCCGTCCGAACCCTGTCACGATGCCCGGCCAGAGGCCTGCCTCCACCAATCCGCCGGCGAGCCGACGACGCTGCCGGACCTTCCGCGCTCCGATGTGCCGGTCGGTTTGCCCAGCGCGGAGCTGGTGTTCTGCGTGCCCGCAAGGGTCGGAGCGTTGTCGCCGGTCGCGCGTGGCGGTCCCGCACCGGGCCGGCGATCCCATCTCGTCTTTCTCCGTTTCAACGAATAGCGCACCTGCCCGTCACCCGCTGCCGCCGTCGTCGACGGCGCTTCCAGTTTCCGACAGGAGCAGGTCCATGTCACAGTTTCCGTTGCGGCCGGCGTGCCTCGCCGTGCTGCTGCTCGCCGCCGTGCATGACGCCGCGGCGCAAGATCCGCTGGCGTTCGACGAAGTCGTCGAACTCGCGCTCGCCACGCCCGATCCGGCCGTTACCCGGCTCGCCTCGCGTAGCGCCGCCCTCGACGAGTCGGCGGTTGCCGCCGCGCAGCTGCCCGACCCCCGAGTCAGCGGCAGCATGGCCAATCTGCCGCTGGATTCCTTCCGCCTCGACGATGCCGCAATGACCCAGGTCAAAATCGGCTTGCGCCAGGACTTTCCACCCGGGCGCACGCTCGAGATCCGCGGCCAGCAACAGCGTGACCGGGCCGAGGCCGCGCGCCGTCGCATGGGCCTGGAACGGCGCCGCATCGTCAAGGAAGTGCGCCAACGCTGGCTCGACGTGCAGGCTCACACGCGTATCGGCGCCATCATCGCGCGCAGTGCCGATGCGGTTCGCCGCAACATCGATTCGCTGAGCGCCAATTTCGCTGCCGGAAGAATGAACGCACAGGACGCGCTGCGTGCCGATCTCGAGCTGGCGTTGTTCGAGGACCAAGCCATCGAACATCGCAGGCTTGCCGACGTTGCACGTGCCGGCCTGCGACGCTTTCTCGGCCCTGCGGCCGACCGACCGCTGCCCGATGACCTGCCAGTGCTGCCGCCACCGCCGCCGCTCGATGACCTCATCGCGGGCCTGGCTGCGCACCCCCTGATTGCCGTGCGCGATGCCGAGGTTGCGGTGGCCATGGATGACGTGGCGCTCGCCGAACAGGCGTACAAGCCCGCGTTCGCGCTCGAGGGCAGCTATGGCGTACGTACGGCATACCCCGATTTCGCGAGTGTCGGGGTGTCGCTCTCGCTGCCCTTGTTCACCTCGCGTCGCCAGGATCGCGGCCGCGCCGCCGCCGTGCACAACCTGGGCGCGGAGCGCATCCAACGGGATCTCGGCATGCGCGACCTCGAACGTGAAGTGCGCGAGGCTTACGCCGATTGGCAGCGGCTCTCCGAACGTGCACGGCTCTACCGTGAGACCGTACGCGTCCGTGCACGGCAGACCGCCGACGCCGCGATTACCACCTATGCCAGCGACCTGACCGATTTCGCCGAGCTGATCCGCAGCGAGCTTGCCGAGCTCGCTGTCGAGATCAAGCAGGTCGAACTCGAGACGGCGCAGGCGCGCGCCTGGGTTTCGCTCGAGTACCTGCGCGGAGACATGCCATGAGCGCGCTGCGCGGACTCGGCGTCATTGCCGTCGCCGCCCTGGCGGCCGCGGGTGGGTTCCTGGCTGCGCGGGTTCTCGATGGCCTCTCGCCCTCTGCGGAAGACGCCAGTGTGCACGGCGGGCGGCGCGAGCCGCTCTACTGGGTGGCGCCCATGGACCCGGCCTACCGCAGCGACAAGCCGGGCAAGTCACCCATGGGTATGGATCTCGTCCCCGTCTATGCTGACCAGGCGGGCGCCGACGGAACGCCGCAGGCCACGCTGCGCATCGATCCCCGGGTCATCAACAACATCGGCGTGCAGCTCGCCGACGTCGCCAGCGGGACCATGAGCCGGCCGGTCAAGACCGTGGGCTACATCGTGCCCGATGCCGATCGCGTCGCCCACGTTCACGTACGCGCACGCGGCTGGATCGAGCGCCTCGTCGCTGATACCGAGGGCGCGCGGGTGCGCCGTGGGGAGCTCCTGTTCGAGATCTACTCGCCGGCTCTCGTCAGCGCCCAGCACGAGTACCTGCAGGCCCTGGAAGTCGGTCACGCCGGCCTCGTTGAAGCCGGTGCGGAGCGCCTGCGTGCGCTCGGCATGCTGCCGGCGCAGGTCGAGGCCCTGCGCAAGTCGCGCGAGGTGCGTCACCGTTTCGGCGTGCATGCATCGCAGGACGGGTTCGTGATGGATCTCAACGTGCGTGAAGGCATGTTCGTCGAACCCGGCACCACCATCATGGCGTTGGCTGACCTGACGACGGTTTGGGTGGAAGTCGACCTGTTCGAGCAGCAGATTGGCTGGGTTCGGCGCGGACAGTCCGCGCGCATGCGCTTGTCCTTCGCGCCGACGCGCGAATGGCGGGGCACGGTCGACTACGTCTACCCGACCATCCGCCCCGAGAGCCGCACCGCGCGTGTGCGGCTGGTGTTCGAGAATGACGATCTCGCGCTCAAACCGGCAATGTACGCCGACGTCGAGATCGACGCCGAGCCGCGCGCAGACGTGCTCTCGGTGCCGGACGCCGCCGTTATCCGCAGCGGCCCGCGCGCACGCGTGATCCTGGCCGAGGCGGGGGGGCGTTTCCGTCCGGCGGAGGTCGAGACCGGCCTGGAAAGCGGCGGCCGCGTCGAGATCGTGCGCGGTCTCGAGGCGGGCGAGCGCGTGGTCGTGTCGGGGCAGTTCCTGATCGACTCCGAGGCGAGTCTCGACGCGAGCTTG
>JAPOKK010000199.1 GCA_029977665.1 Pseudomonadota bacterium | reverse complement strand
TCGTCGATGAGCGCATCGATATCGGCCGCGATGTCGGCCAACGCGTCGTCGGCCTGCTCCAGGCCGCTCACGGTTTCCGCGCCGACGGACGTCACCTCGGCGGCATCGTCGGCAGGCGTCATGGCGTCATCCCCGACCACCGCTGCGCCCCCGGTGTCCGTGGCCAGTTCGGCAGCCAGCTCGGCGGCGGCCGCAGACACCGACACCGCGTCGCTGTCGTCGCCGTCCAGGATCGCGACGTCATCATCCTCAGCGGCGCTACGTTGCGCGGCGCCGGCGGCTGCCGCCAGGGGCGCGGCGCCGTCGCGGCTCGCGGCGTTCTTGTGGAACGCCTTCATGTACTCGGCCATCAACTCGTCCATGCTGCGCCGGGTCTCCTCGAGCTCGGCGCCGAGCGCACTGTTCGACTCGGTCAGCGCGTCGACCTCGGCCGCATCCACCATGTTGCTCGGCGTCATCCGGATCCACGGCGAGATGACCTTGGTCAGTTCCTCGGGGATTTCCTTCAGACGCGCGCTGTCGCGCTCGAGATAGACGCTGGTCATGACCTGGTAGAAAGCCTGCTCGCGCGCGATGAATTCGTCGACTCGCTCGGCCACCTCGCCTTCTTCGAGGTTGTAGGTCGAAGCGAAGATCGTCGCGAGCGCCTCGCGGCGCGCCGGTTCGGCCTGCTCGACGTCATCCATCATTTCCTGCGCGGCATCCACCGCGTTCGCCGCGCTGGCGGCGTCGCCGGCTGCGCGGCGTCGCTCCCGGCGCAGCAGCACGACCGGCACGACCAGCGCGACCAGGGCGAACTCGGCGCACAGGATGGCGAGCGCGAGTTCGAGCGTCGAGATTGGCAGGTTCATGCGGGTTTCTCCTTGGCCGCGCGCGTGCGACCGAGCGTGAGCCAGATCAGCGCGAGCCCACCGGCGAGCAGCGCGTTGCCGACGCCGAGCAAGCCTGCCAGCAGCGGCCACGAGAGCCCCGCGTCGGGAGCGGGCGCCTCAGCGGTAGCTGCCGGCTCGGGCGCCGCTGGCACATGGCTGAGTTCGAAACGCTGCGGTGCGGGCTCGAGACGCAGCGTGCGACCGTCGGCGTCATCGACGTAAAGGCGCGGCGCGAGTTCGTGCACGCCGGCCATGCTGGCCGGAACGCGCAGGCGTGCGCGGCCGTCGACCGGCGGCGGCAGCGCCAACGCCCGCGCCTGGCCGTCCGCATCGGTGATGCCGATGTAGCCGTTCAGCGTCTGCGCCCGGGTCAGCTCCGCGTCGGCCGCCACTTCGACGGCGACGGCATCGTTGACGTTGGGGTCGAGCACGTAGCGCACGGTGACCGGATCGGCGGCGAAGCGTACGCGCGTGTTGACCTGTCGCTTGAACGTGCCGCCGTCGGCGGTCACGGTCAGACGATAGACGCCCGGCACGATGCCACCGCCACCGAGCGCGCCGTGGAACACGGCCTGCTCGCGGTCCAGGGCCAGCGCGCCGGCGTGCTGCTGTCCGTCGGCGGCGTCGAGCGTGCTGCGCGCATCGACGAGGTCGAGCAGTTCGAGACGCGCCAGTGGCGCGCCGCCCGAGGTCAGCCGGGCACGCACCGGCGTACTCGCACTCGCCAGCAAGGCCGGTGCGAGACGCTCGATCTCGAGCGCGAGATCGGTCACGACCACGGCACGGTTGTCGACGTCGTCGGTGCCGGTGAACTGCCAGGAACCCGGTGTCGGCGCGCTCACGGTGACGAGGTCGTAGCCGGCCTCGTGGCGCCATTGCACGGCGGGCGGGTGGTTGTCGGCGCTCCACGCCGCGCCGCCGGGCGGGGTCAGGGTGACGGCGGCATCATCGTTGCGGAACACGAGCAGGGTAAGCTCCGAGACGCTGCTGTCGATGTCGAAGCGATTGCCTTCGAGCGGCACCGTCACCGGCGGTGCGGCCTGCTCGAGCATGTGCAGGAAGATACGCTGCAGGCGCGCCGCGTCGTCGGCGCGTTCGAGCCAGCCACCGGTCCCTTCGGTGAGTGCCGTCATCAGCGCTTGGTCGACGTTGTCCGACAGCGCGACGGCATGTACGCGGACGTCGAGCGCAGCGAGGCGATCGAGCTGCGCGCCGAGAATGCGCTCGCGCGAGGCGGCGCTCTCGGCGGCGACCTTGGAGACGTCGACGACGCCATCGGTGAGCAGGACGATGTGCCGCTCGATTCCGTCAGCCGGCGCATCCCAGCCGCGCGTGGCCGCATCGAGGGCCTGCTCGATGTGGGTGAACAGGCCGCGCGAGTGAATGCGCGGCAGCTCGCGCCGGGCGCGCTCGCGCCAGGCGTCATCGACGGCCCCCGGCGCGACGAGTTCGCTGGCCTGCTCGGCGAACAGCCATACCCCCGCCGTCGTGCCTGCCGGCAGCAGCTCGCTCATCAGGCGCATGGCCGGCACGCGCAGGTTGCGCGGGTCGTTTTCTTTCATGCTGCCGGAGACGTCGATGAGAATACGCACGTCGGCGGCCGCATGGACCGTCGGCGCGGCCAGCGCGAGCAGTCCGGCGAAGACAATCGGGGCCGCGCGCAGCGCGCGCAAGAGCTTGGATTCACGGTGTTCCATGGACCGCTTAGCGGCCGCCCGGCTGCAGGCTTGACGCCTGGCAGGCACGGCGTGTGCGGGCGCCGGCGTCGCGCGCGCCGCGTGGCGCCCGTTCAGGGTGACGGCTGTTGCGCGATCCGCGTTTCGACGAAGGCGCGAAAGTCGGGCAGCAGCTGCTGGCTGACGCGCTGCCAGATCTCGCGCCCCCCGACGCTCTGCAGGTGGCGGTCCATCGGCGCCGACATGCTCTGCCACTGCCGCGCGGTGATGACGCCCTCGTGGAACAGGCCGAAAGCGTTCTGGTAGTGGCGGAAAACCGTGCCGTACCAGGCGAGCACGCGCATCTGGTCAGGCTCGTCGAGCCCTCCGAGGCCGCTGCGCGCGCGAATCGAGAGTTCACACAGGCTGCGATCGGCACTCAGCATGAGATTCGCGTTCGTCACGTAGTTGAGCAGTTCCTGGTAGGCACTGCGGCGCAAGGCCCGCGTGTTCTGGCGGATCTCCACGGCCAGGTAGCCCAGGGTGAAGATGACGCCGCTCGCCGCGACGATCTGCGCGACGGCGTTGACCAGCTCGAAATTCATCGCGACTTCCGGCACCCCCTCGTCGCCGCAGTGTAACCCGGCCGCGATGCGCTACAGTAGCTGCCATTTCCCCATCCGGGCATGCCATGACGCTGGATGCTTCCCTGGTCGGCTACCAGACGCGCTGGTTCGAACATCGCTTGGACGCGCGCTGGTCGATGGCCTACGCCGCCGCACTCGACGACGTCCGGCCGTGCTACTTCGACGACACTGCCGGCGCGCTCGCCGTGCACCCGGTCTTCCCGGTCTGCCTCGAATGGCCGGCGCTCGTCGACAGCCTCGGCGCGAATGGCGTCGACATGCGGCGCACCGTGCACGCCACGCACGACCTGGAACTGCTCGGCCCGCTCAGCCCGCCGCGCGACGTGCGCAGCCGGGCGACGGTGATCGGCGTCGAACAGCGCCGCCCCGGCATCTACCTCGGCTGGCGCTTCGACACCGTCGATGCCGACGGCCGGCCGCTCGCGCGGACCTGGCAGGGCAACCTGTTCCTCGGCGAGACCCTGCACGGACCTGCACGCTGGGACGAAGTGTTGCCGCATCGCGATCCGCTGCCGCTGGCCGCACCGTCCCACCTCACGCTGCGCGCAGTCGCCGGCCTCGCACACACCTACACCGAGTGCGCGCGCATCTGGAATCCGCTGCATACCGAGATGGCCGTCGCCGCCGCCGCCGGCATGGCCCGTCCGCCGCTGCACGGTACCGCGACGCTGGCGCTCGTGGTCTCGGCACTGGTCGGGCACTGCCTCGGCGGCGATCCACGGCGTGTGCGCCGACTCGGCGGACGCTTCAACGCCCTGGTGATGCTGCCCTGCACGCTCGACCTTGCCTGGGAGGACGCGCCCGCGGCCGGGCGCCTGCGCTTCGAGGTGCGCGACGTCGACGGCGGCCGCGCGATCCGCGACGGCTTCCTCGATTACCTGCCGCGCGACACAGTGGACGATCGCCACCGTCCGCGCCCGGCCTGACTCAGGTCTGCCCGCGGCGCGTGAGAGCGTGCTCGCCTTCGACGCGCGCGCTGTCGATCAGCTCGCGTGCGGCCTCGGCCGGCAGGCCCGCATGCTCCAGCGTCATGCGGCCCATCTCCAGGCCTGCTTCGAACACTTCGGGCACCACCTGCGTCGCGCCGCCGGCGAGCAGGCGCGCGGCATGCGCGCTGTCACGGGCGCGCACCACGATCGGCAGCTCGGGCGCCAGCGCGCGCGCCGCCGTCACGACGCGCTCGGCCATGTGGCTGTCGTCGGTGGTGACGACCAGTGCCGCGGCCCGCGCGATGTGCAGGCGTTCGAGCATCGGGCCGCGCGTCGCGTTACCCAGCCATACCGACGCACCGGCGCGCCGCTGGGCGGCGACATGCGCCGCATCGAGATCGATCGCGACGTGGACGATCTGCTGCCGATCGAGTAACGCGGCGAGGAGCTGCCCGGTGCGCCCGAACCCGGCCAGCACGACGTGATCAGCCAGGTCGGGAGCGATGTCGTCGGCCAGCTCGTCATCCGAACCGCCACCGGCGCGCACTTCCAGCGCTGCGCCGACCGCGCGCGCGAGGCGGAACGCGAGCGGAGTGAGAAACATCGTCAGCGCCACGACGATGAGCATGAACTGTGCCGTCTCTGGCGGCAGCAGGGCATGATTCATGGCCAGCGCGACGACGACGAAGGCGAACTCGCCACCCTGGCCGAGGACCAGTCCCATTTCCGTCGCGTGCGGCAGTCCGAAGCCGAACAGGCGCGCCAGCAGCGCGGTGATGACGGTCTTGAGTGCGAACAGCCCGAGCACAGCGAGCGGGATCCACAGCGGCTCGGCGAGCACCTCGGCGGGATCGATGATCATGCCGACCGACATGAAGAACAGCCCGAGCAGCAGGCCCTTGAACGGTTCGATGTCGACCTCGATCTCGTGGCGGAACTCGGTCTCGGCAAACAGCAATCCGGCGAGGAACGCACCAAGCGCCGCTGACAAGCCGGCCGATTCGGTGAGCGCCGCGGTCGCGATGACGATCAGCAGCGTCGCGGCCATGAACAGCTCGGGGCTGCGTGCGCCGCTGACGAAGCGGAACAAGGGGCGCAGCGCGAGACGCCCGATGCCGAGGATCAGCACCACCGCGAGCAGCGCCTTGCCGAGCGCTCCGGCCAGGGCGATCAACACGCCGCCCTCGTCGCCCGCCCCGAGCGCACCGACGATGAACAGGATCGGCACGACCGCGATGTCCTGCGCGAGCAGCACCGCGAAGCTGCCGCGGCCGACCGTCGAGCCGAAGCGCCCCTGCTCGGTGAGCAATTGCATGACGACCGCCGTCGACGACAGCGCGAGACAGGCGCCGAGGACGACCGCAGCCTCGACCGAGTTGCCGAACGCGATAGCCACGGCGCCGACGGCAATGGCCGTCAGCCCGATCTGCGCCGAGCCCATGCCGAACACCAGCCGGCGCATCGCCCACAGGCGCTCGAAGGACAGCTCGAGACCGATCATGAAGAGCAGGAACACGACGCCGAGTTCGGCCAGCGTGCTGACGCCTTCGACATCGGTGATCAACACCATCTCGAGCCAGGCGTAGGCATCGGCGAAACGTGCCAGGCCATGCGGGCCGACCACCAGCCCGATGACCAGAAAGCCCAGCACCGGACTCAGGTTGAACCGCTTGCCGAGTGGGATGACGAGCCCGGCAGCCGCCAGGAAAACGACGATTTCCTGCAGTCTCAGTTCGTGCATAAATAGACTCCGCGCACGGCCGCGCGGCGGGCACGACCGGTCTCGGGCAGTTTACACGCGGAGCGTGCCCTCCCGGCCGCGCCGTACGCGGCGGCCGGCTTCAATCCGCGTTGCGCTGCGCGGCCGAGAGCAGCCGGCCAAGCCGTTCCGAACGGCGCCGTGCGTCGGCCGCCGCGGCGAGCTCGCCCACGCCGCGCCAGGCGAGTACGAGGTGGGTCACGACGACCAGCACCGTCATGCCGAGCGCCGCGGGCGCCGCGCCGCGCAGCACCGCCGCGAGTTCCACGGCGATACTCCCGCAGACCATCCACAGGAACACGATGGCGCCGTAGCATACGGCATCCAACAAGGGCTCGAAGCCGATCGGCTCGTCCGTGCGCAGCTGCCGGTGCGTACCATACGCGGTGGCGCCGAGCTGCCAGAGCAGTGTTGCAGCGAGCACGGCGAGCATGTCCGGGTGTGCCAGGCTGAGCGCGAGGAGATCGACGCCGTCGAGGCGCTGCGTCTCGTAGACGGCGGTGAAGGCCAGGCCCGCGAGCAGCCAGCCGGCGAGCGCGAGCTGCGCCCACGGCGCGAGACGCATGCGTTGGCGGCGCGCGCCAGCCGCGCCGTTACCGGCTACCAACCCCCAGACCTCGGCATCGGCGAGGCGCAGGTCCTCGCCGTCGACGACATGCTGATGCGCCACGCCCAGTTTGACCACGTCCGCCAGCCACGCGGCGACCAGGCCGAGCAGCACGAACAGGGCCATCGGCGCCGCCGGCCAGCCGAGCACGCCGAGACCGAGCAGCGCGATGGTGCTGTTGATGATGCGCTCGCGCCCGCGCCGCCGTCCGGCGGCGATGTGCGACTCGCGCTGCCGCGCCAGCGCATCCGGCCCTTCGCGCAGCAGGAAGGCCTGCTCGGCATCGTTCATGGCGGTGGCGCCGATGTCGTCACGTGGCGTGCTCATGCCCTTGTTTCGGTCCGCCGGTCGGCGTCTTGAGCACGCGGCACGATGAATCGACACGTCGCGGCGATCCAGGCGTCCGCCCGGCTCAGGCAGTATCTTCGAGCGCGTCGCTGTCGTAGGGCAGCGCGGGTAGCGCGGCCAGGTTCGCGTCGTAACGCGCCTCGTCGAAAGCGCCGTCGTTGACCAGGATCTCGAACAACTCGACCGACAAGACGCAGGCAATGTAATGCACCGCGTCGGCGCGCGATTCGCCGGCGGCGATCAGGCGATAGAGCGTCGCGGCAACCGCCGGCGGCACGCCGTCGCGGAGCTGATTCTCGACGATGTCATAGAGCGCGGCTTCACCGAAGCCATCGTCGCCACGGTTGATCAACGGCTGCGGCCTGTCGCTCATGATGTCGCGCGTGCCGCTGCGCGCCTGCCATCAAGCCGCGCGGTGCAGGCCCGGCTCACCGCCACGCGTGCGACCGGGCTCGGGACCCGCCGCCTGCTGCGACTCGAGCGCTGCGGGCGTCCTGCGCAGGACGATAGCGATGTCGAGGCCGCGGGCGACG